>NZ_JBSKBP010000016.1:0-146184 GCF_053714275.1 Mesorhizobium sp. Arg314 | reverse complement strand
CAAGTGGCAATGAACGAGCCTGTTCAGCAATCCACCAAGGGCGGACCCTCCGAGATCCGGCGAGCTGCGTCTGTTGCTCAGGAAATGGCATCGGAAATCCGGCTGCACGCGTCTGGCGGGGCTGACCAGAGCCAGCACCTGCTGAACCTGCTGGCCGGCTTGCTTCAATCGCAAGCGGCTACCCCGGCCGATGCGCTGGCATTCGCTGCCACGGCCAACGTGCTACTGCCAGCCGCCGTCGCGTCCATACCTGAAGATGATCGTCTCTTGGCAGATTGCACCATGCTCTTGCTGGAGCGCACGATCGAGACACTGGAGCGAGTTTCCGGTGTTCGGGCTGAAGCGTTCACTGGTAGGGGGCCGGCGATGAATTGAGGGTACAAGGCGCACTCAGGTCGCGATCATATCGTCGGCCACAGAGCCGCAATGTTCTGGCATTCGGCGGCGATGTCGTTCAGGCGCTGCTTTGTCGCCTTTACGCCAGCGAAAACATTGCCGGATGCAACGTCGATCACCTGACAGAAAGACGGATTGACCACGGCAACCCCATAGCCCGCAACATGAAGCCGGCAGTACTCATTCACGGCGGCCGACACGAAACCAGCCGATTCCTCCGTGTGGGGATGCGACTTAGAAAAGTGCAGCTTGAGTGCCCCGATGTATTTCTTTCCCTTCACCGTCGCTCGCAGCACGATCTCCGGTCGCACAGAAATCTCGACGTTGTGGAAGGTCAGCTTCGCCGGAGCGTGAGCGCCCAATTCCGGTTCGGCACCCATAAGATCGATGTCGTCCAGCATCGTGTTGAAACGCTCCAAGGCGTCGATGTTGGCATTTATCCGTCTCGCCGCGCCGATCTTGTCCGATGTCAACTGCGCCAGCGAATGGAGGGTCGTATCCAATGGCGACGGGTCCACCGCGCCGGCAGCCAGATAAGCCGCTACGGCCTCACTCGCTTCCTTGTGATACATGCCCATCTGAAAATCGGGGTCTGGGTACTTCCTATCGTGCAGAATTTTCCTCTGCCTCGCCCCCTTACTGATAATGTACTCCCCAAGCTTGTTCACTGAAATTGACGGTTTGTTAACCACGGCTGCCCACCCTTTGATAAAGGAGACGAATCATGACGTTCCAAGCGGTCGCTACTCTATCGAACCGGGAGAGTTTGTGTATCTGCGAAATAACTGACCATGAGGCCGAGATTGCTCGGCAGGACAATCCGGCCTTCGACCAATTCGGCCTATACCTTGTTGCTATGGACAACCAAGACCCCAAAGCACCAGGTCGGGTTCTAGCCAAATTTGCATCTGAAGATGCTGCCAAGAGCCTTGCCACGTTTTTCCGTGTGCATGGTGCGCTGGAGACTGCATAGTCACGGGATTCGATGAAAACTGAGCGCGCCATATTGATTGGAGCAATCTTGATTGGCGCCTCGATCATCGGCGCCCAGATTCTGGCTCCCTATAAGGTCGCTCCAGGCATGGGCGCAGACGGAAATCTGTTCGCGTGGCGAATGAACTCCATTACCGGCGAGATTCAGATCTGCAACTTGACCATGCAAAACGGGTCGATTGTTACGCACTGTCGATAGACAGCGGACACGAGCACGCCAGGAAATTATTGCTTGAAACCGTCAGCGGGCCCGTGGAGGTCGATTGCGTAAAGATAATACTCTAGTTCGGACGAGCCCTAAAAACAGGGGGATGGAAGTTTAGCCCTGTACTAGGCAGCGTGTGTTGTGGGCAATGCTAGAGTATGACGAAGGCAAGCCAAGTCGCATCATTAGGACTGAGGGCTCCGTCTGGCAGTTCGACAAGGATGGGGGCATTCGTGACG
Source organism: Mesorhizobium sp. Arg314 (assembly GCF_053714275.1). NCBI lineage: Bacteria > Pseudomonadati > Pseudomonadota > Alphaproteobacteria > Hyphomicrobiales > Phyllobacteriaceae > Mesorhizobium > Mesorhizobium sp. Arg314. The sequence continues at coordinate 144,351 of NZ_JBSKBP010000016.1, read as the reverse complement.
GGCTACACCACGCCGTAGCGTTAGCAATGGACTCTGTGCCTGTAGCTAAGCCCGACAGCACGGTCATTGAGCTTCGGCCGCACGCAGCTATCACCATGACCACAGGGGGTTCGTCGGCGCGGTTCATGCTTTGCCCGGCGGGAAGGATTGCAAGACGCAGAATCCCACTGTCGTCCCCTGACCGGCGGGGGTCGCCTTGTGACCCATCCGCAACAAGATATTGAAATCGTCGCCAGGGGCCATCCAAACCATTTTCCGATTGGGAGGTTCGTTCTAAGTTTTCGTATCGATCGCAAAGGGGCTTGCCATGAAATCGATTCTGCTCGCGACCGCCGCTCTTGTTGCAGCAACCGGCAGCGCATTCGCGGCTGACGTCCTCGCCCAGGAGCCTGTGGCCTCTACGTACAACTGGACGGGGCTCTATGTCGGCGCTCAGGCTGGCTATGAATGGGCGAAAACGGGCTACAGTTTCAGCAATGGAGCGCCAGGCGGAAGTTTCACGCCAAGTGGATTTGTCGGTGGTGTGTACGTTGGCTACAATCATCAGTTCGACTCGCCGCTTGTGGTTGGCCTGGAAGGCGATATCGAATACGCCAATGTCAAAGACAGCTTCAATAATCCCTTCGGCTTCAACAGCGCTGGCAGCGCCGATTTGCGCTGGCAGGGCTCTGTTCGCGCCAGGGTCGGTTATGCCTTCGATCGCTTCCTACCGTACGTCACTGGCGGCGTGGCCTTCGGTAACTTCCGCTTTGAGGGCGGCCCTAACCCGGCGACTTTGATGTCGTGGTCAAAGACCAAAACTGGCTGGACGATCGGTGCCGGTCTTGAATACGCGTTCACTGACAAATGGAGCGCGCGCGTTGAATATCGCTACACTGACTTCGGGACCGCCAATGGAAATCTGGCGCCGGCCTTTTCGACTGTCGTCGAAAGCATGAAGGTGCGGGACCACGCAGTTCGCGTTGGCGTGAGCTACAAGTTCTGACCTGACCGTCTGGCCGCCACATCCAGGATGTCGGCCATGATGTCACCTAGATTGGCATCCCAAAGGGCTTTTCTCCACGCGACATGATCGCGACACGGAAAAGGCCCGGAAGCCGAAGCCGCCGGGCCATCGTCAATAAGAAAACGCCCACCGGTCCGCCCACAGCAGGCGTTAGTTCGGGAGGAGTCAAGGACGGGCATCCCCTATGCCCTGCCGACGACGGTACGCCTCGCTTAGCTGGATAATAAGTGCGCACCAGTTGAAGTGCTGCATATTCGAGTTGCGTGACTTTTCTACCACAGACACAAAAAGCCCGGCCCCATGGCAGCCGGGCCCATGTCAGAAGCGTTTGGCTCGTCAGTTCATTGCCGAGTGCGACTCGCCGAGCCGCCGGTCTTCGATGATGCGGCACTGACAGGCCTCGGCATTGGCGGCGATCTGCTCGGCAAGATCTCTGGCTATCCACAGAAGCCCCGTCACGTCCTTTACCTCGCTCCGCGTCTCATCCGACATGTCGGGAATGCATATATCGAGCGCTTTTTCGGTGATGATGTTGATGAGGGTCGACAGATGCGTGATGTCGCTCTGGAGGTCGTCCAGGTTGTTGGAAGGCCGGGTCATGCTACACCGCCTTTCGCATGGCGAAGAACCGACGCGGCGATCTGCCCGTGCCAATTCGCACCGTGCCGAAATGCGACCTTGTAAATTCCGCCTTTGTCGGCGCTGGTCACGCGATCCCACTCGCCAAGGGCCTGGGCCTTGATGATCAGCCCCTCAATGGTTCGGTCCTCTGCCCTCATGATCGCGGCAATGTGCTTTTCGAGCTTTTCCATGAGTTCGGATTTGATCGGCCATGCGGGGTCGTATTCGGCCTTCGCCTTCTCTTTGAGATCGGCGAATTCGGTCTCGTAGTTGGAAGCTGTGGCCTGCAGCTTTTTCAACCGAGCAAGTTCCTCCTCGGCCTGTAAGTAGTCGGCTGCGTTTCCTTCCTTCTTGGCTTTCCGCAAGCGGCGCTTAGCATGTGCCATCGGCCAATTGAGACCTGAGGCTGTGACCACGATGCGGCGCGGGAATGCCTCCCCTTTGCGCCACAAGGAGCCGTAAAGCAGCCCCGGTTCGGGATTGCCGGGCTGATTTCTCTCATACGGCTCGCCGGTACCGGCTACCGTCAACTCGTCGGGCGCTCTCGGCGTTGCGGCGTACCATCGCTTTTCAATTTCACGCACGACACGGGTTGCCACGAGACATTCGTCGACGATGGCCGGCAGATTCGCGCTCAACGCGAGCAACTCGGGGTTTTCAGCCGGAACTGCCGCCGCATTTGACGGAACAGTTGCAGCGGCTGCGGCCGATGCTGCGGCAAGGCCCAGAAGGAGTCGGCGACGGTTCAGGTTGGCAGCGGGCATAGCTTCGCCGGCTGCCTGAACGATGGTGTTCGGCATTGATGTTCTCCAGTTGGTGAGTGGTTAGAGCGGGTTTAGTTCGGGCAGATCGTCGAAACAGGGGCCGGTGTCGGTCGGCGTGAAGCAGCCCTCACAGATGTAATCGGGAGTCTCAATTCCGCAGTCGCAAGCCACGCGCAGACCTTCGGTCGCGCCGCAGTATGGGCATTCGATCTTGCTGCGCATCTGCTCATTCTCCCCATGCGTAAGATGATTTGGCGAAGGCCATACCGCGCGCTTCCATTTCGGCCTCCGCCTCGCTGATGCGGCGCACGTGTCCGAGGTAGAGCGAAAGCTCCCACGGAAGGCGCTTGCAGCACTGCTCGACATAGGCCGGGCGATGCAGGCGGATGGTTGGGGTCAGCATTTCATCGGCCTCGGCGATCACCTTCAGGCTCTGCTGCACGAACCGGATCGCCTCACTGACTTCCTGGCTGGAAATGCGCCAAGCCGAAGCAATGCGCTCATCGTGAGCATTGATGGCCGGGGTGAGATCCAGAGACAAGAGAACGGTCATTGCCGTGTGCCTTGAAGTTAATCACGTTGTACGTTACGTATAGTGGACGGATTGCAGAGTGTCAACCGTGGTGATACGTATATTGTACGAAAAGTGACATATGAGAGGTTTTTCGTGATAAACAGCGAGCAGATAAAGGCAGCCCGCGCCCTGACAAGTCTCACTCAAGAGGACGTCGCGGGGGCGGCCGGGCTCTCGGTGCAAACGATCAAGCGCATGGAAGCGCTCGGGACAGGCCGAAGCTCTGCCGACAATGTGATGGCAGTTGAGCGAGCCCTCGAAGCTGCGGGCGTGGTTTTCATTCCGGAGAATGGCGGCGGCGCTGGTGTCAGACTGGCAAAGCCGCGCGTCTAAATGTTCCTATCGGGACAGAGACGAGATACCCGCCACTATCTTGCCATCGCCACCATCGGCAGTCTGCGCAACCGCTGCTATCGTACCCTTCGTCACCTTAGTTCAAGACCATGCCGCTCACGAAAAGTCGCGTCAGACCGATAGTATGATTCATAGGTGCGGTTGCGTGCGTCATTATAGAACGTCGAATATACCGCATATTCGCCTGTGAACTTAAACACGATGGCGGTTTCATTCTCAGGGGTAAAATTCGCCGATCTGAGTTTGAACACTGATACGTCGTTCATGTCGAATTCTGGTCGCTGCGCGCCGGTTGCGCCAGGGCTCTGATCGTAGCCCGAACAGAAGGCATAGAACCGGCCCAATGCGTGCTCCATCTTCGCCTTAAAGGTCCGGTCCTTTTGCGCTCTAATGGATTTAGTCAGCACCTCGTGATCATAGTCATCGAATAGCTGGTGCGGTTTTTCGCCACCGATTATCGTGCGGCGCAGGATCAGCATTTTTGAAATCTCCATGTACCTCTCGACCACCTGGTCCTCGGAGATTAAAAACATTGCTATCTCGTACGGGACAAAATGTCTGGTCCCGAGCAATTCGAACTCATGGTAGTATTTGAATTTCTGGGTTATCGAATTGAGGTCTGCATTGCGCCGCTCTGGATCGGCAGCGACAATTTCCCTCTGGTATTGCCACGCCTTCTCATAAACGGTGAGCATCATATCCGGGTTCTTTGCAATCAGAATATTCGCCAGCTCGCGGCGCAGGACCTCCAGATAACGGCCTTCTGCATCTTCAACGTTTCGTCGAAGTTCATAAGCAGGCGGCTGCTCCAATTCAGCCTTATGTTTCTTGGATGCCAAAGCCGGTCTCCCGCAGAGCAGACCAACGCAGAAACCGCCTACCAGTCCTATTGCAAGGGGGTCGATCATGTGAGTGTTTCCGGTGAACTGAGCTATTTCTAGCCACGGGATGTCAAAGAGCAACATACTCTCTGGTGATGGCTCGCGCCTCATTGAGGCTGCGGGCCGAGGCGCAGTCGGATAAGGCGAAAAAGGGCCGCTGCTACTTCCGCTCTACATCGCCGCAATCGGCGCTGTGATGCAGTGAATCCTATCAAGTGTCCGAAGGGCAATTGATCGATCCGAAATCCGGGCCGGAAATCCAGTTGCCTGGTGGAATTTATCTCCGCATTAATTGAAATTGCGATATACGGCCGCCTGCGTGGGGGGGGGGGGTACAGATCCCAATTCTAGGAGCGAATACTTGAGCGAAGAAAACGAAACCCAGACCGTCGATCTTGTCGGACTGACGGCAGATATTGTCTCGGCGTATGTCAGCAAGAACGCCGTGCCCGTCTCCGGCCTGTCCGAACTGATCGCCTCCGTTCATTCGTCGCTGTCAGGTATCGGCCCCGCAACCGCACCCGACCAGCCGAAGCAAGAGCCGGCGGTTAATCCAAAGCGATCGGTCTTCCCTGACTACATCATCTGTCTTGAGGACGGGAAGAAGTTCAAGTCGCTGAAGCGTCATCTCGCCGTGCACTACAGCCTGACGCCCGACGAGTACCGGGAGAAATGGGGATTGAAGTCAGACTACCCAATGGTGGCGCCGAACTATGCGGCACAGCGTTCAGAGTTGGCGAAGGCGAGCGGGCTCGGGCGCAAACCCGTTGCAGAGCCGGCAAAGAGCGCCGGGAGGAAGCGCTCGACCAGGTGACTGCGGATCCTTGCCCGTTCTGTACGAGCAATGACGTGCGGCCACATGCAACCGATGAGGGGCCGAGTGGTGGTGCGGTGCGATGACTGCGGCGCGTCCGGCCCGGTCTGCATCGACGAGTTGAACGCCGTCAGAAATTGGAATCGCCGTCCTGCTACACCTGATCAGGATTGGGACTAGGGCCGCAGCTTCATGTTCGCCAAGGTCGTGGCATACCCGGCACCGGGGCGTCGATTGTGAGTGTTTAGTTGATGATCCGGATTCTTGTCGCCGCCGGCGTGAGGCTGCGGAAGGCATGAGCCGCAAGTGTCGCCGACAGTAATAACCCTATATATCCGGCGGGATGCCGGAAGCTACAAATTCGGCTGCATTTACCGAAAGTAGCGCTCCCTCTTGCGAAAATATTAGCTTTAAGAGATGCTTAACTTTAAGCCATGGGAGGGCTGGGGGTATGAGAGTAAGGGTGTTGTTGGCACTCTGTGCCGGTGCCGCGTTGAGTGGCTGTCAAACTGATAATCCAAACGATTACGTTCAGATAGGGTATGGGCCAAGTTTCGACGTGGCGCACGCGCAATGCGACATGCAGAAGCGCTCTGTTGACCAGGGCTATATTGCTATCGGATCCCCCGGCTTTGTAGCCGGCGCCGGAATCGGTAATGCCCTTGGCAATGCGATCAACGAAGACGAGTACATGCGGAACTGCCTCATCATGAGCGGTTGGAAACGCGCACCCCACGGCCAGGGCACCGGGGCCGCTGCCGCCGCCGCTTCGGTCGCCTCTGGGGCTCCGCCAACGCCATATGGTATCGCACGTGCACCGGGAAGCTGGCTGAACACCGCTTTGCTCGATTGGTCGGATGCCAACAAAAAGTGCGTCGCAGGTGACAAAGCAGCGTGCGCCACTCGCGCCAGCCTTGGTGCGAAGCTCAGAGCCGCTGGCATCAAACCGTCTTAGGTCGGCGGGAATGCACCGGCATATTGTTACGCTGTCCCTAGGCGTCGTTCTGGCATTGAGCAACTGCGAAGCATCTGCGCAGTCCTCGGATGAGAGGCAATCTCTTCGGTGAAATAACGTTAGCTGGGGGGCTGAACGAAAAATGGCGGTATCGGCGATACTGCTGGACGCGGCTGGCTGGAACTGGGTTATAGACGCGCTCAAAGCGGGACAGGCTAACCCCAACATCACGAACAATTTGGTCGTGCAGCTTCAATCGCTCGGGGCTCAAACCGTTCTTGTTGAAGACGAATATCTAGACCGGGACTTCACTGAAGCGTTCGCCGCCTACTACGCTCGTCTTTTCAAGCGGCATACGAAGCTATGCAAACGACTGCATTTCTTTCGCGCCGATTTGTCGGCGGTAGTGGGTCTTGTCACACCTTCTGAAATGGCGATCGAACTCGAATTGCAAGGAAGGCCGGCCTACCTAGGCTATGTAATTCTTCGGCCGATCCACGAAGCGCCCCTCGCACAGGCGGTTCTAGAAACGCCACCATCGCCAGCCAACTACGAGAGCCACGCGCTTGTCAGAGCAAAATATGACATTCACGTGCTCGGCGCCGAACTCTCGATCCACGCACTTCCCATGACTCAGCAAGATCAGCGGATTGGAGCTTGCGCTCAGGCTGCAATCTGGACGGCGAGTAGGCATTTCCATGCTCGTCATAAAGGGCCATGGATATCAACGGTAGGTATCACTGAAGCGGCGATGATGAGGGAGTCGGAGAGCGTCGCATCGACCATCCCCAATGGTTCCGAGTTCTTGAGCCTCAATGGGATGGTATCGGCGCTCCGGGCTGGAGGGCGCATGCCTCTGACCTACATAGCAAACGGTGGGAACAACGCACCAGTGTGGCAAGGCATCAGGCCCGCAGATGTGATCAATAGATACGTTGATTCGGGCATTCCGGTCATCGTGGGGCTTGGATACATGGGCGCCGATATTGGGCACGCAGTCGTAGCATCAGGCCAAGTGTTTGATCATAATTCGCCGGCGGCTGGAGCGCTTCCGCCGCAACCGACCAGAGCGGAATTTTGCTCCGCTTTCTACGTGAACGACGACCAGCAAGGCCCAAACCTCCGCATGCCGATCGTTGCTGGAGGTGCGATTGGTGAGACACCCTATAGCGTGCGCGGAAATGTTCATTTCTTGATCATCCCGCTGCCGGACAAAGTGTTTGTCCCAGCTGAGAAGGCAGAGTGGTTTTCGTGGGATCTACTCAATAGCTACGGCGCTGCTTGGGGCAATTTGAAAGGAAACTACGCTCAGAACCTTGGCCACTCTCTTGGGTTGGGCGACCAATTTGTCGCGGCCATGGGCCAGAATGAAGTCATAGCAAGGACCTATCTCACGTACGGTTGGAAATACAAACATCGCCTGCTTCGCAATAATGTAAAGGAAGCCGTTCAATCACTAGCTAGAGCGATCGAACTGCCGCGATATGTCTGGGTGACAGAGTTCGGAACCCTTGCGTCGTTCTCTCCGGCAGACAGGTTTCAGAGGCGGATTTTTGCGCACTGCGTAGTCGACGCCACCGCCAAGAACATGGGTGATGACAGCCGCCTATTCTTCCACGCTCCAGGACTTGCCATCAGCCGGTCGCATGACGGCGGCAACCCGAATGGGCCGTATACCACGCTCACTTCTGCGATCCAGGACGACCAAGTTTACTACCCGAAACTTCGCGGCAACCTCGACTTTGCCGGGTACTAGCTTGCCCCGAGAGCGGCTGACCATCACTGTCGGAGCTCCAGCCGATTAGAGCGACGAATAACGCCGCCGCTTTCCCGCTAAAGCGGTCGAGCTTTTGGCGCTGCTGAACATTGCGATTCCAAAATCGAGCCGCCGAAAATTGGCACGGTACGTGTAGGCAGAGAACAATATTCCAGCGCCCCAAAAACGAGGGTCACAAAGTAGCTAAGTGGGGAAGGAGGTGGGGAAAGCTAAAACTCACGCCGGAAAACGATGTTGGATCAATCACTTAAGGAAATCGTATGGCGGAGAGGGAGGGATTCGAACCCCCGATACCCTTGCGAGTATGCCGCATTTCGAGTGCGGTGCATTCGACCACTCTGCCACCTCTCCGCGAGGTCATGGTCGGCCGTTGCCGGCGCGGCGCACTAGATAACGGCTGACTGCTCCGGTTACAAGGCCCTATTCGTCGGATTTCCGGCTTCTTCGAAAAGGGCCCGCGGCGCGACGGCCAAGCCTCGCCTGCGTGGAGCATAACGCGATCCTGCCACTCATCGGCGCGATGCCACCGGACGACGGATGTCGCCGCCTCGCAAGCGGCGCGGTTCGCGGCGCACCAACAACAGCTCAAGAAACAGCGCTTGCCTTGACTCCAACGCAACCTTCGGTTAGGGACGGCCCGCAATCGGCGTGGAGGCTCTTCCGCGCCGCTTGTTTTTTGAACCCGCAGACTGACAAAAAGACGGCCGAACCGCCTGACGCGGTTCATCGAGGCCGACCGAACAGCGAAAGGCAAAAAATGTTCGCAGTCATTAAAACGGGCGGCAAGCAGTATCGCGTCGCCGCCAACGATCTCCTGAAGATCGAGAAAGTCGAAGCCAAGGTCGGCGATATCGTCGAGATCGGCAATGTGCTCGCGCATGGCGAAGGCGAGAATGTCACCTTCGGCGCGCCGTTCGTCGATGGCGCTCTGGTCACGGCGGAAGTCGTCGAGCAGGGCAAGAACCGCACCGTCATCGCTTTCAAGAAGCGTCGCCGCCAGAATTCGCGCCGCAAGATCGGCCACCGCCAGCTTTTGACCACCGTCAGGATCGCCGAGATCCTGCTGGGTGGCGCCAAGCCGTCGAAGAAGGCCACTGCCAAGCCGGAAGCCAAGGCAGAAGCCAAGGCGGAAGTCGCCGCCGAGGCGAAGGCCGAGACCGCTCCGAAGGAGCCCAAGGCCAAGAAGGAAACCAAGGCAGAGGCCGCTGCCGGCGAAGAGGCAAAGGCCGCGCCGTTGTTCAAGGCGCCGAAGGGCGAGCCGGATGACCTGACCGTGATCAAGGGTATCGGCCCGGTCGCGGCGAAGGATCTCGCCGAGCAGGGCATCATCACCTTCGCGCAGCTCGCCAAGCTCAGCGACAAGGACGTCGCCAAGATCGACGAGCACATGCCGTTCAGCGCCGACCAGATCAAGGACTGGCGCGAGCAGGCCAAGGAACTGGCGAAGAAGTAAGACGAGCCGGCGGCGATCGTCGCCGGTACGCACTTGAAACGGAACGCGAACGCGTTCATAAGACCATTCAAGCGCCCCCAGGGCGCATCGGAGTTAGTTAGATGGCACACAAGAAAGCTGGCGGTTCGTCGCGCAACGGTCGCGATTCGCACTCCAAGCGTCTCGGCGTGAAGAAGTTCGGCGGTGAAGCCGTCGTCGCCGGCAACATCATCATCCGCCAACGCGGCACGACCTGGCATCCGGGCACCAATGTTGGCATGGGCACGGACCACACCCTTTTTGCGCTCGAAGCCGGTGCGGTCACCTTCAACAAAAAAGCCAACGGCCGAACCTACGTATCGGTGAACCCGATTACCAAAGCAGCGGAGTAGCCGGTTCCGCACCATAACACCGGCGCCCATCTCGGGAACCGGTGTCTGGCCAGGCCAGGAAAAGGATCAGGAGAGATGGGCTTGCCCTCTCTCCTTTTTCATTTTTTTCTTGCCCTGGAGGACTAAAATGGTTGCCGAAGCGGAAGATACCGACGACGAAAGTTACGCGATCGATTGCCCGGTGCTCGCCACCGAGCGGCTGGTAATGCGCGCGCCGCGCGACAGCGATCTCGAGCAGCTCGTTGCTCTGGCCGACAACCGGCATGTCGCCGAAATGCTGGCTCGCATGCCGCATCCCTACGGCGAAACCGAGGGCCGCACCTTCCTCGCCATGGCGGCTTCGCGCCGCGCCGGCATCGTCTATGCCCTGACGCTCAAGGACACCGGCACCTTCGTCGGCTGCGCCGGCCTGAACACCACCGATCGCGGGCTGGAGCTCGGCTACTGGATCGGCGAACCGTACTGGAAGCGCGGCTATGCCACCGAGGCAGCGCACGCCCTGGTCGACCTCGCCTTCCAGAGCACCTCGATCCAGGTGCTGCATGCCTCGACCAGGGTGATCAATCCAGCCTCGCGCCGCGTCATCCACAAATGCGGCTTCCAGTATGCCGGCCAGGGCATGCTGAACTCGATCGTCGCCGGCCAGGTGCCGGTCGAGCGCTACCGGTTGGATAGGAAGACGTGGACCAGCCTGCGCAACTGGGTCCATTTTTGACAGTTGCTTCGCAGGGCTAAGCAGCGCCCCTCACCCGGATTGCCCCGAATTGCGAAGGGCAATTCGGGGCAATCCGACCTCTCCCCGAGGGGAGAGGAGTTCGAGGCGCCGATGCCTGCCTCTTCTCCCCTTGGGGAGAAGGTGGCCGCGTAGCGGCCGGATGAGGGGGAGTTCGGAGCTCAGCTCAGTTCAGCCCAGAGCGGCAGGTGGTCGGAGCCGACAGCCTGGCGGTCGGACCACAGGCGCTGCAGCGACCTGGCAAGCGAAGCGCTGGTGAAGATGTAGTCGATGCATTTGTAGCGGCTTTTGTTTTCGGGGCGGTCGGGATCGACCCAGGTGACCAGATCGGCGACGGCGAGACGCTGGGCGATATCGACGGCGAGATCGGCGGTCAGCGGCATGCCGAACTCATGATCCGGGCGGCCGGCGAGTTCGACATATTCGGGTGAGCCCGGCAGCATGTTGAAGTCGCCCATGACGATAAAGGCTTCCGGATAAGGCAGGTCCGGCAGGCCGATTTCGGGAATGCCCGACAGGCCGCCGCCTTCCAGCGTGTAATTCAGAAGGCGCTGGCGCAGGAAACGGATCTGGTTCTGGCGCTCGACCGGGCTGCGATGGTCGAGATGGGTGGAATAGAAGCGGATGAAGCCGAGCGGCGTCTCGATCAGCGCTTCGAGCGCGCCGCGCTGGAAGTTCATCGCCTCGAGGCTGCGGCTGCGCGGCAAAAGGAGATTGCGCGACAAATGAATGGGCGTCTTCGACAGCACCATGTTGCCGAGCTGGAAGCTGGTCGAGATGGCGCGGCCGTTCTCCAGGCGCGAGCCGATGTTGACCTCGAAATTGCTGCCATAGGCGGCAAAATAATCGGGCAGCGCCTCGCCGATCTCGGCGACCATGTCGCGACCGCCGTTGCGCGGGTTGTTGCGGGTCACCTCCTGCAGCGCGATCACATCGGCGCCGCGCACGGCGTCGGCGATGCGGCCGACATCGTATTTGCCGTCGAGGCCGATGCCGTACTGGATGTTGTAGGAAACGATCTTCATTCCCGCGCCCCTCAGTCACGCCCCGCACAGTGCTACCGCGTCCTTGGCAAAGGGCATCCGGCGCTTTAGTCGCAAATCGGCCTCGCCCTCGGCCCTGCCTTGGTTTAGAGCAATCCCGCAAGCGCAATAGCAGAAACTCGAAACGACGATGAAATTCCTCGACCAGGCCAAGGTTTATATACGCTCCGGCGACGGCGGCGCCGGTTCGGTGTCGTTCCGGCGCGAGAAATTCATCGAGTTCGGCGGCCCGGATGGCGGCGACGGCGGGCGCGGCGGCGATGTCTGGGCCGAAGCGGTCGACGGGCTGAACACGCTGATCGACTACCGCTACCAGCAGCATTTCAAGGCCAAGACCGGCATGCACGGCATGGGCCGCAACATGACCGGCGCCAAGGGCGCCGACATCACGCTGAAAGTGCCGGCCGGCACCCAGATCTTTGCCGAGGACAATGAGACGCTGATCTGCGACCTGACGATTGTCGGCCAGCGCTTCCTGCTTGCCAAGGGCGGCAATGGCGGCTTCGGCAACCAGCATTTCAAGACCTCGACCAACCAGGCGCCGCGGCGCGCCAATCCCGGCCTGCCGGGCGAGGAGCTCAGCGTCTGGCTGAGATTGAAGCTGATCGCGGATGCCGGCCTGGTCGGACTGCCCAACGCCGGCAAGTCGACCTTCCTTGCCGCCGTGACCGCCGCCAAGCCGAAGATCGCCGACTATCCGTTCACGACGCTCTATCCGGGCCTTGGCGTTGCCCGCATCGACGGCCGCGAATTCGTGCTTGCCGACATACCCGGCCTGATCGAGGGCGCGCATGAGGGGGTGGGCATCGGTGACCGCTTCCTCGGCCATGTCGAGCGCACGCGCGTGCTGCTCCATCTCATTTCAGCGCAGGAGGAAAACCCGGGCAAGGCCTACAAGACCGTGCGTGCCGAGCTCGATGCCTATGGCAACGGGCTGACCGACAAGGTCGAGATCGTCGCGCTCAGCCAGATCGACATCCTCGACGCGGATCAGCGCAAGAAGAAGGCCGCTTCGCTGAAACGCGCCGCCGGCCGGGCCCCGATGCTTGTCTCGGCCGTCACGGGTGAAGGCGTCGAAGCCGTGCTGCGCGCGCTGATGGCGGTGGTGGCTGAAGCCCGCGATGCCGTGCCCGCTCCTGTCGAGACGCGCTGGCAGCAATGACGACATCGCTGAAATCATACCGGCGCATCACCGTGAAGATCGGCTCGGCGCTGCTCGTCGATCGCGCGACCGGCCTGAAGCGCGACTGGCTGAGCTCTCTGGCCGACGACATCGCAATGCTCGCCAATGCCGGTGCCGAAGTGCTGGTCGTATCCTCGGGCGCCATCGCGCTCGGCCGTACTATCCTCGGCCTCGGCAAGCGCGCGCTGAAGCTCGAGGAAAGCCAGGCGGCGGCGGCCGTCGGCCAGATCGCGCTCGCCGGCGCCTGGTCGGACGCGCTCGGCAAGGACGGGCTGAAATCCGGCCAGATCCTTTTGACACTTGGCGATACCGAGGAACGCCGCCGCTACCTCAATGCCCGCGCGACCATCTCGACCCTGCTCAAGATGAAGGCGGTGCCGGTCATCAACGAGAACGACACGGTGGCGACGTCGGAAATCCGCTATGGCGACAATGACCGGCTTGCGGCGCGGGTGGCGACGATGATGGGCGCCGATCTTCTGGTGCTGCTCTCCGACATCGACGGACTCTATACGGCGCCGCCGGCCAAGGACCCGCAGGCGAAGTTCATCCCGGTGGTCGACCGCATCACGCCCGACATCGAGGCGATGGCGGGGGCGGCGGCTTCAGAGCTGTCGCGCGGTGGCATGCGCACCAAGCTCGATGCCGGCAAGATCGCCAATGCCGCAGGCACCGCCATGATCATCACGTCGGGCACCAGGCTGTCGCCGCTGATGGCGATCGAACGCGGCGAACGCGCGACGTTCTTCAAGCCGAGCGCCAGTCCGGTGAAGGGTTACAAGACCTGGATCGCCGGGCAGCTCGAGCCGGCCGGCCGGCTCACCGTCGATGCCGGCGCCATCGGGGCGCTGAAGTCGGGCAAGTCGCTGCTGCCGGCCGGGGTGAAGCTGGTCAGCGGCAATTTTTCGCGCGGCGACACTGTGGCGATCCTGTCGCCCGAGGGCCGCGAGATCGCGCGTGGCCTTGTTGCCTATGATGCCGCCGATGCCGTAAGGATCGCGGGCCTGAAGACGGCCGAGATCGAAAATGTGCTCGGCTACGAGGCGCGCTCGGCTATGATCCATCGCGACGACCTTGTGGTAAGCGTTGCCGGCGACCAAGTATTGGCCGACGGCTAGAGTATTGGCCGACGACTGGGCGGAGGATGAACCATGCTGAAGCTGCATGAAAAATCCGGCGAAGATACCGTGGTGCTGATGGCCGATATCGGCCGCCGCGCCCGCGCTGCCGCTCGACCGCTTGCCGTCGCTTCCACCAAAGCCAAGAACGACGCTTTGGCCGCCATGGCCGACGCCATCCTGCGCAACGAGCAGGCCATCCTCGACGCCAACGCCATCGACATGTCGAACGGCGAGGAAACCGGTTTGTCGGGCTCTTTCATGGATCGGTTGAAGCTTGACGCGTCGCGGATCAAGGCGATGGCCGACGGCATAAGCGAGATCGCTACGCTCAAGGACCCGGTCGGCGATGTCATTGCCGCATGGGACCGGCCGAACGGTCTCAATATCGAGCGTGTGCGCACGCCGCTCGGCGTCATCGGCGTCATCTATGAAAGCCGCCCCAACGTGACGGCGGATGCCGGCGCGCTCTGCCTGAAGGCGGGTAATCCGGTCATCCTGCGCGGCGGCTCGGATTCGATCAATTCATCATCGGCGATCCATGCCTGCATGGTCGAAGGGCTGAAGGCGGCCGGCCTGCCGGAAGATGCCATCCAGCTGGTGCCGACCACCGATCGCGCCGCCGTCGGCGAGATGCTGAAAGGGCTTGGCGGCAATCTCGACGTCATCATTCCGCGCGGCGGCAAAAGCCTGGTCGGGCGCGTGCAGACCGAGGCGCGGGTGCCGGTCTTCGCGCATCTCGAAGGCATCTGCCATCTCTATGTCGACCGCTCGGCAAAGCTCGACATGGCGGTGGCGATCGCCGTCAACGCCAAGATGCGGCGCACCGGCGTCTGCGGTGCCGCCGAGACCTTGCTGGTCGACCGCGCGGTCGCCGCCACGCATCTGGTGCCGATCCTGGAAGCGCTTCGCGCTGCCGGCTGTGAAATCCATGCCGACGCCGAGGCGATGAAAGCTTTCACCGACGCCAGCCCGGCGACCGATGCCGACTGGGTGACGGAATATCTCGACGCCGTCATCGCGGTGAAGCTGGTCGACGGCGTCACTGGGGCGATCGAGCATATCGAGACCTTTTCCTCGCACCATACCGAGGCGATCATCGCCGAGGATGCGAGGGCGGTCGAGCGCTTCTTCAATGAGATCGATTCGGCGATCCTCCTGCACAACGCCTCGACGCAGTTCGCCGATGGCGGCGAGTTCGGCATGGGCGCCGAGATCGGCATCGCCACCGGCAAGATGCATGCGCGCGGGCCGGTCGGCGTCGAGCAGCTCACCTCGTTCAAATACCGCGTGCGCGGGTCGGGACAGGTGAGGCCTTGACGTTTGCCGCCAGAGCGTGAGCCTTTGTGCCAAGGCACCCCCCTCCGTCCTGCCGGACCCGGCCCTTCGCTATCGCTCCGGGCGTTCGTCGTTCGGAAAGCCAAGCAATTGGCTTCCCGTCCGCTTCGCGGACCACTCCTCACCCCCCTCAAGGGGGGAGATTGGCAGCTTCGGCGCCGCCGCTCGGCTTGCAACGCTAGCGATTGGCGAAAGTCGCGGCGACATCTGATCTCCCCCCTTGAGGGGGAGATGCCCGGCAGAGCAGAGGGGGGCGCCTAGCACCATGCTTTCCCAACCTGAACAGCCGGTACCCGCCCGCTACCTCAGTATGCCGCACGCCGCCAAGGGCCTGACCGTCGGTCTCTTCGGCGGCTCGTTCAATCCACCGCATGCCGGTCATGCGCTGGTCGCGGAGATCGCGCTCAGACGGCTTGCGCTCGACCAGCTCTGGTGGATGGTGACGCCGGGCAATCCGCTCAAAAGCGTGCGGGAACTGGCGCCGCTCGCCGAGCGGATAGCACTCTCCGAAAAGATCGCCAGGAACCCCAGGATCAAGGTCAGCGCCTTCGAGGCGGCGCAGCACGTGCGCTACACCGCCGACACGCTGGCGCTGGTCAAGGCGCGCAACCCGGGCGTCGATTTCGTCTGGATCATGGGCGCGGACAGCTTGCGGGATTTCCACCGCTGGCAACGTTGGCGCGAGATCGTGCTGACCTTCCCGATCGCAGTCATCGATCGCCCGGGCGCCACGCTCTCCTTCCTGTCTTCGGTGGTCGCCAAGACCTTCGACTATGCCCGTGTCGATGAAGGCGATGCTCCGCTGCTTGCCCGCATGCAAGCGCCGGCCTGGACTTTCATCCACGGGCCGCGATCCTCGCTCTCGTCCACCGCGATCCGCAAGGCGGCAAAGGACTGAGCGCCTCTTCCTTCTCCCCCTGTGGGAGAAGGTGGATCGGCGCGCAGCGCCGAGACGGATGAGGGGTGCTCCAGCTTGGCCAACACGCTCGTCGAAAGCCGCAATCACCAACGTCTCGTTCCGCTGGAACACCCCTCATCCGTCTTGCCTCTTCGCGGCAATCCGCCTTCCCCCACAAGGGGGGGAAGGAAGTCCGGCCATGTCGCTTTTACGGCGGCTTTTTGCCCTCCTGTGCGTCAAGCTGCGAACGCATGCTGGAGAAGAATCCCACCACGACCGATCCGGGCCGCGCCGCGCAAACGTCGCCGCTGATTGCCATTGCCAGCGTCATCGTGTCGATGGCGCTGATTGCGATCGGCAACGGGCTGATGTTCGCCTATATCCCGGTGCGTCTCGGCGCCGACGGCTTCGACCCCACCTGGGCCGGGCTGATCGTCACCGGGCTTTCGGCCGGCGGGCTGGCCGGCTGCATCCTGACCGGGCCGCTCGTCCGGCGCGTCGGTCACGCCCGCGCCTTCATGGTGCTTTCGGCGCTGATCGCGCTTTCCAACGCCGCGATCGGCGCCGGGCCGATCCCGCTGCTGTGGATCGCGGCACGCGCGCTTTACGGCTTCGCCATTTGCGGCCTGTTCATCGTCGCGCAGAGCTGGCTGAACGACGCCTTGCCGAATGCGATCCGCGGCCGGGTGATGGCAGTGTTCTATGTCGCCTACATCGCCGGACTGGGCGTGGGGTATGCCACGCTCGCCGTGGTCGACATCCACACGGCCGCCGCCTCGCTGATCGGCATCACCTTCACCGCGCTCTCCATCCTGCCGGTGGGCATGACGCGGCTTGCGCAGCCGCCCGCGCCGCAGGCCGCATCGGTAGCGCTTCGCCGCGCCTGGCGGATCTCGCCGGTCGGCGTCGCCGGCATGCTGGCGGTCGGCGGCCTGTCGATGATCGTTTCCGGCTTCGCGCCGATCCACGCCACCGCCAAGGGCTACAGCCAGGCCGATGTGGCGCTGCTGTTGTCGGCAATGCCGGTCGGCACGCTGATCCTGCAGATCCCGCTCGGCTGGATCTCGGACCGCACCGACCGCCGCTACGTGCTGGCGGGCGCGGCGGCGCTCGCGACCTTTGCCAGCGTGCTCGCCATCGTCTTCGACGGCGGCGCGCTGATGGTGCTGGTGGTGATCTACCTGATCTGGGACGGGGCGTCGGAATCGATCTATGCGCTCTCCAGCGCGCATGCCGCCGACCGCGCCGGCAAGGACGAGCTTTTGGCGCTTTCGAGCTCGATGCTGTTTGCCTGGTCGCTGGCCGGCTTCGTCGTGCCCGGCATCGTGACAGCGCTTTCGGCGGTCTTCGGCACCGCGACCTTCATCTATGTCGGCATCGTCATCGCTTCGGCCTTCTGCCTGTTCGTGCTGTGGCGCGTGATGGCGGGGCGGCCGACTCCAGCTCCAACAAGCGGCAGCTTCGCGCCGATGAGCGCGCAGACGCCTTTGCCGGTAGAGCTTGCCTTCGCGCCGGACGAGACGAGTGCTCCCAAGTGAAGAACCGATGGGCTTACTGCTTGCGTGCCTCAGGCGCCGGCACTTCCGGCGGCGGCAGCGGGATCGAGATGCCCTCGCTGTCAAAGGCCTGCTTGGCGCGCTTGGTCGTGTCGATCTGGGTGGAGAAGTAGTCGGCCGCCGAGGTCCAGTAGCGCAAAGTGAGCGAAACGGTCGTGTCGCCGAGATTGGCCACGAAGGCGATCGGTGCCGGCTCGCGCCGAATGCGCTTTTCGGCGCCGGCGATGACAAGCAGCGTCTTTTGTGCGCGGTCGATGTCGTTCCAGGAGCCGATGCTCAAGGTGACGTCGGTGCGCCGCACGCCGTTGCGTGTGAAGTTGCGCACCGGCTGGTTCCACAGCGTCGAATTGGGCGCCAGCACATAGACGCCGTCGACGGAGCGCAGCTTGGTGGCGAAAAGGCCGATCTCCTCGATCGTGCCGGCAATCGAGCCGACCTCGACATATTCGCCGATGCGGAAGGGCCTGAGCGCCAGAAGCATGATGCCGGCGGCAATGTTCTGCAGCGTGCCCTGCAGCGCCAGTCCGATGGCCAGGCCAATGGCGCCGATGGCTGCGATGATGGAGGCGGTCTGCACCCCGAACTGGCCGAGCACCATGATGGTGACCAGCATCAGGATGGCATAGCGGACGATCTTGGAGAAGAAGTGACGCAAGGTCGCGTCGAAGCCGTGGACGTGGCCGAGGCCGGCGGAGATCGAGCGCTCCGCGAGACCCGCGACGAAATAGCCGACAACCAGAAGTATGATGGCGCCGATGGCGGAGAAGGAATAGGAAACGATCAGCGTGCTGAGCTGCGCGAGCCCGGCCTGGATGGTGATGAGGGCGCTTTGCGGGTCGGTGGGCATGGCTGGAATCCCGTTGGTCGGTGAGCCGATAACCCATGCGCCGGAGATCAGTTCCCGCCCTTTGCGCCACTTGCGGAGCCGCCTGAGCCGCCGTGCGGGGGCTGTCGTCTTGAAACTGCAACGGAACTCTGCCTATCTAAGTGGTGTCACCTGATTTGCCTGGTGATTTGGTTGTTCTTGTTGGGAAAGGAAACACACTGAGAACAGCACTGCGGAAGAAGGCTGACGTCATGCCTTCGCCGGCAGGGATCAGCGGAAACGCCGCCGCGTCCCTCGCCATCGACACAGTCCTTGCCAGTCTGGAAGACTCCAAGGCCGAAAACATCGTCTCAATCGACATCCAGGGAAAATCGAGCCTCGGCGACTTTATGGTCATCGCCTCGGGCCGGTCGCACCGTCATGTCTCGGCTGTCGCCGATCATCTTCTCAAGGCGCTGAAGGATGCCGGTCTCGGCACGGCGCGTGTCGAGGGGCTGGCTGGCGCCGACTGGGTCCTGATCGATTCGGGCGACATCATCGTCCATGTCTTCCGCCCCGAAGTCCGCGAATTCTACAATCTCGAAAAGATGTGGCAGGCGCCGGATCTCGAGGAAGAGACCTTGCACTGAGCCTTGATCCGCGTGCCGTGAAACGTCACGGTATGCGTTAGGACAAGCTCGTCGGGGCGAGGATGAAGATCACCGTTCATGCCGTGGGCCGGATGAAGACCGGCCCCGAGAGAGAACTCGCCGACCGCTATTTCGAGCGCTTCGCCAAAAGCGGGCCCGCGGTCGGGCTGGAGTTTGCCGGCCTCGTCGAGGTTCCTGAAAGCCGCGGACAGAGCGCCGATGAGCGGCGCCGCGAGGAAGCCCAGAAGCTGCAGGCCCAATTGCAGTCCGGCGCTGTCCTCATCCTGCTCGACGAACGCGGCAAGTCGCTCTCCTCGGAGGATCTGGCCGCCCGCATCGGCCAGTTGCGCGACGGCGGCCGCAAGGCGCTGGTCGTCGCCATCGGCGGCGCCGACGGTCATGACAAACCCTTGCGCGAGCAGGCGGACCTGGTCCTGTCGTTCGGCGCGCTGACCTGGCCGCACCAGCTGGTGCGCGTGATGCTGGGCGAGCAACTCTACCGGATCGCCACGATCCTGGCGGGTCACCCATATCATCGCTCGTGAATGGCGCTCAAAAACCGGAACCTGGACGGGCATCGGCCTCGGGTTGCCATAGAACAGGACTTTGATCGACTGTAGCAGATATTGACAATATTTGCGACGATTCCATAATGTGAGGCGAGCAGGATCTTTTGGTTTATGGCAGCAGATAACAGCATTCATGTTCGTGTCGGCGGTAAACTCCAGGCGCATCTGCAACAGCAGATTGGCGAGAACGGCCTTTACGAAAATGCCAGCGAGTATATCCGCGCCTTGATCCGTCGCGATTTGCAGACCCGCGACGAAGCGTGGGACTGGTTGAAGAGGCAGCTTGAGCCAGGTCTGAGGGCTGAAGAGAGCGAATTCCGGTCTGTATCGGCCGAGAATGTTATTCGGCGCAATCAACGCCGAAGCCTCTAGGCATGGTAGGGTATCTGTTCTATCCGCCAGCGGACGCAGCGCAGGACCAAATCTGGAACGATACCGTCGAGAAATGGGGCGAGGCGCAGGCCATCCGCTATGTCACGGGCCTGCATCAGCACTTGCAGATCCTTTCCGAAACACCTCCTCTCTGGCGAAAGCTCCCCGGTAATTTGGCGATTGCCGCTGATTTGAAAGTGGACGTCTATTTCAGCCACTATGGCCGCCACTACGTGTTCTTCCGCAAGCTTTCCGGCGACCGGATTGGCGTCGTGAGCATCCTGCATGATCAAATGGATGTGCCGGTACGGCTGGCCGAGGATCTGCAGGTCGTAGAAACGCGATCGGAAGACACGTAGCTATCCGGATTTCCGCCTCAATAACTCGACATTACGATCACGCGGCGCTTCCAACATGGTTGATGGTTCGTTAACGAAGCGGCGGGTAGAGTCGAGGCCTGATGTCTGAAGGCTGGAATTCGAGAACGCGCGCCTGGCGCAGCCGCTGCGGCTTGACCCTTGTCGCCGCCCTGGTTGCGCTCGGCCCGGTGCGGGCGGCCGAAAATTCGCTCGACCTCGCGCCCGATCCGGATCAGAGCCGGGCCGAATACGAGCAGGTTTCCAAGGAGATCACGCTGTCGTCGGAGCGGCTGGCCAAGCTTGCCGCCGACATCGCCTCGGTCCGCAAGGATTATGCCTCGATCACCGCGGCGCTCATCCAGTCGGCGATGACGGAACAGAAGCTCGGCCAGGACATCGAGGACATCGGCGCCAAGCTCGAAGGGCTGAAAGCCGAGGAAAAGAAGCTGCGCGCCTCGCTCGCGGCACGGCGCGACGTGCTGGCCGAAGTGCTCGGCGCGCTGCAGCGCATGGGACTCAATCCGCCGCCGGCGATCCTGGTCAAGCCGGAAGATGCGCTGTCGTCGGTGCGCAGCGCCATCCTGCTCGGCGCGGTGGTGCCGGAACTGCGCCAGCAGACCGACAGGCTGGTGGCTGATCTCAAGGAACAGACGCGGGTGACGGCCTCGATCGAGGCCGAACGGGCCAGGCTCTCCACCGCCGTCACGGACCAGACGGCGGAGAAGAAGCGGCTCACCATGCTGCTCGAGGCCAAGAAAAAGCTGCAGGCCGATACCCAAACGGCGATCGCGGCCGAGCAGCAGCGCTCGCAGCAACTGGCGGCAAAAGCCAGCAGCCTCAAGGACCTGATCGCCTCGCTCGAAGCCGACAAGGCGCGCAAGGCGCAGGACCAGGCCAAGGCCGGCGAGCGAAAATCGACCGACAGCGACACGACGGCCTCGACGACCGAGCCTGCCGCGCTGCCGGTGCCGGAGGCTAACCGCCTCACGGGATCGGCACCGTTTTCGGCATTGCAAGGCCAGATCGCGCTGCCGGTCATCGGCAGGATCAAACGGCGTTTCGGCACCGATGACGGCAATGGCGCACCGATGCAGGGCGACATGGTTGCGACACAATCGGGGGCCATCGTCACGGCGCCGACGGATGGAAACGTGCTTTATGCGGGGCCGTTTCGCTCCTATGGTCAACTCTTGATCCTCAATGCGGGTGATGGGTATCATGTCGTCCTGGCGGGGATGAGCAGAATCAGCGTCGCGACGGGACAGTCGGTGCTCGCGGGAGAGCCGATCGGCGCGATGGGAGAGGCCCGGGTGGCAAGCACCTCGGCCTCGCGGAATGAGAATTCGACGTCGGAACTCTATGTCGAGTTCCGCAAGGATGGAAAACCCGTCGATCCGGCCCCATGGTGGGCGGACCGATTTTCTGGAAGGACGTGAAATGATGCGGAAACTGTCGCTTCTGTTTGCCGGCGCGCTGATGGGCGCATCGGCAATGAGCCTGGTCTACGGCGCACCGGGTTCGGCGGCGAACGCTGCGGGTTCGGAAACCTACAAGCAGCTGGCGATCTTCGGCGACATCTTCGAGCGCGTGCGCGCGAACTATGTGACGCCGCCGGACGACAAGTCGCTGGTCGAGAACGCCATCAACGGCATGCTGGCCTCGCTTGACCCGCACTCCTCCTACATGAACGCCGAGCAGGCGCAGGACATGCGCGTGCAGACCAAGGGCGAGTTCGGCGGCCTCGGCATCGAAGTCACCATGGAGAACGACCTCGTCAAGGTGATCACGCCGATCGACGACACGCCGGCCGCCAAGGCGGGCGTGCTTGCAGGCGACTATATCGCCAAGATCGACGGCGAAGAGGTGCGCGGCCTGACGCTCAACGACGCGGTCGAGAAGATGCGCGGGCCGGTCAACACGCCGATCAAGCTCACCATCCTGCGCCAGGGCGCCGACAAGCCGATCGAGCTGACGGTGGTGCGCGACATCATCAAGGTCAAGGCGGTGAAGTACCGGGTCGAGAACGACATCGGCTACATGAAGATCACCTCCTTCACCGAAAAGACCTATGACGATCTCGAGAACGCCATCGAGACCATCAAGAAGCAGGTGCCGAACGACAAGCTGAAGGGCTATGTGCTCGATTTGCGCCTCAATCCGGGCGGCCTGCTCGACCAGGCGGTGAGCGTGTCGGATGCTTTCCTCAAGCGCGGCGAAATCGTTTCGACGCGCGGCCGCGATCCGAAGGACGTCACCCGCTTCGACGCCAAACCGAAGCAGGTCGACGACATCAACGGCAAGCCGATGATCGTGCTGGTCAATGGCGGTTCGGCGAGCGCCTCGGAAATCGTCGCCGGCGCGCTGCAGGATTTGCGCCGCGTCACTGTGGTCGGCACGCAGTCCTTCGGCAAGGGCTCGGTGCAGACCATCATCCCGCTCGGCGAGAATGGCGCGCTCAGGCTGACGACGGCGCTCTATTACACGCCGTCCGGCAAGTCGATCCAGGGCAAGGGCATCACGCCCGACATCAAGGTCGACCAGCCGTTGCCGCCGGATCTGCAGGGTCGTGACCTGACCCGCGGCGAGTCCGATCTCAAGGGTCACATCAAGGGCGCCGACGAGAGCAAGACCGGCTCGGGCTCTGCGGCCTATGTGCCGCCGGATCCGAAGGACGACCTGCAGCTGATCTATGCCGAGCAGCTTCTGCGCGGCCAAAAGACCGATCCGTCGTTCCCGCCGAACCCGGACAAGGCCGTGCTGAACCAGTAACGCCGGCACGGCCGGGGCAAAGCTCTGGCCGACTGATCGAAGCAATGCAATGCTGCCGGGACCGTGAGGTTCCGGCAGTTTGATTCGGGGGTTGCGGTTGGGGCGCCACGCGTCTGGGGTATCGCGCCAGCGATTGCGAAGTTTGCGCGAGATGTCACGAAGATCGTGACATTCATTTAAGCGGCATGCTTCCGGGGAACACAACTTGGTTGAGATCGGCAAGGACATCGAACGCCCGCTTGGACAGTCGCTCCAGCCAAAGCGGCCTGCCTCGCGTGGCATCGGCTCAGGCTCGCTTGTCGCTGTGCTGGCCGTGCTTGCCGTGATCGGCGTTTCCGGCGCGATTGCCTTGCGGGAAAAGCCGTTCCGCAAACCGGAAGAAGTAGCCGTGGCGACACCGAAGGGAGTTGCAGCTCCCGTGGCGGCGCCTGCACCGGCGCCCGCGCCGGCTCCGGTTGCGGCGGTCGCGCCGCAGGCCGGAACGCCGATGAAGAGCGGCGGCCCGCAGATCATCCATGTCCAGACCGAGGAGGGCGACGGCCCGCCGAAAGCGGCGATCGTCATCCGCGATCCGTCGACGCTCGGCCAGAACCTGAAGGTCGCCCACATCCCCGACAGGGCGCTGATCGAGGCCACCAACACCGGTCCGCTGCCGATGCGCTCCGCCGATGGAAGGCGGCCGTTCGACGTTTATGCGCGGCCGTGGTCGGGTGCGCGCGGCGCGCGCGTGGCGATCGTCATCGGCGGGCTCGCCGTCTCGCAGACCGGCACGCAGGCGGCGATCGCCAAGCTGCCGGCCGAAGTGACACTGGCGTTCGCGCCGCAAGGCAACAGCATCGGCCGCTGGATGCAAGCGGCGAGGCAGAGTGGGCATGAGATCGTCATGCAGGTTCCGCTCGAGCCGTTCGACTATCCGAACGTCAATCCCGGCCGCAACACGCTGACGGTCTCGGCCAGCCCGGACGAAAACCTGAAGAGTCTGCACTGGGCGCTGTCGCGCACGACCAACTATACCGGGGTCATGAACTATATGGGCGCGCGCTTCTCGGCCGATCCATCGGCAATGGAACCGTTCATGGCCGAGCTCGGCAAGCGGGGGCTGGCCTATGTCGACGACGGTTCGTTGGCGCGCAGCGTCGCCTCCGATCTCGCGCTGAAGGACGGCGTGCCCTTCGTCGCCGGCGACATGGCGATCGATGCCGTGCAGGACCGCGGCGAAATCCTCAAGAAGCTGGATAGCCTGGAAGCGACGGCGCGGGCCAAGGGCAGCGCGGTCGGCATCGGTTCGGCTTTCGATATCACCGTCGACACGGTGACGTCCTGGATTGCCGAGGCGAAGAAGCGCGGTATCGAGATCGTGCCGATCTCGGCGGTGGCGATCGATCCGCAAAAGGGATAACCCTACCCGCCTCGCCGAAGTCCATTCTCAAAGACGGCTGGAACCCTTGCCCATGGCCAAGAAGATCGATCCTGAAACGCTGCCTTACCGTCCCTGCGTAGGGCTGATGATCCTCAACAGAGCAGGCCTGGTCTGGGTCGGGCACCGCATCGCCGAACCGGACAGCGAGTTTGCCGGCACGACGCAGCTTTGGCAGATGCCGCAAGGCGGCATCGACGAGGGCGAAGAGCCGATCGAGGCTGCCGGGCGCGAGCTCTATGAGGAAACCGGCATGCGCAGCGTGTCGTTGCTCGCCGAGGCGCCGCACTGGATCAACTACGATCTGCCGCCGCATCTGGTCGGCGTAGCCTTCAAAGGCCGCTATCGCGGCCAGACGCAGAAATGGTTCGCCTACCGGTTCGAGGGCGACGAGGGCGAGATCGAGATCGATCCGCCGCCCGGCGGCCACACGGCCGAGTTCGATCAATGGGCCTGGCGGCCGATGCAGGATCTGCCCGAGCTGATCGTGCCGTTCAAGCGCACGGTCTACGAGCAGGTTGTCGCGGCATTCCGGCACTTGGCTCGCTGACCGGCATCATCCGTCCCGGTTGTCGAGGCGGCCCCGTGGCCGTATTGATAGCCGATGTCATCAACGGGGGTCGCCATGAACGACGACACCAGACGTGGGTTTCCGGCAAATGATGCGGGCGGCGGCTCGACGGTGAGCGAGGCAGCCGCCGGCGCGATCCTGACGATCGATCTCGGCGCCATACGGGAAAACTATCGCCGGCTGAAGGCGCGAATGAACGGTGTCGGCTGCGCCGGCGTGCTCAAGGCCGACGGCTATGGGCTTGGCGCCGCTCAGGTGGCGGCAGCGCTGGCGAAAGAGGGCTGCGATATCTTCTTCGTCGCGCTGCTCGGCGAGGGCATCGCGCTGCGCAAGGCGATCGGCCCGGGGCCGGACATCTTCGTGCTGAATGGCCTGCCGCCCGGTTCGGAGCCGGAAGCCGCGGCGGCCGGGCTTTGCCCGGTCGTCAACAGCGCCATCCAGCTGAAGGCCTGGCGCGAGACCGCGCGAGGCATGGGCCAGGGTCTGCCTGCCGCCATCCAGGTCGACAGCGGCATGGCCCGGCTTGGCATGGCGCCGGCGGAAGTCGAGGCGGTCGCGGGCGAGACCGGCGCCTTCAACGGCATCGATATCCGTTTGGTGATGAGCCATCTCGCCCGCGCCGACGAGCCGCTTCAGGCGGCGAACGAGAAGCAGCGGCTCGAATTCGACCGACTGCGCAAGATGCTGCCCGCAGCATCCGCCTCTTTAGCCAACTCCTCCGGTATCTTTCTCGGGCCGGCCTATCACTACGACCTTGCCCGCCCGGGTGCCGCACTCTACGGCGTCAACCCGACGCCCAACGCACCCAACCCGATGCTGCCGGTCATACGGCTGCAGGCCAAGGTGGCGCAGACGCGGCAGGTCGGCGCCGGCGCCGGCATCGGCTATGGTCACACCCACAATGCGGACGGGCTGCTTAGCCTGGCGACCATTTCGCTGGGCTATGGCGACGGCTGGCACCGGCGCGCGGCTTCGGCCGCCTGGTTCGAGGGCGTGCGCTTGCCTTTCATCGGGCGCGTGTCGATGGACTCGATCATCCTCGACATCTCGGCGCTTCCTGCCGGCAGGCTCAGCGAGGGCGACCTCGTCGAGCTCATCGGTCCGTCGCAAGGCGTCGACGACGCGGCCGGCCACGCCGGCACCATCGGGTACGAGATATTGACCAGCCTGGGTGCGCGCTTTCACCGCCGATACATCGGCGCCTGAGGCTGGCGCCTTGCTTGACAAGCCGGTGCTTCTCGGCAAGGTTCGGGGGATGAGCAACCTCGCTTATACCAAAACCTGCTTCAGGGTTTGCCCCATCGCGGGAGCGTAGCCCCGGCGTGGCCGCCAATGCTGGCGGCTGCGTGAACCGGGGCGTTTGAATTCCAGACATTTTCATCGAGCCGGCCCTTGCGGCCGGTTTGTTCGCCGCCGCTATTCCTGGACAAGATCGGGAGCCGGCGGCTTGCGCGCATTCGGTCGCCGATGCGCCAGCATATGAGGTATGCCATGCATGCAGCAACGCAATCGCGTTCCCGAAACACCATCCTTGTGAGCGCCGCGGATCACGACCGGCTGAGCAATCTTGCCAGGGCCTTTCTCGACCGTGTGCCCGATATGGCCGACGACCTGCTTGCCGAGATGGACCGCGCCCGGGTCTCCGCCGAGGCGGCGATGCCCGCCGACGTGGTGCGGATGGGCTCGACGGTAACGCTTCACGACCCAAAGGGAAGCGTCCAGAGGGTGACGCTGGTCTATCCGGCCGAGGCCGATATCGCGGAAAAACGCGTATCGGTGCTGACGCCGCTTGGAACGGCGCTGATCGGCGCCCGCGCCGGCAGCACGGTTTCCTGGCGAAGCCGCGATAGCCGGGTTCTTTCGGCAACGATCGACGCGGTCGAGCAAACGTCACCGCGGAGGGCGCCATGACCGGAACCGTCTATCGCTTGACCGCCAAGGACTTCGCGGTGCTCGAGGCGATGCTGAGGCGCCGTCGCGCGCTTGCCGATCCGATCGCGCCGATGCTCGACCGCAAGCTTGCCGCGAGCAGCGTCATTGCGACCGCGGCTGCCGAGCCCGACCTTGCCACGCTCGACAGCCGGGTGATTTTCCGCGTCGGCGGAGGCTCATCCGAGACGCGAACGCTGGTGCGAGCCGAAGCATCGGCTCCCGTCGGGTCCGGCCTGCCGGTCGGCACATGGCGCGGCCTCTGCCTGCTCGGCATGAGCGCAGGCCAATCCACGCTGGCCGAGCGGCCCGACGGCCGCGCTGAGCCGATCCTTCTCGAGGGCGTGGCCTACCAGCCGGAGGCCGCGCGGCGGGCGGCGCTGGACCGCGCCGCCGGATGGCGAGGCCACGGCCTCAAGCTGGTCTACAGCGCCCCTGCCGATGACTGGCCTCTTGGCGGGCGCGGCAAAATCCGGCAGACAGAAGGGGACGATCCAGGCCCTTAGGCGGCATGATCGGCGTTTGAGGGAGCATAGAATGAAAGTCATCGTTTTGGGCGGTGGTGTGATCGGGGTCACCACCGCTTACTTCCTCGCCGAGGCCGGCCATGAAGTGACCGTCTACGACCGCCAGCCGGGGCCGGCGCTCGAAACCAGCTTCGCCAATGCCGGCGAAGTATCGCCGGGCTACGCCTCGCCCTGGGCCGGGCCTGGCATTCCGGTCAAGGCCGTCAAATGGCTGTTGATGAAATACGGCCCGCTGGTCGTGCGGCCGGCCTTCGACCCGAATATGTGGACGTGGCTCCTCAAGATGCTGCGCAACTGCACGGCCGAGCGCTATGCGCTCAACAAGTCGCGCATGGTGCCGCTTGCCGAGTACAGCCGCGACACGCTGAAGGCGCTGCGCGAGGCGACCGGCATCACTTACGACGAACGGACCAAGGGCACGCTGCAGCTCTTCCGCAAACAGAAGCAGCTCGACGGCACCGGCGGCGACGTCGAGGTGCTGAAGAAATACGGCGTCCCTTACGAGATCCTCGACCGCGACGGCTGTATCGCAGCCGAGCCGGCGCTTGCGGCGGTGCGCGAGAAATTCGTCGGCGGCCTCAGGCTTCCCGGAGACGAGACCGGCGACTGCAAGATGTTCACCGACAAGCTCGCCGACATCTGCGTGGCGCGCGGCGTCACCTTCGAATACGGCTCGACCATCAGGCGCATCGTCAGGAACCGCAATCGCCTCACCGGCGTCCTTACGGATACCGGGTGGAAATCCGCCGACGCCTTCGTGATGGCGATGGGCAGCTATTCGGCGCAATTCATGCATGAGTTGGGGCGGCCGATTCCGGTCTATCCGGTGAAGGGATATTCGATCACGGTGCCGATCGTCAACGCCGACGCGGCGCCGGTATCGACCGTCATGGATGAGACCTACAAGGTGGCGATCACACGGCTCGGCGACCGGATTCGTGTCGGCGGCACCGCGGAGATTTCAGGCTATGATCTTCGCCTGCATGAATCGCGCCGCCGCACCCTCGAACATTCGGTCGGCGATCTCTTCCCCGGCAGCGGCGACCTCAAGGCGGCGAGCTTCTGGTGCGGCTTGCGGCCGATGACGCCGGACGGACCGCCTTTGGTCGGGCTAAGCGAGGTTGCCAATCTCTACCTCAATACCGGCCACGGCACGCTCGGCTGGACCATGGCCTGCGGCTCGGCCAAGGTGCTGGCCGACATCATGTCCAACCGGGTGCCGGAGATCAACGCGCGCGACCTCAGCCCGGAACGCTATTTGAAGCCTGTTTGATACGCGTTTGAGGCACTCAGGGGAACCCGTTCAGAATGCCTGCCGGACCCAGGTGTCGCTGAACAGCAGCCTGTAGGCCCAGCCGATCGTGACATTGGCGGCGACCGGGCGCGAATGGGCGAGGTAATCGTCATAGACCGGCTTCATGCTGCGGTAGAAAGCCGGATCGAGCACGACCATGCCGTTCTCTGAGTCATGGAAGAAGCTGCGGTTGTTGAGGTTGACCGAGGAGATGGCGACCAGCCTTTCGTCGATCATCATGATCTTGGAATGCAGCACGACATCCGGCGCCTTGAATTCGCGGATGTTGATGCGGTCGCCGTATTTCTCGACGAACAGCTTGTTGAGCGCGGTGAGGAACCGGCCGCCAATATCGCCCTTGAGATCGATGCGGCCGACGACATCGATCTTCACGCCCCTGGCCAGCGCCCGGTCGAAGGCCCGGGCGATATCGGGCGTCAGGTTGAGGTAGGGATTGACGATCTGGATGCGATGCTCGGCGGTGTCGATCAGCTCGACGAAATAGGCCTCCAGCGCGTGCCCGTCCTCGTAGGGCACGGAAATGAAATGCCGTGCCACGCCCTGCGGGGGGCGGCCGCCTGACGGCGCGGGAATGGAAAACGGCCGCGACAGGTTGGTGTCGGCGTCGCGCAGCCAGATGGTCGACAGATGCGCTGCCAGCGTCTCGACGGTCGCCTGGTCGGCGATCTCGATGTCGAAGTCGCTCCAGTTGGAATAGTAGTTCAGTGAGAAGCCATCGGTCTTGCCGTATTGCTCCAGGTCCGGATAGGGGGTCAGGTCGACCGGCTTGTGGAACAGAAAGCCGTCATGGATGTTGCGGCCGCCGATGATGACGCGCGAGCGTCCAGGCTCTTGCGCGAGCGTCGCCAGCATCTTGATGTGATGGGTCTTGTGCAGCTGTGAGATCTGTTCGTCGAATGGCGCGCCGTGATCGGCCTGCCAGCGATATTCCTGCAATTCGACATTGGGGAATTCGGATGCCAGCCGGTGCAGCATGGCGTCGTCCTTCTCCCGCTCCAGCACATCGGTCACCAGGATGCGCACCTTGGTGCCAAGTGCTGCGTGATGGCGGATCAATCGCTCCATGACGCGGCCGGAGAAATCCGCTTTGAACTCCAGCGACGACAGATAGATCAGCCTGAGGTTCGGGGCGTTTGAGAAATCGAGCGGCAGCTCGGGATCCGCCTTGTCGAAGGCGCTGTCCGGCAGCGTCCTGCCGAGCAGGGCCTCGACCTTGGCGTTGAAGCCGTCGCGCGATTTGCGCAGCAGGGTCGGGGATTCCAGCGGCAGCGCGCAGGTCTGCGACAGCCAGCGGCTTGCATAAAAGACGCGGTCGAGTTCCTCCATCCCAGCCGGGTCGGGCACCGGGCAGCGGTCGTAGCGGCTGTCGAGCGCCGCGATCCAGGGATCGGCGGTCTCCTCGCGCAGCAGGGTCAGCGGCGCGCCGGCCGGCGCCAGGGCGGAGCCGATGCGCAAATCGCAGCGGCTGAGCGCCTGGTCCGGAAACAGGCTGACGGATGTTTCGGCGACCGGCAGGTTCAGATGGAATGGTGAAGCCCTGGCGACGGTAGTGGATCGGCCCGATGCGCGGATCGCGAGCGCGCCGTTGCAGGTGCCGCTGATATCGACAGGCTGCTGCCCCGCCTGGCGCAGCACGATCTCGACCGAGCGCGCCTGCAGGCCGGAGAAGCTGAAGGTCTTGGGCGCCGAGGGCCGCGCGGCGGCATCGAGATAGAGGGTCTGCCGCGACATGCGCCAACGGCCAGTGAAATGACCTTCGCCCGGCTTGCCATGCGCCGGTGCCAGCTCAGTGTCGTCGAGCGGTTTCGCCAACCGTTGCAGCGCCTCGTAGGTCGCGTGGAAGCTGCTGTTCTGGACATCGCGCCAGTCGCGGCCGAAGCGGCCGGTGCCGTTGGCGCGGTCGAGCGCATCGACGCGGCTTTGGGCGAGCAGCGCCTGGAACTGCATGTCATAGACGCTGTCGCCATCGCCCGCGAAGTAATGCGCCGTGGCTATCTCGGCGCCGGTGCTATCCGCCGAGACGGGCAGGTTGCCGCAGGCGTCGTCGCCCGGAAAGAAGGCGCAGGCCGAATTTCCAGGCCTGCCGACGCAGCCGGCCAGACCTGCAAGCGCCAGTCCAAGCAGCGCCTTGGCGACGGCTGGCCCGACACTCATCCGGTCGCTCCGTTCATGGCCTTGAGCTCAGCCGGGTCGCGCGGCGGCATGAAGCCTTGCGGAAAGATCCTGCAAACGGGAAACGCGAAGGTGGCGATCAGCAATTCGGCCTCGCCGCGCATCTTGCGCGGCGCCGTCCGGTCGTCACGAATCTTCCTCGCGGAGGCGACCAGCGCGCCGTCGCAGTCGCAATGGTCGTGCCGGGCAATGTAGCAGGCGTCATGGATTTTGCAGGCGGCATCGAGACGGTCGACCGGCCTTGCCGAGAGATCGCCGGTGCGCGTGCCCGGGCCGCAATAATTGCCGATGACGAAAGGCGAGGGGCGCGACAAAACATAGCGGATCGGCTTCGGCAGGTCCGCTTCAGGAACCTTCGTCCAGGGATTGGCGCAGTCCGACAGAAACAGCAGCGGCAGAATGGCAAGAACGGCTCGCATGTTTCCGCCGGCGTTCCGAAAGGTTGTCCCCCCGCGCTCTGTCATGGCATGGCAAGCGCGCGGCTGCCACACTGGCCGAATTTGTGGCGGAGGCAAGGCGGCAACGACCAACTGCCTGTGATAAGACCGGCTGCAGCGAGGGATTTTGGGATGCGTCTGTTTCTTTTGGCGACCGCGTATCTGGTCGGCGCTTCGCTTGGATCGTGTTCTAGACAAAAAGGCCCCGTTCCCGCTCCACCGCCCTGGTGATGAAGTTGGCGACGAGCTGGACGCGGCGCAGCGGTCTCACCGATTCATGATAGACCAGCCAGTAGGCGCGGCGGATGGGTGCCACGATGTCGACGGGCACAAGCTCGGGCATCGAGCGGGCGACGAAAGTGTGCAGGATGCCGATGCCGGCGCCGGAGCGCACCGCTTCGGCCTGTCCCAGCGCCGAGGAGATGGCGAAGCTGGTGCGCCAGTCAGGGCTGAACTCGGCGGCATAGTCGAGCGAGGGGCTGACGATGAGGTCCGGCACATAGCCGATCAGCGTATGCCGGCCGAGCTCGGCCGGCGCTTTGGGCAGGCCGTTGGCTTCGGCATAGGCGCGGGACGCGAACAGGCCGAGCGTGTAGTCGACCAGCTTGCCCGCCACCAGCCTGCCCTCGGTCGGCCGCTCGACGGTGATCGCGATATCGGCCTCGCGCCGCGACAAAGAGAAGGAGCGCGGCACCGGCACCAGCTGGATGGTGAGCTCGCGATGCAGCGCGGTGAGCTCGCCGAGCCGCTTTGCCAGAAAAGCGACGCCAAAGCCGTCGGGCGCGCCGATGCGCACCGTGCCTGAGACATCGTCGCCCTCGCCGGCAATCGTCGCGCGCGCGGCGATCATGTCGCCTTCCATGCGCTCGGCTATGTCGAGGAAGCGCTCGCCGGCCGGCGTCAATTCGCTGCCGGTGGTCAGGCGGCGGAAAAGCTTTGTTCTCAGCGCCTCCTCGAGCGCGGCGACACGGCGCGAGACCGTCGCGTGATTGAGCTCCAGGCGTTTCGCCGCGCCAAGGATCTGGCCGGCGCGCGCCACGGCGAGAAAGATGCGGACGTCATCCCAGTTCATGGGGGTGGTCCGCATTGGTGACGGGCGTCGCGTTCCCGCCCACCCCCCCCTGTCCTGCCGGACATCTCCCCCGCAAGGGGGGAGATTGGCACCTTCCTTGACGGCGCCTCTTCTCAAGCGCTGGTGATTGGCGAAAGCTGGCGTGACGTCTGATCTCCCCCCTTGCGGGGGAGATGGCCGGCAGGCCAGAGGGGGGTGTGAAGAAACGCAAGCCTCAGCGCTTTCAGCAATCCATCATTTGCGACAATTAATGCACACTCCCTCATCGTTGTCTATTTTCCGCACAACGGTTGCGATCTTCCTCGCGTTGCCATCGCCGCCGCAAAGGCGGACAATGAGATCATCACCAAGACAGGGAGAGAAAGCATGATCGAATACGGTCATTTCATCGGCGGCAAGCATGTCGCCGGCACCAGCGGCCGCAAGCAGGATGTGATGCAGCCGATGGACGGCTCCGTGCGCGGCACGGTGGCTCTGGCCTCGCAGGCGGAACTTCGCGCCGCGGTCGAGAACGCCAAGGCGGCGCAGCCCAAGTGGGCGGCCACCAACCCGCAGCGCCGCGTGCGCGTGCTGATGAAGTTTCTCGAGCTGGTCGCCCGCGACTATGACGAACTGGCCGACATCCTGGCGCGCGAGCATGGCAAGACGATCGCCGACGCCAAGGGCGACATCCAGCGCGGCCTAGAAGTGGTCGAGGTCTGCATCGGCGCTCCGCATATGATGAAGGGCGAGTTCACCGATGGCGCCGGCCCCGGCATCGACGTCTATTCGATGCGCCAGCCGCTCGGCGTCGTCGCCGGCATCACACCATTCAACTTCCCGGCCATGATCCCGCTGTGGAAGATCGCGCCGGCCATCGCCTGCGGCAACGCCTTCATCCTGAAGCCGTCGGAGCGCGATCCGGGCGTGCCGATCCGCATCGCAGAATTGTTCATCGAGGCCGGCTTGCCGGCCGGTATCCTCAATGTCGTCAACGGCGACAAGGAAGTCGTCGACGCCATCCTCGACGATCCGGACATCAAGGCCATTGGCTTCGTCGGCTCGACGCCGATCGCCCACTACATCTATTCGCGCGGCACCGCGGCGGGAAAACGCGTGCAGTGCTTCGGCGGCGCCAAGAACCACATGATCATCATGCCCGACGCCGATATGGACCAGACGGTCGACGCGCTGATCGGCGCCGGCTACGGCTCGGCCGGCGAGCGCTGCATGGCGATCTCCGTGGCCGTGCCGGTCGGCAACGACACCGCCAACCGGCTGATGGAAAAGCTGGTGCCGCGCGTCGAAAGCCTGAAGGTCGGTCCGTCGACGGATTCTGCCGCGGATTTCGGTCCGCTGGTGACGGCGCAGGCGCTGGAGCGCGTAAAGGGCTACGTCGATATCGGCGTCAAGGAAGGCGCCAAGCTCGTCGTCGACGGCCGCGGCTTCAAGATGCAGGGCTATGAGAACGGCTATTATATGGGCGGCTGCCTGTTCGACAATGTCACGGCCGACATGCGCATCTACAAGGAAGAAATCTTCGGGCCGGTGCTCTCGGTGGTGCGCGCGCCGCGCTACGAGGATGCCATCAAGCTCGCCAACGATCACGAGATGGGCAATGGTGTCGCCATCTTCACCCGCGACGGCGACGCCGCGCGCGACTTCGCCAGCCGCGTCCAGGTCGGCATGGTCGGCGTCAACGTGCCGATCCCGGTTCCGATCGCCTACTACACCTTCGGCGGCTGGAAGGCGTCGTCCTTCGGCGACCTCAACCAGCACGGCCCGGACGCCTTCCGCTTCTACACCAAGACCAAGACCGTCACTTCGCGCTGGCCGTCCGGCATCAAGGACGGCGCCGAGTTCGTCATCCCGACGATGAATTGACCGGACGGTTTCTTGGTTGCGCGTCCTCGCCGCGTTGTGTCTGCGGGCGCGCGGCGAGCATCAAGGACGGTGCGGAATTCGTCATCCCGACGATGAACTGACCGGACGGTTTCTTGGTTGCTCGTCCTCGCCGCGTTGCGTCTGTGGGCGCGCGGCGAGCATCAAGGACGGCGCCGAGTTCGTCATCCCGACGATGAATTGACCGGACGGTTTCTTGGTTGCGCGTCCTCGCCGCGTTGCGTCTGTGGGCGCGCGGCGAGCATCAAGGACGGCGCCGAGTTCGTCATCCCGACGATGAACTGACCGGACGGTCCCCTAAACCGAAATCAAGGAAGCGCGGTGCAAACCGCGCTTCTTTTTGTATGGGTGCCGGGGAATGCCACGGCTTTCGTCCGCCCAGCCATGCACGGTCCAGTTCGCACCACCAAGGCGAAGCGCAACTTCAGGTGCATTAATTCCCGACACATCGCGCTCGGCGAGCATCTGCATCTTCTAATAATTCCATCGCCGTGTGATGGAACCAACAGACCACCATCCGCCTTAGGCTGTATTCCTGCCATGCGTGCAGGCAGTCAAACAGCGCCGGTGGCAGCCGGGGTTCTCGTCTGGCGCAAGGAGGTGTCGGATGACACGATTTCTCATGGCGACAATGTTGGTTGCAGCGGCTGTGACTAGCGGAGCCGCGCCGGCGAACGCGGCCGCGCAATGCGCGGCGCGCGCCGATATCATCAAGGCGCTGGGTGCCAAGTTCCACGAAAGCGAGGCCGGACGCGGCCTGATCAATCCGAACGTCGTGCTCGAGATCTTTGTGTCCGACCAGGGAAGCTGGACTGTGCTTGCCTCCGATACCAAAGGCCAGAGCTGCGTTCTGTCCGTCGGCGAGGGCTGGGACAGCCCGACGATCACGGCAGCCATGCCGGGTGCCTGAACTGCCAGGGAACCGAGCTGAGCGCCGCCATGGCTCTCACGGTCGAGCACCGGGTTGCACCGAGGCGCTTTCCGCGGCACCGCTTGTTTACGGGGCGAAGCTTCACCATATCGAATCCAGGGAGTCATAATCTCCCTGGGACAGACCGGAAACCAGAAGGAGCGACGTGATGAAGACGTCCAATCCGGCCTGGAGCCTTCCGGCATACTGAGGCGGCCGAATGTGCCTCCCTTGCCGGAATGCGAAGGCGAAGGAGGTGCCCCATGGCACGCGAATTTTCGTTTCGATGGGTCAAGCTTGCGGCCGTTGGCGCCATGATCGCACTGCCGGCAGTTCCGGCGCGGGCGCAAGTCATCTGCGGCGGCCATGACTATCTGGTCGCGAGGCTGGCGGAGGCATTCGAGGAGAAGCGGCTCGGCTACGGCGTGGCCGGACAAGCCGCCATCTTCGAAGTGTTCGTCTCGGCAAGCGGAACCTGGACCATCCTGATGACCGACGTCAAAGACCAGAGCTGCATCCTGGCGGCCGGCGAGGGCTGGGAAGATACTCGGGCCACCGCGGTCGGGCAGCCGGGCGGCTGAATGCGACGAGGCAGAACGCTGAACGGCTCATCGCGTGGCGGCCACCTCGGCGTGGCCGCGCAGCAGCGCCATCAATTTCTTGGCGTCCTTGGCAGCACCTTCCTCGTCGCCGTCGAGGATGGAACGGATCAGCGCGACGTGATGCTCGGCCGATTCGGCAAGCCCGGTGTCGGCTTTGTAGCGATACCAGAAGCGGCGGCTGTGCGTCTGCAAGGGGGCGGCCACACGCGCCGCGAACGGGTTGTCGGCGGCGATCGCGAGCGCTTCGTCGAGCGCCTTGTCGGCCTGGATGAAAGCAAGCACGTTGCCGGAGATCACCGCCTTCTGCATGGCCAAAGCCGCCTCGTGGAACAGGTCGGCGGCCTCGCGGGTGACGAAGCGGGCGGCCGAGCGGGCGAGCACCACCTCGATGCCGCGCCTGGCATCCAGCACCCGCAGCCAGTCGCCGGCGTGAAGCGGCGCGACCGCGATGCCGGCACGCGGCCTGATATCCAGCAGACCTTCCCAGGCGAGCCGCTGGATCGCCTCACGCACGGGGGTGCGTCCGAGACCCAGCCGCTCGATCAGCGCACCTTCGGTGACGAAGCTCGATGGCGCCAGCTCGAGCGTGACGATCATGTGCTCCAGCGCGCGATAGGCCTTGGTCGCCGCCGGCTCGAAGGTCGCGTTCGTCTCGATGGATATCAGTGGGGAGATCAACGGCAGGCTCCTGATATATTTTTCATATATCATAACGGATTCAGCGTTGACACGCCAACCCTTAATAGATATACGGCTGATATATCAGAGGAGAGATGGCCATGTGGACCGGAGTTTTCCCCGCAGTCACGACCAAATTCACCGCCGACGACCGCCTCGACCATGCCGAGATGGAGCGCTGCTACGGGCTGCAGATGGAGGCCGGCTGCGACGGCATCATCGTCTGCGGTTCGCTCGGCGAAGGGCCGATGCTGTCGCATGACGAGAAGATCGAGGTGCTGAAGACGGCGCAGAAAGTCGCCGGCAAGAAGCCGGTGCTTTTGACCGTCAACGAGCCCGGCACCCGCGAGGCGGCAAGCATCGCGAAGCGCGCCGCCAAGGAAGGCGCCGATGGCCTCATGGTGGTGCCGAGCCCGATCTACCACACCAATCCCGAAGAGACGGTCGCCGCTCTTCGCGCGGTCGCGCAAGCCGCCGACCTGCCGGTGATGATCTATTCCAACCGGCTGGCCTATCGCGTCGACGTCACCGTCGAGCTGATGGAGGAGCTGGCCTCGGACAATCGCTTCGTCGCCATCAAGGAATCTTCCGACGACATCCGCCGCTCGACCGAGATCATCAACCGGTTCGGCGACCGCTACGACCTCTTCACCGGCGTCGACAACCTCGCCTTCGAGGCGCTGTCGGTCGGCGCCATCGGCTGGGTGGCCGGCCTGGTCACCGCCTTCCCGCGCGAGACGGTCGCGATCTATCAGCTGATGAAGCAGGGCCGCCGCGAAGAGGCGCTGGCAATCTACCGCTGGTTCCGG
This sequence comes from Mesorhizobium sp. Arg314, assembly GCF_053714275.1. Taxonomy (NCBI): domain Bacteria; kingdom Pseudomonadati; phylum Pseudomonadota; class Alphaproteobacteria; order Hyphomicrobiales; family Phyllobacteriaceae; genus Mesorhizobium; species Mesorhizobium sp. Arg314. Next base: position 107,068 of record NZ_JBSKBP010000016.1, on the reverse strand, counting down.
CCGTTGCTCGACCTCGATGTGTCCACTTATCTGGTCCAAAACATCAAGCTTGCCGAAGTGCTGGCGATTGGTACCAATGACCGCGTGCGCATGCCGCGCCAGCCGCTCTCCGGCGAACGCCGCAGGGCAGTGGAGAAGATCATCCAGGATGCGCTGGCGGTGCGCCCGACGCTGCCGTCGTTCCAGAGTTCTCCTCGATCGACGGAGAAGATGGTGGCGGCCGAATAAGGGACAGCATTCGCGTGCAGCAAGATTCCGAGGAGGGGCGCCGCCCCTCATCCATCCTTCGGGCACCTTCTCCGCGTGAGCGGGGAGAGGGAGAAGACATCGCCATCATCGGTGGCGGCATCATCGGTATCTGCGCTGCGACCCTGCTCTCGGAGGCGGGGCGCAGCGTCACCGTCTTCGACCGCACCGGCATCTGCGAGGAAACGAGCTCCGGCAATGCCGCCGCCTTTGCCTTCACCGATGTGCTGCCCCTGGCGCATAAGGGCATGGTGAAGCAATTGCCGAAATGGCTCGCCGATCCGCTCGGACCTTTGACCATCCCGCCGGCCTATCTGCCCAAACTGCTGCCCTGGCTGATCCGCTTCTGGCGGGCGGGTGCGCCGGAGCATTACCAGGCGAGCCTCGCCACGCAGGCCGGTATGATGAGATTGGCCGAAGCCGAATGGATGGGCCTGCTCGACCGCTCCGGCACGCGGCCGATGCTGCATGAGGACGGCTCGCTGGAGCTTTATGAAAGCGAGGCCGAGTTTCGCGCCTCGCTGTCGGGTTGGGCGGCGCGCGAGCGCTTCGGGATCGGTTTTCGCCATGTCGAGGGCGAAGAGATAGCGGCGCTGCAGCCGGGTCTGGCGCAGCGCTTCGTCAAGGGCACCTTCGTGCCGGGCTGGAAAACGGTCGCCGACCCCAAGCTGCTCGGCAAGGCGGTCTGGGCCTATGCGGAAAAACTCGGTGCCCGTTTCGAGCATGCGCGGGTCGAGCGCATAGAAGCGGATGCAAAGGGCGCCACGATCGTTCTGGCCGACGGGACCAGGCGGACGGCAAAAAAGCTTCTGATCGCCGCGGGCGCCTGGTCGCATCTCCTGGCAGGGAATCTCGGCGACCGCATCCCTCTCGAAACCGAGCGCGGCTACAACACGACCCTGCCGGTTTCCGCCTTCGACGTGAAGCGGCAGCTGATCTTTTCCGGGCATGGCTTCGTCATCACGCCGCTGGAAACGGGCGTGCGCGTCGGCGGCGCCGTGGAACTCGGCGGCATCGACCGGCCGCCGAATTTCGCGCGCTCGAAGGCGATGCTGGAAAAGGCAAAACGTTTCCTGCCGGGACTCGATCCGTCAGGCGGCCGCGAGTGGATGGGCTATCGCCCGTCGCTGCCGGATTCGCTGCCGGTGATCGGCGCGGCGCGCGCGCCGAATGTCTTCTACGCGTTCGGTCACGGCCATCTCGGACTGACCCAGGCGGCGGCGACCGGCCGCTTGATCCGCGATCTCGTTCTCGGGCAGACTCCGCCGCTCGATCTCATCCCATTCCGCGCACAACGGTTCTGACAGTCTAGGAAGCATCATGGCCAAGAAATCCTTCTTCTGCATCGACGGCCACACCTGCGGCAATCCGGTGCGTCTTGTCGCCGGCGGCGGGCCTTTGCTCGAAGGCTCGACGATGATGGAGCGGCGGGCGCATTTCCTCGCCGAGTATGACTGGATCCGCACCGGGCTGATGTTCGAGCCGCGCGGCCATGACGTGATGTCGGGCTCGATCCTCTATGCGCCGACACGCGAGGACTGCGACATCGCTATCCTGTTCATCGAGACATCGGGCTGCTTGCCGATGTGCGGCCATGGCACGATCGGCACGGTGACTTTTGCCATCGAGCACGGGCTGGTGAAGCCGAAGACGCCGGGTGTGCTGCGGCTCGACACGCCAGCCGGCCTGGTCATCGCCGAATACAAACAGGTCGGCGAATATGTCGAGGAGGTGCGTATCACCAATGTGCCGTCCTTCCTCTACGCCGAAGGCCTGACGGTGGAATGCCCGGTGCTCGGCGAGATCAGCGTCGACGTCGCCTATGGCGGCAATTTCTACGCCATCGTCGAGCCGCAGAAGAATTACCAGGACATGGCCGATCATTCGGCGGGCGACCTCATTGCCTGGAGCCCGTTGGTGCGGCAGCGCCTCAACGAGAAATATTCCTTCGTCCATCCGGAGAACGCCGGCATCAACCGGCTGTCGCACATGCTGTGGACCGGCAAGCCCCGGCATGCCGAGGCCGATGCCCGCAACGCTGTCTTCTACGGCGACAAGGCGATCGATCGCAGCCCTTGCGGCACCGGCACCTCGGCTCGCATGGCGCAGCTCCACGCCAAGGGCAAGCTCAAGGCCGGCGACAGCTTCGTGCATGAATCGATCATCGGGTCGCTGTTCAGGGGCAGGGTCGAAAAAGAGGTCAGCGTGGCGGGCAAGCCGGCGATTATCCCTTCGATCGGCGGCTGGGCGCGCATGACCGGATTGAACACCATCTTCATCGACGATCGTGATCCGTTCGCGCACGGATTCATTGTCACATAAGCGTCACGGCCTCACGCGGGGGAGGTTGTTCCGGGTAGAACGGGCCACCTCGGTTAACGCAAGGAATCTCCTCATCAACTTATTTTGACGCTGATTCCTTCGACAGGAGGCTCATCATAAGGTTGAATCGTCAAAGACATTGCGTTGTGCCAATGGTAGGGTCCGCGATAGTCCAGAGGTCGGGTGCGAAAAAACGGGCAATCGGGCGGCGTGCTTCCAAACCACGCGGAGCGATTGAAAAATCACGTTGCAATCCGGGCTCGAAACTTTACGACTAGGGGAAATACGAAAAGGAATGCGTCCGCAAAGGCGACATTCCAGGGGAGCCGCGTAAATATGCAGTACTTCGTCCAGCAGCTTATCAACGGGCTGACGCTGGGATCTATCTATGGGCTGATCGCGATCGGCTACACGATGGTCTACGGCATCATCGGCATGATCAATTTCGCCCATGGCGACATTTTCATGGTCGGCGCCTTCACCGCGCTCATCGTCTTCCTGATCCTCGGCGCGCTGTTCTATTCGGTGCCGGTGGTGGTGGCGCTTCTGATCATGATGATCGTGGCGATGCTTCTCACCAGTCTCTACAACTGGACGATCGAGAAGGTGGCCTACCGGCCGCTGCGCGGCTCGTTCCGGCTGGCGCCGCTGATCACCGCCATCGGCATGTCGATCGCGCTCTCCAACTTCGTGCAAGTCACGCAAGGGCCGCGCAACAAGCCGATCCCGCCGATGGTCAGCCAGGTCTACACGATCGACGGCATCAGCATCTCGCTGAAGCAGATCATCATCGTGCTTGTGACGGCGGCTCTGCTGGTGCTCTTCTGGTACCTCGTCAACAGAACGGCGCTTGGCCGCGCCCAGCGCGCCTGCGAGCAGGACCGCAAGATGGCCGCGCTGCTCGGTATCGATGTCGACCGCACCATCTCCATTACCTTCATCATGGGCGCAGCACTTGCCGCTGTCGCCGGCACGCTCTTCCTGATGTATTACGGCGTCGTGGTGTTCTCCGACGGCTTCGTGCCGGGCGTGAAGGCCTTTACGGCGGCCGTGCTCGGCGGCATCGGCTCGCTGCCTGGCGCCGTGCTCGGCGGACTGCTCATCGGCTTCATCGAGAGCATGTGGTCGGCGTATTTCTCCATCGACTACAAGGATGTCGCTGCCTTCTCGATCCTGGCGATCGTGCTGATCTTCCTGCCCTCCGGCATCCTGGGCCGGCCTGAAGTCGAAAAGGTCTGATCCTCATGGCCGCTACAACGTCCTCGGAGCGCGACACCGTCGCTACTCCCATGCAGCGCGCTTTTCGCGAAGCCCTCTATGCCGGCGCCATCTCGCTTGGCCTGTTCGTGCTGTTCGTCGGCCTGAGGACCGACCAGAACATCAGCAACGAATTGATCCTGGTGAAGCGCTGGGGCCTGCTCGCCCTTGTGGTCGGCCTCGTTGCCGTAGGCCGTTTCCTCTATGTCGCCTACGCGGTTCCGGCGATGGAACGGTCCAAGGCCGAAAAGGCAAAAGCGCCGGCGGTGGCTGTGACGGAGCCTGGCTTCGTGCGCCGCAACTTCAACAAGATCGGCGTCGGCGTGCTGTTGCTGTACCCGGTGGCAATCGTGCTTCTGGTAGGGTTCCAGGGCTCGCTGAAATGGGTCGACAATTTCGGCATCCAGATCCTGATCTATGTGATGCTGGCCTGGGGCCTGAACATCGTGGTCGGTCTGGCCGGCCTGCTCGATCTCGGCTACGTCGCCTTCTACGCGGTCGGCGCCTATGCATACGCGTTGCTCGGCACACATTTCGGCCTGTCGTTCTGGATCCTTTTGCCGGCCGCCGGCTGCATGGCCGCCTTCTGGGGCGTCATGCTCGGCTTCCCGGTGCTGAGGCTGCGCGGCGACTATCTTGCGATCGTAACGCTGGCCTTCGGCGAGATCATCCGCCTCGTGCTGATCAACTGGCGCGAGGTGACCAACGGCTCGGCCGGTGTTTCCGGTATCCCGAAAGTGTCGTTCTTCGGCCTGATGTCGTTCAACGTCTCGGACCCGAATTATATTGCCAAGGTGCTGGGCATCGCCCAGTCGGGCGCCTATTACAAGATCTTCCTCTACTACCTGATCCTGGGGCTCTGCTTCCTCACCGCCTTCGTTACCATCAGGCTTCGCCGGTTGCCCGTCGGCCGTGCCTGGGAAGCGCTGCGCGAGGACGAGATCGCCTGCCGCTCGCTCGGCATCAACACCACCACCACCAAGCTGACGGCGTTCGCCACCGGCGCCATGTTCGGCGGTTTCGCCGGCTCGTTCTTCGCTGCCCGGCAAGGCTTCGTCAGCCCTGAATCCTTCGTCTTCCTGGAATCGGCGATCATCCTTGCCATCGTCGTGCTGGGCGGCATGGGCTCGCTCGGCGGCATCGCGGTGGCGGCGCTGGTAATGATCGGCGGCACCGAAATCCTGCGCGAGCTCGACTTCCTCAAAGCCGTGTTCGGTCCCGATTTCACCCCTGAACTCTACCGCATGCTGCTCTTCGGCATGGCCATGGTGATCGTCATGCTGTGGAAGCCGCGCGGCTTCGTCGGCAGTCGTGAGCCGACAGCCTTCCTGAAGGAGCGAAGAGCGGTCTCAAGCTCCTTCACCAAGGAGGGCCACGGCTGATGAACGCGACCCCTTCCTCGAAAGACTTCATCCTGCAGGTCGAACACCTGTCGATGAAGTTCGGCGGTCTGGTCGCCATCGGCGACCTGTCCTTCCAGGCCACGCGCGGCGAGATCACCGCGCTGATCGGCCCGAACGGCGCCGGCAAGACGACGGTGTTCAATTGCATCACCGGCTTCTACAAGCCCACCGAGGGCATGATCACGCTGAACAAAAGCGACGGCTCGACCTATCTGCTTGAGCGCCTGCCCAACCACGAGATCCCGGCGCGCGCCAATGTGGCGCGCACCTTCCAGAACATCCGCCTGTTCTCTGGCATGACGCTGCTCGAAAACCTGCTGGTCGCCCAGCACAACAAGCTGATGAAGGCCTCGGGCTACACCTTCCTCGGCCTGTTCGGCTTCCCGAGCTATCGCCAGGCCTCGGCCGAATCGATCGATCTCGCCAGGCACTGGCTGGAGAAAGCCGACCTTGTCGACCGCGCCGACGATCCGGCGGGCGACCTGCCCTATGGCGCGCAGCGGCGACTGGAAATCGCGCGCGCCATGTGCACGGGGCCGGAGCTTCTGTGCCTCGACGAGCCGGCCGCCGGCCTCAATCCGAAGGAATCGGCGGCGCTCAACGAGCTGTTGATGGGCATCAAGAGCACCGGTACCTCGATCCTGCTCATCGAGCACGACATGTCGGTGGTGATGAAGATTTCCGACCATGTCGTCGTGCTCGAATACGGCCGCAAGATCTCCGACGGCAACCCGCAATCGGTCAGGACGGATCCGCGCGTCATCGCCGCCTATCTCGGCGTCGACGACGAGGAGGTCGAGACGGTGCTGACCGAAGTCGGCGACGAGGATGTCATCGAGCAGCTCGATACGGGCCCCGATTCCGCGCATGGCCCAGCCAACTCCGCGTCAATGATGGCGGGGCCGGTTTCCGATACCGTCGAACACGCGGATGAGGGCGAGCGGGTCACGGTGTCCAAGGGCGCCTCGAAAGCGGCGCAGGTAGATGCCCGCGCGGCATCGATCGCCAGCAAGCCGGCGGCAAAAGCTTCGGCGAAGAAGGCAACCGGCAAGGCGCCGGCGAAAGCCGTAGGCATCTCCAATCGCCTCGACGCGCCGCGCGGCGGCAAGGCGGACAGCCTGATCCGCATCAAGGGAATCGGTCCGGTCAACGAGCGGAAGCTGAACGAGCACGGTATCTTCCACTTCGACCAGATCGCCGCCTGGAAGAAGGCGGACATCGAAGCGGCGGAAGCCTATCTCGCGTTCGACGGGCGCATCGCCCGCGAGGACTGGATCGGCCAGGCGAAGACGCTGGCGAAGGAAGTGGCGGCCAAGCCCGCGACGCGTGGAGGGCGTAAATAATGGCCGGCGCAACGCTGCTCGACATCAAGGGCGTCGAGACCTACTACGGCAACATCAGGGCGCTGAACGGCGTCAATGTCAGCGTCAACCAGGGTGAGGTCGTGGCACTTATCGGCGCCAACGGCGCCGGCAAGTCGACATTGATGATGACCATTTTCGGCGCGCCGCGCGCTCGCGCCGGCACCATCACCTTCGCCGGCACCGACATCACCCAGATGCCGACGCACGAGATCGCCCGCCTGCGCATCGCCCAGTCGCCGGAAGGACGCCGCATCTTTCCGCGCATGACGGTGATGGAGAACCTGCAGATGGGCGCCAGCCTCGACAACCTCCAGCACTATGCCGAGGACGTCGAAAAGGTGTTCACGCTGTTTCCGCGGCTGAAGGAGCGCATCGGCCAGCGCGGCGGCACGCTGTCGGGCGGCGAGCAGCAGATGCTGTCCATCGGGCGCGCGCTGATGGCCCGGCCGAAGCTGCTGTTGCTGGACGAGCCGTCGCTGGGGCTCGCGCCGCTGATCGTCAAGCAGATCTTCGACGCCATCCGTGAGCTCAACAGGACGCAGGGGCTGACCGTGTTCCTGGTCGAGCAGAACGCCTTCGGCGCGCTCAAGCTCGCCACGCGGGGCTATGTCATGGTCAATGGCAATGTGACGATGAGCGGCACCGGCAAGGAGTTGCTCGCCAATCCGGAAGTGCGCGCCGCCTATCTCGAAGGCGGACATCACTGAGAGAGGACTTCACCATGCAAGGTATTCTCTACGAAGAAGCCTCGATCTGGCATTTTCTGTTCGTCACCGGGCTGCTTGGCGGCGGGGCGGCATGGATGACCGGCAAGGCGGCGGCGCAGACCTGGAGCAGCCATGTGCGGCTGTTCTTCTTCATGCTCGGCCTCGGCATCGGCATCCGGTTCATCCATCACGCTTTGTTCGACGGCACGATGTTCTCGCTGCATTACTATGTCGTCGACACCATCGTGCTGATGATCCTTGGCTTTCTCGGCTATCAATACACGCGCACCAACCAGATGGTCACACAGTATAACTGGCTCTACGAAAGAGCTTCCTTATTAAGCTGGAAGCCGAAAGGTTGACCGTTCACCATTGCGCCGTTTCGGGGATGAATCGGCGTGACAAGTGCCTGAAAATCGGCATTCTATGCTTTCTGCGATAAGGGTGGGCATCGCATGAAAGTATCATCCACGCCCACTCCGTAAATGGGAGCGTTTCAATGAAAAAATCACTCTTGTCCGCCGTTGCGCTGACCGCGTTCATCGCGTTCAGCGGCAGCGCGTGGGCTGCGGATATCCTGATCGGCGTCGCCGGTCCGATCACCGGACCGAATGCCGCCTTCGGCGCACAGTTGCAGAAGGGCGCGGAACAGGCTGTCGCCGACATCAATGCGGCGGGCGGCGTCAAGGGCCAGCAGCTCAAGATCGAGATCGGCGACGACGTCTCCGATCCCAAGCAGGGCATCTCGGTCGCCAACAAGTTCGTCGCCGACGGCGTCAAGTTCGTCGACGGCCACTTCAATTCGGGCGTGACCATTCCGGCTTCGGAAGTCTATGCCGAAAACGGCATCCTCGTCATGACGCCGTCGGCAACCAATCCGAAGCTCACCGAGCGCGGCCTGTGGAACACCTTCCGCACCTGCGGTCGCGACGACCAGCAGGGCAAGGTGGCCGGCGACTACATCGCCAAGAACTTCAAGGACGCCAAGATCGCCATCGTCCACGACAAGACGCCTTACGGGCAGGGCCTTGCCGACGAGACCAAGAAGAACCTCAACGCCGACGGCATCAAGGAAGTGATGTATGAAGGCATCAATGTCGGCGACAAGGACTTCTCGGCCCTCATCGCCAAGATGAAGGAAAACAACGTCAACCTAATCTACTGGGGCGGCCTGCACACCGAAGCCGGCCTGATCATCCGTCAGACGGCCGACCAGGGCTTGAAGGCGCCGATGTTCTCGGGCGATGGCATCGTCTCCAACGAACTGGCCTCGATCGCCGGCGACGCCGTTGCCGGCACGCTCAACACCTTCGCTCCGGATCCGCGCAAGAACCCGGACGCCAAGGCAGTCGTGGAGAAGTTCCGGGCCGCCGGCTTCGAGCCGGAAGCCTACACGCTCTACTCCTATGCCGCCGTTCAGATCATCGCCCAGGCCATCGCCAAGGTCGGTTCGGCCGACGATGCGCAGAAGGTTGCCGCAGTGATCAAGTCCGGCGGTCCGTGGAAGACGGTTATTGGCGAGATCGGCTACGACGCCAAGGGCGACATCACCCGTCCGGACTACGTCATCTACGAATGGAAGAAGGGTGACGACGGCAAGTACAGCTATTTCGAGAAATAAGCCGGCAAATTCAAGCCGACTTTCTATGGGATGCCCGGCGCTTGCGCCGGGCATTTTTATTTGCGGGTTTGCGGCCGGCAGGGGGACTTCGCGTTGCGCCTTGGACGGCCCTCCCGCCACCTACCGATGGCGTTGGAAGAACAGAAGCGGCGTGTTTGGCGCAAACAAACGATTTAAATCGTTTTAGATGTCGTGCAAATTCGTTTGCACTGCAGCATTTTCACGCTAATCATTGCGCCGGTTCAACGTCCTTCCGCTGCTGGAGCCCAGTCCTTGGCAATCACGAAGATCCTCGTCGCCAACCGGTCCGAAATCGCCATCCGCGTGTTCCGCGCGGCCAACGAGCTCGGCCTCAAAACCGTGGCGATCTGGGCGGAGGAGGACAAGTATTCGCTGCACCGCTTCAAAGCCGACGAAAGCTACCAGGTCGGCCGCGGACCGCATCTTGCCAAGGATATGGGTCCGATCGAAAGCTATCTGTCGATCGAGGAGGTGATCCGGGTCGCCAGATTGTCCGGCGCCGACGCCATCCACCCCGGCTACGGCCTGCTGTCGGAAAGCCCGGAATTCGCCGAGGCGTGCGCCGAGGCCGGCATCACCTTCATCGGTCCGAAGCCGGAGACGATGCGCAGGCTGGGCAACAAGGTCGCCGCGCGCAACCTGGCGATCGAGGTCGGCGTGCCGGTAGTGCCTGCGACCGATCCACTGCCGGACGACATGGACGAGGTCAAGAAGCTGGCCAAGGAGGTCGGCTATCCGGTGATGCTCAAGGCCTCGTGGGGCGGCGGCGGTCGCGGCATGCGCGCCATCCGCGCCGAGGCCGATCTCGCGCGCGAGGTGATGGAAGGCAAGCGCGAGGCGAAAGCCGCCTTCGGCAAGGACGAGGTCTATCTCGAAAAGCTGATCGAACGCGCCCGCCATGTCGAGGTCCAGGTGCTCGGCGACACGCACCGCAACGCGGTGCATCTGTTCGAGCGCGACTGCTCGATCCAGCGCCGCAACCAGAAGGTCGTGGAGCGCGCGCCGGCGCCGTATCTCAGCGAGGAGCTGCGCCAGGAGCTATGCGCCTATGCGCTCAAGATCGCGCGCGAGACCAGCTATATCGGCGCCGGCACGGTCGAATTCCTGCAGGACGCCGACACCGGCAAGTTCTACTTCATCGAGGTCAATCCGCGCATCCAGGTCGAGCACACCGTCACCGAGCAGGTGACCGGCATCGACATCGTCAAGGCGCAAATCCATATCCTCGACGGCTTCGCCATCGGCACGAAGGAATCGGGCGTGCCGGCGCAGAAGGACATCAGGCTCAACGGCCACGCCTTGCAGTGCCGCATCACCACCGAGGATCCGGAGCACAATTTCATCCCGGACTATGGCCGCATCACGGCCTATCGCGAGGCGGCCGGCTTCGGCATTCGCCTCGACGGCGGCACCGCCTATTCGGGCGCGGTCATCACCCGCTTCTACGATCCGCTGCTCGAAAAGGTGACAGCCTGGGCGCCGACACCCGGCGAGGCGATTTCGCGCATGAACCGGGCGCTGCGCGAGTTCCGCATCCGCGGCGTGGCCACCAACCTCACCTTCCTCGAAGCGATCATCAACCACCCGCGCTTCGCCGACAACTCCTATACGACCCGGTTCATCGACACGACGCCGGAACTGTTCGAGCAGGTGAAGCGGCAGGACCGCGCCACCAAGCTGCTCACCTATCTGGCCGATGTCAGCGTCAACGGCCACCCCGAGACGCGCGGCCGGCCGATGCCGAAGGCGAATTTGGCGGCTCCGGTCGTGCCTTACCTCAACGGGCATGTTCCGGATGGCAGCAAGCAGAGGCTCAACGCGCTCGGCCCGGAGAAATTCGCGATCTGGATGCGGGAGCAGCGCCAGGTGCTGGTCACCGACACGACGATGCGCGACGGCCACCAGTCGCTGCTTGCCACGCGCATGCGCACGCATGACATTGTCGGCATCGCCAGCACCTATGCACGGGCGCTGCCGCAGCTCCTGTCGCTGGAATGCTGGGGCGGCGCAACCTTCGACGTCGCCATGCGCTTCCTCACCGAGGATCCGTGGGAGCGGCTGAGCAAAGTGCGCGAGGCGGCGCCCAACCTTCTGCTGCAGATGCTGCTGCGCGGCGCCAACGGCGTTGGCTACACCAACTATCCCGACAATGTCGTCCAGCACTTCGTCCGCCAGGCAGCAAGCGGCGGAGTCGATCTGTTCCGCGTCTTCGACTGCCTGAACTGGGTCGAGAACATGCGCGTCGCCATGGACGCGGTCGGCGCCGAGGGCAAGCTGGTCGAAGCGGCGATGTGCTACACCGGCGACATCCTCGATCCGGCGCGGGCCAAATACGACCTCAACTATTATGTCGGGCTCGCCAAGGAGCTGGAAGCCGCCGGCGCGCACATCATCGCCGTCAAGGATATGGCCGGCCTTTTGAAGCCGGCCGCGGCGCGCGTGCTGTTCAAGGCGCTGCGCGAGGCGACCGACCTGCCGATCCATTTCCACACGCACGACACGTCGGGCCTCTCGGCGGCGACGGTGCTCGCGGCGGTGGAAAGCGGGGCCGACGCCATCGACGCCGCGATGGATTCCTTCTCCGGCAACACCTCGCAGCCCTGCCTGGGCTCGATCGTCGAGGCGCTGAAAGGCACCGAGCGCGACCCCGGTCTCGATCCGCAATGGATCCGCCGCATTTCCTTCTACTGGGAAGCGGTGCGCAACCAGTACGTCGCCTTCGAGAGCGACCTCAAGGGACCTGCCTCGGAAGTCTACCTGCACGAGATGCCGGGCGGCCAGTTCACCAACCTCAAGGAACAGGCGCGCTCGCTCGGCCTCGAGACGCGCTGGCACGAGGTCGCGCAGGCCTATCACGACGTCAATTTGATGTTCGGCGACATCGTCAAGGTGACGCCGTCGTCCAAGGTGGTCGGCGACATGGCGCTGATGATGATCAGCCAGGATCTGACCGTCGCCGATGTCGAGAACCCGGCCAAGGACATCGCCTTCCCGGACTCGGTCGTGTCGATGCTGCGCGGCGATCTCGGCCAGTCGCCTGGCGGCTGGCCAGCGGCGCTGCAGAAGAAGGCGCTGAAGGGCGAGAAGCCGATCACCGTGCGGCCGGGCTCGCTGCTGAAAGCAGCCGACCTGAAGGCCAGCCGCAAGGAGATCGAGGGCAAGCTCGATCGAAAGCTCTCGGAGTATGAATTCGCCTCATGGCTGATGTATCCGAAGGTGTTCACCGACTTCGCCGCCGCGCAGGAGACCTACGGGCCGGTGAGCGTGCTGCCGACGCCGACCTATTTCTACGGCATGAAGTCGGAAGACGAGATTTTCCTCGACATCGAGAAGGGCAAGACCCTGGTGGTTCGGTGCCAGGCGTTCGGCGATGTCGACGACAAGGGCATGGTCACCGTCTTCTTCGAGCTCAACGGCCAGCCGCGCCGCATCAAGGTGCCGGACAGGGCGCATGGCGCTTCGGCCGCCAAGGCGCGCCGCAAGGCCGAGCCCGGTAACGAGGCGCACGTCGGCGCACCGATGCCGGGCGTGGTGTCGGCGCTTGCCGTGGCGACCGGCCAGGCGGTCAAAGCGGGCGATGTGCTGTTGTCGATCGAGGCGATGAAGATGGAGACCGCGCTCCACGCCGAACGCGACGGCGAGATCGCCGAAGTGCTGGTCAAGGCCGGCGACCAGATCGATGCGAAGGATCTGCTCATCGCCTTCAGGTGACGAGCAAAGCGCGGCACGAAACGAACGGCTGGCAGCAGCCGTTCACAACGGCTCGATAGTATCTTGACCCGCCGCGCCCGCTCGGGCAGGGAACCCGCTCCAATTTGCCGTGGCGGGAATCGCCCTGGCTTCAAGAAGACGCGGAGAGAAAAATGGCCGACGAAATCACCGAGACCAGCCAGACTGTAGCCGCCGGCCAGCTGCGCACCATCATCGAGCGCATCGAGCGGCTCGAGGAAGAGAAGAAGACGATCTCCGACGACATCAAGGATGTCTATGCCGAGGCCAAGGGCACCGGCTTCGACACCAAGGCGATCCGCACCATCGTGCGGCTGCGCAAGAAGGACCAGGCCGAGCGCCAGGAAGAGGAGTCGATCCTCGACCTCTACAAGGCCGCTCTCGGCATGGCCTGAGGTTTCTGGCCGGAGCCCGGCCATGAACGAGTTCGACTTCGGCGGCCGCCGCGCTTCGGAGTTCCGCCAGCGCGGCTTCTGGGCGCTGTTTGCCGAGCGGCACCCGGAGGAACGGGCCAGGCTTGCACGACGCGGGCCTTGGTTCTGGCAGCGCGGAATGCCGGATTTCGCCCTGGTGCTTTCGATGTATGTCGCGCCGGCGCAGAACCATGTCGGCGTCTTCTTCGGGCGCAATGAAAAGTTCGGCGCTACGGAGTCATGGTCGCGGCTGAGGCCGTTCCAGCCTGCGATCGAGGCGAGGCTGGAGCTCAAGCCGGAGCAGTGCTGTGAGGGGCTGGGCATCAACTCGATGTGGCGGGTGAACTGCTACGCCGAGGATAACTGGCCTGCCATGGCCGACTGGCTGGTGACGGAGTGCTCGCGCTTCGAACAGGCGGTTCTTGCCGTGCTGGGCGAAGCCCGGCCGTAAAGCCGGGGCTTAAAGCGCGTCGCGCTGAACCGGATTCAGGCGACGCGCTTTTTAAGTCTTTGTTTTGATGCATGTCGTTGTCCCAGAACCGCTGCACACTTCCGGGCGACATGCATTAGCCCGGGGTCGGGGTTCAGTTTGCTCGCGGCTGGTCGCGGCCGATATCTTCGAGATGCTGCTGCAGCGCCATTTGATCGAGCGCGTGTATCGGCAGGTTCGTGAACAAGCCTATGCGATTGCTCATCATGCGATAGGCTTCGGCGAAGGCCAGATGCTGTTCGGCATCCGTGCCGCCGGCCTTGGACGGGTCCGGCACCGCCCAAAGTGCCGTCATCGGATGACCCGGCCATACCGGACAGTGTTCGTTGGCCGTGCTGTCGCAGAGCGTGAAGACGAAATCCATCTCCGGCGCGTCCGGTCCGGCGAATTCGTCCCAGCCTTTCGAGCGGGCGAAGGATGTATCGTAGTTCAGGCTTTCCAGGAGCTGCAGAGCGTAGGGATTGACGGTGCCCTTGGGGTTCGCACCGGCGGAATAAGCCTTGAAGCGGCCGGCGCCGAGCCGGTTGAGAATGGCTTCGCCCATGATCGAACGGGCCGAGTTGGCGTTGCAGAGAAAGAGAACATTGTAGACGTGACCGGTCATTCCGAATCCCTCCGTGTTTGCCATGCAAAAGACAGAATGCGATGCGGATCACAGATTTGTGATGGTACACGTTTTCGCGGTCGATTTCTGCACCTCCCGGCGTCCGATTTTGCGATTTCGTCGGCGCTTTTCGAGACTTCAGCGGTTGGCTACGAGGCCCGATTGATGGACAGCCCAGCTCCGGCAACGAACGAGAATACTGGCTTCTTCCGAACACGCTGGAGAGGTGAAGCGCCACTCGACCGGCTGTTCTGGCGCGACATGCTGCTGGTCGGGACAATCTTGAGCATCGCTTCTTCGGCGCTGGCGTTGATCCTGCTGGGATTTAAGCTGCCGCTCTGGCTGGTGCTGACGGTGCATTTCCTGCCGGTGCCCTACAACATCTTCCTGACTATCGCCGTCTGGCGGACGGCTGAGAAGGCCGGCGGTTTCACGGCACAGCTGATGATGCTGGGTTCCGCGCTCTGGTTGATCGCAACGGCTGTCGTCTGAGGAGCTACTCTATTGAACAATTCCTGACGGAAACCGCGTCACACTTTTCCTGGAATTGCTCCACGCGAAATAGGGCGGCCGAAGCCGCCCTTTGCAAAGTCATATCCGAGATAGTTCAGGCCGCAGGCTCGAAGCGCAACGCCACGCCATTGATGCAATAGCGCAGGCCCGTCGGCGGCGGGCCGTCCTCGAAGACATGGCCGAGATGGCTGCCGCAGCGAGAGCAGTGGCATTCGGTGCGGACCATGCCGTAGCTGCGATCGACGGTGGTATCGATCGACCCCGGAACCGGATCGTTGAAGCTCGGCCAGCCGGTGCCGCTCTCGAACTTGAGCTTGGATTCGAACAGCGGCTGGTCGCAGCCGACGCAGAAGAAGGTGCCGGCGCGCTTCTCATAGAGCAGGGCGCAGCTGCCGGGGCGCTCGGTGCCGTGGTTGCGCATCACGGCATATTGCTCCGGCGTCAGCCGGGCGCGCCACTCGGCATCGGTGCGGGTGACGGGATAGGCGTGGGTGTCCATGAAATCTCCTCGGCCTTGGCGGCTCGTTGTTGGTTGCAAGCTATATTCGCACCAACATAGGTATTTGTTACAGGCCTGCCCAGCCAGACTCGTTCGCTAGTGCTTGCGCGATAACTGCCTAGTCGCCGCTTCGAGCCCGGCAAGCGTCAGCGGGAACATGCGGCCGCCGAAGATGTCGCTGATCAACTGGATCGAATGCGTATAGCGCCAGTTCTTTTCAGCTTCCGGATTCAGCCAGATCGCATTCGGCCATTGCTGCAACAGGCGCGCCAGCCAGACGCTGCCGGCCTCAGGATTCCAGTGCTCGACCGAGCCGCCGGTATGGGCGATCTCGTAAGGGCTCATCGAGGCATCGCCGACGACGATCACCTTATAGTCCGGCCCGTATTTGTGGATGAGGTCGAAAGTCGGGATCGTCTCGGCAAGCCGCCGTCGATTGTCCTTCCAGACGCGCTCGTAGAGGCAGTTGTGGAAGTAGAAATATTCGAGCTGGCGGAATTCGGCGCGCGCGGCCGAGAACAGTTCCTCGACGCCGCGGATATGGTCGTCCATCGAGCCGCCGACATCGAAAAACATCAGCAACTTCACGGCATTGCGCCGCTCGGGCCGGGTTTTCACGTCGAGATAGCCGTGCTCGGCGGTAGCATGGATGGTGCCGGGCAGGTCGAACTCCTCCTCGGCGCCCTCGCGCACCCAGCGGCGCAGCCGCTTCAGCGCCACCTTGATGTTGCGGGTGCCGAGCTCGACCGTATCGTCGAAATTCTTGAACTCGCGCCTTTCCCAGACTTTCACCGCGCGGCGATGCCGGCTCTCGTGCTGGCCGATGCGAACGCCTTCCGGGTTGTAGCCATAGGCGCCGAAGGGCGAGGTGCCGCCGGTTCCGATCCATTTCGAGCCGCCCTGGTGGCGGCCCTTCTGCTCCTCGAGCCGCTTCTTCAGCGCCTCCATCAGCTTGTCGAAGCCGCCAAGCGCCTCGACCAGCTTTTTCTCCTCCTCGGTCAGGTGCCTTTCGGCGAGCCGGCGCAGCCATTCCTCCGGTACATCAGTGACATCGACGGCATCTTGCCCGCCAAGCGCCTCGACGCCCTTGAAGACATGCGCGAACACCTGGTCGAAACGGTCGATGTGGCGCTCATCCTTCACCAGGGTCGCGCGCGCGAGGTAATAAAAACCCTCGACGTCATAGTCGACGAGCCCGGCTTCCAGCCCCTCCAGCAGTGACAGATATTCCCTGAGCGAGACGGGAACGCGCGCTGCCTTCAGTTCGAGGAAGAAGGGGAGGAACATGGCAGGATTGCTATCGGTGCCCTTCGATCTTCTCTCTTGCAGCGCTTGCTATGAAGGCGGAGCGGGTGAGGCCGCGCCGGCTGGCTTCCTCGTCGATCGCAGCCAGAAGGCCGGCATCGAGGGATAGGTTGGCCCGTACGGGCCGGCCGGAATCGATCAATACCGGAATCATCACGGCGGACTCCCCGGCGGAGCTGTCGATCTCACCCTGCCTCAGCAGTTCGGCGATCGTATTCGGTACAGGCAATGGCAGACGTTTCGCCAGGCGTGCTTCGACCCATTCACGGACGGCGGACGTCGCATCTGCGATGGCCTCTTCGGGGTTTTTGCCGCCGCCGTGACAACCGGCAAGATCAGGGACCCGTACCCCCCAGGTATCGTCGGCGCCGTCGAGAATTCCGACATAATGTGCCATCCGTTCGATCCTCAAATCCATCCAGCCATCCGGGCGATCGACCGGGCAACGCCGGGGGATTGCTCACGATGTCGCGGCACTACGAGCATCACCTCGGGCTTGTCCGGATGCTCGTACTTGTCATGCTTGCCGCCGCCGACACTTACCCAACCGTCTCGCAAGAGCCTCGCTATGATCTTGCGTGTGTTGGTCTCGATCAGCGGCATCGGCAAACTCGGACCTGCGCAATATATTGCGCAATAAGCGTTATTTCAACTGCGTGATCGTCATAGCAGGTCGTATTCGATGAAGCCCGTGCGCCGTGCGACATGATCATAGAGCCGGCGCGCGGTGGCGTTGGTCTCGTGCGTCATCCAGTAGACGTTTTTCACCCCGATCTTGCCGGCCTCGTCCTGCACGGCTTTGATGAGCGCGGCACCCACGCCCTTGCCGCGCACCTTCGGGTCGGCGAACAGGTCCTGCAGATAGCAGTTGTTTTTCTCCGACCAGCCGGAGCGGTGATAGAGATAATGGGTCAGGCCGACGGCCTTGTCGTCGAGCGTGGCAATGAACCCCTTTGGCTCGAACTCGCCTTCCGTGAACAGCCGCTTCCAGGTGATCGCGTAGACTTCTTCCGGCAGCTTCGTTTCATAAAAGGTCAGATAGTCGGTCCACAGGCGGCGCCAGTCGGCGTGATCGGACTGCGCGAGCGGCCGGATGGTGATCTCGGACATTTCTTCCTCCAATGTGTTGGCCGGAAACTGCGGCAGAGACCGCTTACCGGCAACGGTCCACGGACGGGGAAAGCGCTATTGCTGGCGGGCTAGAGCGCGACGCGCTTTAGCCCGTTGGTTTTATGCATGTCGTTGTCCCAGAACCGCTCCACACTTCAGGGCGACATGCATTATTGCTGCCGTCTCGCCATGAAGGCCAACCGCTCGAACAGGTGCACGTCCTGCTCGTTCTTCAGCAGTGCGCCATGCAATTTGGGCAGCATGTTCTTCGGGTCGGCGCGCAGATCTTCCGGCGCGATGTCGTCCGCGACCAGCAGGCGGATCCAGTCGAGCGCTTCGGAGGTCGACGGCTTCTTCTTCAGGCCTGGCACCTCGCGGATTTCGTAGAACTGGGTGAGTGCTGCCCGCACCAGGTTCTGCTTGATGCCGGGGTAATGCACCTCGACGATGCGGTGGAGCGTATCGATGTCGGGGAAGCGGATATAGTGGAAGAAACAGCGGCGCAGGAAGGCGTCCGGCAGTTCCTTCTCGTTGTTCGAGGTGATGATGACGATCGGCCGGAATTCGGCGCGGATCGTCTCGCCGGTTTCGTAGACGAAGAACTCCATCCGATCGAGTTCCTGGAGAAGGTCGTTGGGAAACTCGATGTCGGCCTTGTCGATCTCGTCGATCAAAAGCACGACTTTCTTCTGCGCCGCGAAGGCGTCCCACAGCTTGCCGCGCTTGATGTAGTTGGCGATGTCGTTGAAGCGCTCGTCGCCGAGCTGGCTGTCGCGCAGCCGCGAGACGGCGTCATATTCGTAGAGGCCCTGCTGCGCCCTGGTGGTCGACTTGACGTTCCATTCGATGAACTCCAGCCCGAGTGCCGAGGCCACCTGGCGGGCAAGCTCGGTCTTGCCGGTGCCGGGCTCGCCCTTGACCAGCAAGGGCCGCTCCAGCGCGATCGCGGCGTTGACCGCGACCATCAGATCCCTGTCGGCGACATAGGCCGCTGTGCCTTCAAAACGCATCTTTTCTCCTGTCCGTGCGGCCGGACCGTAAGGAGCCGTGCGCATGCGCGCAAGGCCGAGATATCGAGAGTGAGAATAACGTCAGCCGCGATGCCGGTATCTCTGGCGCTCGGCTAACCATCGGCCTATATTTGCTGTCGGCGGTCTGCGCTTCCCGGCAGGAGACACTTTTCCCCGGGGCCTTATCGATCCTTAGGGAGCTGTCCCTGGGAAGACCCGTGGGTTTTCTCACACGGCGCCCACCTACTTTGTAGGCACCCGGGATCGACCTCTCCACCGGTTGTGTGGATCGTCACTCTCCCAATTTTGGGAGACTTGCACTAGAAAGCGTCGTTCCTGCGACTCCATCCATATCCGGCCTTTTCTAGCGTCACAGCATGTCACATTCAAAAGACCTGAAAAAACAGCTTCGCAAGGATGCGCTGGCGCGCCGCGATGCGCTCGACGAGTTCTGGCGTGTCGAGATCGCGCTCGAAATGGCCGAGACCGCGAAGGAAAAGATCGACTTCGAGCCCGGCCGGATCGTCTCGGGCTTCTGGCCGATGCGCTCGGAGGTCGATGTGCGGCCGCTGATGTTCGCCCTGCGCGAGAAGGGCGCCAGGCTCTGCCTGCCGGCGATCCTCGACAAGACCACGATCGTCTTTCGCGAGCTGGTGCGCGGCGCGCCCATGGTCGAG
The DNA here is from genome assembly GCF_053714275.1 of Mesorhizobium sp. Arg314. Classification (NCBI taxonomy): domain Bacteria; kingdom Pseudomonadati; phylum Pseudomonadota; class Alphaproteobacteria; order Hyphomicrobiales; family Phyllobacteriaceae; genus Mesorhizobium; species Mesorhizobium sp. Arg314. The sequence continues at coordinate 87,777 of NZ_JBSKBP010000016.1, read as the reverse complement.
ATGGGGTTCGGTACTGTCGGGCCGCATCCCGAGGCGGAAGTGCTCGATCCCACGCTGATGCTGGTGCCGCTTGCGGCCTTCGACGCCCGCGGCCACCGCATCGGCTACGGCGCCGGCTATTACGACCGCGCCATCGCCAGGCTGGCCGACAAGGGCATCACGCCGAGGCTGATCGGCATCGCCTTCGACTGCCAGGAAGTCGAGCGGGTGCCGGAAGAGAACCATGACGTCATCATTGCGGAAATACTGACCGAGAGCGGGTTGCGGCGCTTCGACATCGCTTAAAATATCGCGATCTGCTTAACGCGGTTCAAAGACCCGTCGGGCAATATTCCTGCAATATAGTCCGAGCCGACGGGGGGTCGTGGTGTTTATATTCGCACGCTATTTGCTGATGCCTTTCGCCCTGATCGCTGCGGCGCTGTTTGCGATGGGAGCGCACATCATCGGCACAAGCTTGCATCACCAAGCCGCCTGGCATCGAACTGTAGCTACCGTAACGGATGTCAGTCCCTACAGCGAAATGCAGGCGAACGGCCTTGCCACGGATGGCATCAATGTCGCCGTCACCTATGTGGCCAACGACGCGCCGATGCCATGGTCCGGAAAGGGAAAGGACATCGGTCTTTACAAGGCGGCCAAAGGCGAACAGGTGGAATTCTACTACGACCCCGCCGATCCGTCGAACCTCGATACCGCGGCCATGAAGGGCTGGACCGGCGGGCTGTTGCTCCTTGCCGTGACCGGCGGGTTCACCGCGTTCTATGTCTGGTTCTTCTGGCTGCGCGGACGCCGCGTCACGGCTTGACGTCCGTGCCCGTCTGACCAATACTACTACTGAATTCCAGTAGGTCGGCATGCTTGAATTCGAATGGGACGATGAGAAAGCAGCGAGCAATCTTGCCAAGCACGGCGTGGCGTTTTTCGATGCGAAACGCCTGTTCGATGACATCCATGCGCTGCATTATTCGGATCGCTCCATGGAATACGAAGAGGAGCGCTTCATCGGCATCGGTATCGTCAATGGGTTGGTGCTGACGGTGGTTTACACCGAGCGCGGCGACCGAATAAGACTGATCTCCGCCAGAAAGGCGACGCGCCATGAGCAGAAAGCATATGATCAAGCACGCCAAGACTGAATCCGGAACCGATTGGAACCGTCTGCGCACCATGAGTGATGCGGATGCGGAAGCCGGGGCTTTGGCGGACAGGAACAATCCTCCGATCAACACGGATCGGCCGGGTATGGCGGCTGTTGCGCGCGTCAAGGTGATCCGCCGGGCTTTGCATCTCACCCAGGAGGAGTTTTCAGTCCGCTATCGCATTCCGCTCGGCACGCTTAGAGATTGGGAGCAAGGCAGAACCGAGCCGGACCAGGCGGCGCAGGCCTATTTGCAGGTTATCGCCAAGGAGCCGGAAACGGTGTCGCGGGCGCTTGGCACGCGTAGCGCCGCATGAGACTTCTCTTCCTCGGCGACATGGTTGGCAAGACGGGACGCACGGCGGTTTGGGAACAGCTGCCGGGGCTGATTTCCGACTTCAAGCTCGATTTCGTCATCGTCAATGGCGAGAACGCCGCCGGCGGCTTCGGCATCACCGAGGAGATCTTTCGCGAGACGCTCGCGGCGGGCGCGGATGTCGTCACCACCGGCAACCATGTCTGGGACCAGCGCGATGCGCTGATCTTCGCGCCGCGCGAGGAGCGTTTCCTGCGGCCTTCCAATTTTCCCAAGGGCACACCGGGACGCGGTTCCGGCGTCTATATCGCCCGCAACGGCGCGCGCGTGCTGGTCGCCAACATCATGGGCCGGGTCTTCATGCATCCCGAGCTCGACGATCCTTTCCAGGCCGGCGAGCGCGAGCTTTCCGCCTGCCCGCTCGGCGAGCAGGCCGATGCGGCCATCGTCGATTTCCATGCCGAGGCGACGTCGGAGAAGATGTGCTTCGCGCATTTCGTCGACGGCCGCGCCAGCCTCGTGGTCGGCACGCATACGCATCAGCCGACCGCCGACCATCAGATCCTCAATGGCGGCACCGCCTATATTTCGGATGCCGGCATGTGCGGCGATTATGATTCCTCGCTTGGCATGGACAAGGAGGAGCCGCTCAACCGCTTCCTGTCGAAGGTGCCGAAGGGCCGCTTCGAAGCAGCGAACGGGCCGGCGACCTTGTGCGGCGTCGGCGTCACTATCTCAGACCGCACCGGGCTGGCCGAAAAAATCGCGCCGTTTCGTCGCGGGCCGCGGCTGGAAGAAACGGCGCCGTCCTTCTGGTCGTGACATTGATATAGGTGTGCAAAGTACCTAATTGCCGGCAACACTGCTCTAGATCGTAGAGGGGACGACCTCCATGCAGCTTGTCGAATTCCTGGCGCCGCACTTTCATTTTGTTTCCGATCCGACCGCATGGGTCGCGCTTTTGACCCTGGTGGTGCTTGAGGTCGTGCTCGGCATCGACAATCTGATCTTCATCTCGATCCTGACCAACAAGCTGCCGGAAGCGCAGCGCGTCCGCGCGCGCCGGCTGGGCATCTCGGCGGCGCTGGTCATGCGCCTCATCCTGCTCGCCACGATCTCGATCATCGTGCAACTGACGGCGCCGGTGTTCACCGCTTTCGGCCACGGCTTTTCCTGGCGTGACCTGATCCTGATCGCCGGCGGCCTGTTCCTGGTCTGGAAGGCGACCAAGGAAATCCATCACACGGTCGACCCGCAGGACCATCAGGACACGATGGTGGGCACGCTGCAGATGAGCCTTGCCGGCGCCATCTTCCAGATCCTGTTGCTCGACCTGGTCTTCTCGATCGATTCCATCATCACCGCCGTCGGCATGACCGACGAGATCGCCATCATGTATATCGCCGTGATCGTTGCGGTGAGCGTGATGATGCTGGCGGCGACGCCGCTCGCCAATTTCATCGCCAGGAACCCCAGCATCGTCATGCTGGCGCTGGGCTTCCTGCTGATGATCGGCATGACGCTGATCGCCGACGGCATGGGCTATCATGTGCCCAAGGGCTACATCTACGCCGCCATGGGTTTTTCCGCCCTGGTCGAGGGTCTCAACATGCTGGCGCGGAATCGCAAGAAACAGGGATCCGGCGGCGGGCACTAGGGCGCGGCAACGCCAGCGAGCCGCTAAGCCGAAATGCCCTTTCTTGCGCAATTCCGAACGGAAGGCTACGGCGAAGGCGCCGAGCCCCGCTACGCACTTTTCCTGGAATTGCTCTGGACGCCACGGCGCGGCTGGACGAATTGAGCCGATTTATCTATAAGCCGGCCATTCCGACAAAGAGCGCCGCGTGCCTTCGCTGGCATGCCTTGGACGTTCTGAAAATTTGAATTCGAGCATTTTGCAGAAGACAAGGTGATGCCACCTCGCTTCGGGATGCTCTAGCCGAACACGACAGGGGTGCCATGGCTGGCCATTCGCAGTTTAAGAACATCATGCACCGCAAGGGCCGCCAGGACGCGGTGCGATCGAAAATGTTTTCCAAGCTGGCGCGCGAAATCACCGTCGCCGCCAAGAGCGGGACGCCCGATGTATCGATGAACCCGCGCCTGCGCCTTGCCGTGCAGAACGCCAAGGCCGTGTCGATGCCGAAGGACAACATCCAGCGCGCCATCAACAAGGCGTCCGCGGGCGACGGCGAAAACTATGAGGCCGTGCGCTACGAGGGCTATGGCCCGGGCGGCGTGGCGCTGATCGTCGAGGCGCTGACCGACAACCGCAACCGCTCGGCCTCCAATGTGCGGGCCGCCTTCACCAAGGCTGGTGGGGCGCTCGGCGAAACCGGCTCGGTGTCGTTCATGTGGAACCGCGCCGGCGAAATCTATTACCCGGCTTCGGCCGGCAGCGCCGACAAGGTGATGGAAGCCGCAATCGAGGCCGGTGCCGACGACGTTGAATCCGACGAGGAAGGCCACACCATCTATTGCGGCTTCGAAAATCTCGGTGAAGTGTCGAAGTCGCTCGAAGCCGCGCTCGGCGAGGCGGAATCGGTGAAGCCGATCTGGCAGCCGCAGAACAACGTCCCGGTCGACGAAGAGCGGGCGCAGTCGCTGATGAAGCTCGTCGCCACCCTCGAGGACGATGACGACGTGCAGAGCGTCTACGCCAATTTCGAGGTCGACGACGAGACCATGGCCAAGCTCAGCGCGGCCTGACCGGTGAGGATATGAGCAGAGCTCAATCCGATATGAGCGGAGCTCAATCCGATATGAGCGGGGCTCAATCTGGCATGGGCGAGAAGGCGATTCCCACCATCCGCATCACCTACTGCACGCAATGCCAGTGGCTGTTGCGTGCAGGCTGGATGGCGCAAGAGCTCTTGTCCACTTTCGGCACCGATCTCGGCGAGGTGACACTGGTGCCTGGCACCGGCGGCATCTTCACCATCTCCTGCGACGGCGTGCTTATCTGGGACCGCAAGCGTGACGGCGGCTTTCCCGATGCGGCAAAACTCAAGCAGTTGGTCCGCGACGTCATCGACCCGGACCGCGATCTGGGACACTCCGATCGAAAGTCTCATAAAAAGGACCCCGCCTGAGGGAGGTCCTTTGCATTCGCGGGCTGCTTATCCTCAGATCAATGCCATGATGAAGCAGGCCATCGCCACGATTGCGGTGATGGTCCGCACGTGGTTCCACATCACCCACTCGCTCAGATAGTTCGTCCACACGGCGGCGCCGTTGGCGCTTGCCGGATCGACGGCGGCCAGCGCGTCGTTGAGCGGGACGTTGAAGACCATGGTCACGATCGGGTTGCCGACGAAATAGATCACGGCGCCGGCAAGCAGCCAGTAGGAACCCGACTGGCTCCAGCCGAAGAGAGCTGCGGCGATGAGCACGAGGCAGATGAGGCCGGTGCCGAACAGCGCCGTCATGAAGGTCGGCGTGATCACCGTAATGCTGATCGAGTTCATGGCCGCGATGCCGCTCGGGACGGGCAGCCGGGCGAGCGCGGCCATGACGAAATTGGAAAAGGCGAAGAACACGCCGCCGACGATGCCGGAGCCGATCGCGGCGATGAAGGTGAGGGTGGGAAGAAGTTTCATCATCTCAGTTGCTCCAGATGCCGGGTTTGCTTGATTTCAGAATGTGAATAACTCTCACATTTGCAAAACGTGATAAACCCTCGTATTTTGTGCGTCAAGCCAGTTTTCGAAGAATCGCCCGGAGAGAGCCATGGATGAAAAAGTCGCCGCGAAGCCGGACCATGCCGCCATTGCTTCGCCGCGCCGCTCGCCGAGCCAGCAGCGCAGCCGCGAGCGGGTCGAGCGCATGCTTGCGGCCGCCTCGGCGCTGATTGCCGAGCAGGGCAGCGATGCCATGCGCATGGGCGAGGTGGCGGAACGGGCTGGGGTGTCGATCGGCTCGCTCTACCAGTTCTTTCCGGACAAGCGGGCCATCGTCTGGGCGCTAGCCGAGCGTTACACAGCCGAAAGCCAGGCTTGCATTGCGGCGGCGCTGAAGGATGTCGGCGACGCCGAAGGTCTGAAACGGGCGTTTTCGGAGCTGGTCGACATCTATTACCGGCTGTTCCTCGCCGAGCCGGTGATGCGCGACATCTGGTCGGGCACGCAGGCCGACAAGGCGCTGCGCGAACTCGAGCTCGCCGACAGTCGGGCGAATGCGGAGTTCCTTGTCGCGGTGCTGAAGCGGCTGCGTCCGGCCGCCGATCCCGTCGCGTTGGAGACGACGGCGTTTCTCGTCTGGCAGATGGGCGAGGCCGCCATGCGGCTGGCGATCTCCGTAGATCGCGAAGAGGGCGACAGGCTGGTCACGGCTTACAAGCGCATGGCGCTGAGGGAACTGGTGGGCGAGTAGGGACGGTGGCGATCGGCGAAACCGCCGGCGAGAGCGGATGCCGGCATGTAGGTGAGGGGCGGCGCCAGCCTATGAAATTAGGCACGTTAAAAAAGTGCACTGTCACCGAATTTAGCCAATCGTCGAGGCTGGCGCTGCCCCTCATCTGCCCTTCGGGCACCTTCTCCCCGTAAACGGGGAGAAGGGGAACTGAACTATAGCCGACAAAAAAACCCGCCTCGAAGGCGGGTTTTTCAAATCCTGCAGGCGTATCCGGCTTAGAGGCCGAAACCTTCGAAGCGCTTCTTGAACTTCGACAGGCGGCCGCCGCGGTCGAGCAGGGTCTGCTGGCCGCCGGTCCAGGCCGGGTGCGTGGTCGGGTCGATGTCGAGGTTCATCGTGTCGCCTTCCTTGCCCCAGGTCGAACGGGTCTGGTATTCGGTGCCATCGGTCATGACGACCTTGATGGTGTGGTAGTCGGGATGGATATCGGCCTTCATTGTCGTGTTTCCTGGCTGCCGGCGCTGGTGACGGGCCTAAGGCCTGCGTCGATGCGCCCCTTTTTAAAACTCGAAGCCGCAGCTAATGGAAAGCCACGGCTTCTAAAACGGTCGGCGAGCCTATACATCAGCCGGAATTGAATCACAAGGCCGTGGCTCGCGCATATTGAAGCGCAGTAAAGCCAAGCGGCCAGAGGAAACGCTCATGGCGGATATCGGTGTCAGTGGAGGCGAGCGCAGGCGCTCGGTCCGGCCGCTCAGAAGCCTTTTTCCCTATGTAGTCCGCTACCGCAAGCTCGTCATCGGCGCCATCATCTCGCTGATCGCGGCGGCGGTAACCACGCTCGCTTTGCCGTTGGCCGTGCGGCGCATGATCGACCACGGGTTCCAGGCGGCGGGCTCCAGCTTCATCGCGGAGTATTTCGCGGCACTGGTTCTGATGGCGGCTTTGCTGGCGGCCGCCTCGGCCAGCCGCTACTATTTTGTCATCACGCTTGGCGAGCGCGTCGTCGCCGACATCCGCCGCGACGTTTTCTCCCATGTCACGACGCTGTCGCCGGCGTTTTTCGATCGCTCGCATTCGGGCGAGATCGTGTCGCGGCTGGCCGCCGATACCACGCAGGTGAAGTCGGCGGTCGGCGCCACCGCCTCGGTCGCGCTGCGCAATGTCATCCTCGGCCTCGGCGCGGTGGCGATGATGGTCGTCACCAGCCCGAAGCTTTCGAGCCTGGTGATCGCGGCCATCCCGTTGATCGTGCTGCCGCTGGTCGCCTTCGGCCGCTCGGTGCGGCGCAAGTCTCGGCAAGCGCAGGATACGCTTGCCGAAGCCACCGCCTATGCCAGCGAGCAGATCGGCGCGGTGCGCACGCTGCAGGCCTTCACCAACGAGAAGCTGGTCACCGGCCGCTTTGCAGGCGCCGTCGACGCTGCCTTTGAAGCGGCGCGGGCCTCGGTGTTCGCACGCTCCTTCCTCACCTTCTTCGCCATCTTCATGATCTTTTCCTCGGTGGTCGCGGTGCTGTGGTTCGGCTCGCGCGACGTGCTTGCCGGGACGCTGTCGGCAGGCACGCTCAGCCAGTTCCTGCTCTATTCGGTGTTTGCCGCCGGCGCGCTCGGCGCGCTGTCTGAGGTGTGGAGCGAGCTGTCGCAGGCGGCGGGCGCCGCCGAGCGGCTGACCGAGATCCTGGCCGAGACCCCGGCGATCCGGTCGCCGGTCGATCCGCTTCCCTTGCCGGCCACGGCCAAGGGCGCGATCAGCTTCGACGACGTCTCCTTTTCCTATCCGGCGCGGCCGGACCGCGCCGCCGTGCATGGCCTGAGCTTCCAGGTGAAGCCCGGCGAGACGGTGGCGATCGTCGGGCCTTCGGGCGCCGGCAAGAGCACCGTCTTCTCGCTGATCCTGCGTTTCTACGATCCCGAAACCGGCCGCATCGTCATCGACGGGGTCGACGTGCGCGACGCCGATCCGGCGGCTGTGCGCCAACGCATCGCGATCGTGCCGCAGGACGTCACCATCTTCGCCGCCAGCGTCCGCGACAATATCGGCTTCGGCCGGCAGGGCGCCAGCGATGCCGATATCGAGGCCGCGGCCAAGGCCGCCCTTGCCGACGAGTTCATCGCCAGGCTCGACAAGGGCTATGACAGCCAGGTCGGCGAGCGCGGCGTGACACTGTCCGGCGGCCAGCGCCAGCGCATCGCGATTGCCCGCGCCATCCTGCGCGACGCGCCGATCCTCTTGCTCGACGAAGCGACCTCGGCGCTCGATGCCGAAAGCGAGACGCTGGTGCAAAGGGCGCTGGAGCGGCTGATGCGCGGCCGCACCACCATCGTCATCGCCCACCGGCTGGCGACGGTGCTCAAGGCCGACCGCATCCTCGTCATGGAAGGCGGACGCATCGTCGAGGAAGGCACGCATCAGAGCCTGGTCGCCACGGGCGGCATTTACGCGCGGCTTGCCAAGCTGCAGTTCGAGACGGGGGCCGGCGCCTTCAGGGGCGCGGCGGAGTGAAGGGGAGATCAGCTGGGTTGCCAATCCGCCAGCAGCACAACACTGCCAAACTGCCCAGCCTTGGCGATGTGGCGCTGGTCGGCGGTGACAAAAGTGCCGCCACGTTCAAGCGCCATCGCATGATAGATACTGTCGAATAGAGTAGGATAACCGTTTCCGGGTGAGGCTGACGTTGCGATTTTCTCGGCCGTTGCCAAATCCCGCGTGGTGGGCTCTTCGATCACCAGCCCCAGTTCTCGAAATTGATCGAAAAGCCGGCCTACCGTAGTGAGCGGCAATTCGACATGTAAGGCGGCTGAAAGAGCCTCATACAGAACTATCGATGGAGCGAGAAAGCCTTCTCCCTGCTCCAGCATGCGATCGACCAAGTTACGCGCCGCCTCGCTGTCTTCTTCTTGCTTGAAAAGCTTCACGAAAATCGACGCATCAACGACGATCATTCCTTGCCGCCCTCGAGCACGTCGAGCGGCCGACCATCCCATTTCATACGTTGGGCACGTAGAAAATCAGTGGTGCTTTCGCCCTGGACACTGGAATTGCGCGGCAATTCATCCAGCATTTTTTTAAGGCGGTTCACGGCAGTTGCGCGCAATGCCTGATCGATTGCCGTTTCCACGAACCGCGATCTTTCGCTTTTGGGCACTTCTTCTTCCAGCCGACGCTTTATGTCCGCTGCGATCGAAAAGGTGGCACGTTCTTTAGAAACTGAAATTCCCACGGTGCACTCCCGAAATCATACGAAAATGTATGCTCCGAAAGTATGAAAAGCAATTCACGCTTTGTCGGAGTTTATCCGTATCGCCGCCGCAAGTGCTCGGTGAAGTAAGCGGCGTTGAGCTTCTCGCCCGTGGCGCGCTCGAGCAATTCCGGCGTCGACCAGCGCGATCCCTGCGACCAGATCTTTGCGCGACGCCAGTCGTTGACGGCGCTGAAATCGCCCTTGGCGAGATCCTCGTCGGCAGACGGATGCTCCCTGGTCAAAGCCGCCCATTGCTGCGCCGCCATCATCGCGCCCAGCGTGTAAGACGGGAAATAACCGAAGGCCGCGCCCGGCCAATGCACGTCCTGCATCGGCCCATCGGCCGGGCTGTCGATGGTCGAGAGTCCGAGATAGTCGTGCATCTTGGCATCCCACGCCTCCGGCAAGTCGGCGACCTCCAGCCGGCCGGACACGAGCTCCTGTTCGAGTTCGTAGCGCAGGATGACGTGCAGCGGGTAGGTCACCTCGTCGGCGTCGACGCGGATCAGGCCGCGCTCGACATGGTGGACATGCGGCAGGACGTCGTCGAGCGACCAGGCTTCGCCGAGATGCTTCTCGACCACCGGCAGCGCCCAGCGCCAGAAGGCGGAATTACGGCCGATCTGCTTTTCGACGAACAGGCTCTGGCTCTCATGCACGGCCATGCCGCGCGCCTTGCCGAGCGGCCAATGCGACCAGGCTTTCGGCAGGTTCTGCTCGTAGAGCGCGTGGCCGGTCTCGTGCAGCACGCCCATCAGCGCCGACAGGAAGTCGGACGTCTTGTAGCGGGTGGTGATGCGCACGTCGGTCGGCACGCCGCCGCAGAAGGGATGATGCGATACCGAGAGCGAGCCGTGGGTGAGGTCGAAGCCGACGGCGGTCATCATGGCAAGGCCGAGCTCGCGCTGCCTGTCGACGGCATAGCTGCCCGACAGCGGCTTCAAGGGGTGCCTTGCCAGCCGCGCGTCCTGCACGGCCAGCGCATGCGGCAGGAAATCCTTGAGAAAGGCCTTCAGCTCGGTAAACACCGGTGTGATATCGGCGGCGCGGTTGCCGGGATCGTACTGTTCCATCAGCGCGTCATAGGGGGTGAGGCCGAGCGCATCGGCGCGCAAGGCGGCTTCCTCGCGCACCAGGGTCACGACGCCTTCCAGCGCCGGCAGGAAGCCGGCCCAGTCGTTCTTGGCGCGCAGGTCGCGCCAGAGCTGCTCGGAACGCATGCGCGCCACCGTCTGGCGCTCGACGAATTCGGCCGGCAGGCAGGTGAGGTTGGTGTATTGGCGGCGCAATTCCCTGACTGCCGCCTGCCGCTCCTCGCCGAGCGGCTCGGCTTCGGCGGCTGAAATCCAGTCGCCGATCTCGGGCGCTGTGGCCTGACGATGCAGCATGCCGGCAAGCGAGGACATCGCCTCGGCGCGCTTTTCGCCACCGCCGACCGCCATATGTGTCGCTTCGTCGGCGCCGAGGATGGCCAGCGCATGCTCGAGCGCTTCGAGTTTGTGACCGAGTTCGTCGAGTTTTTGGAAGGACATGGGTACATCCGGCTGCGAGTTGGCTGGCGCGAAAAGATACCATGGCGCCGAGCTTGGCAACCCTGATCGGCCGTCCCAGCGTCAACCTGTCTTGCCTATGGACGGCAGTGCGTGATCAATGCTGGGACGGATGGTTGGAGGCGACAATGATCGGCAATATCCTGGTCGGGCTGGTGGCGCTGATTCACTGCTACATCGTCTATCTGGAGATGGTGCTGTGGGACACGCCAAGCGGCCACAAGGCATTCAAGCTGACGCCGGAATTCGCCAGTGCCTCGAAGGTACTTGCCGCCAATCAGGGCCTCTATAACGGCTTTCTTGCCGCAGGCCTGATCTGGGGGCTCTATCTTGGCGCCGGCGGGTTTCAGATCAGGATGTTCTTCCTGCTGTGCGTCACTATTGCCGGCCTCTACGGCGCCGCGACCGTGGGCCGCAAGATACTCTTCATACAGACGGTGCCGGCGGTGCTCGCCATCGTCGTGCTCTGGCTCGGCCTTTGAGCCAAAAAGGACGCCCTCGGGACGGAGGCCCCGCGAAGCCGGCGAACAATTTCACGTGACAATTTCACGTGACTTTGTGTGATCTTGGATCAACGTTCGGTGAGCTTGAGTTCAATACGACGGTTCTTGCCGCGCGCCTCGTCGGTATCGGCAGGGTCAAGCGGCTGGAACTCACCGAAACCCGCGGCCACCAGACGGTTGGCCGGCACGCCGTTCTCGATCAGGAACTTCACCACCGATGTCGCGCGCGCCGTCGACAATTCCCAATTGTCGCGATAGCGGCCGGTGCCGGACAGCGGCTTGTTGTCGGTGTGGCCGTCGACGCGCAGCACCCAGCTGATCTCAGGCGGGATTTCCTTCTGCAATTCGATGATGGCGTCGGCGAGCTTCTTCATCTCGACCTTGCCGGCATCGTTGATCTCGTCGGAGCCGGTCGGAAACAGCACCTCCGACTGGAAGACGAAGCGGTCGCCGACGATACGGATGTTCTCGCGGTCGGCGAGGATCTCGCGCAGGCGGCCGAAGAAGTCGGAGCGGTAGCGGTTGAGTTCCTGGACGCGCTGCGCCAGGGCGACGTTCAGGCGGCGGCCGAGATCGGCGATCTTGGTGTTGGAGTCGTGGTCGCGCTGCTCGGAGACGTTGAGCGCGTCTTCCAGCGCTCCGATCTGCTTGCGAAGTGCGGCGATCTGCTGGTTGAGGATCTCGACCTGGCTCAGCGCCTGCTGGCTGATCTGGCGCTGGTTGCTGAGCTCGCCGGTAAGCTGGTCGGCGCGCTTGTTGGCCGCGTCGCCGGCGCCGGCGCCCTGCGCCAGCAATTGTTCGAGGCGGCTCTTTTCGGCTTCCGTGGCCGACAGCGAAGCCTGCAGGTTGGTGAGCGTATCTTCCTTGTCCTGGCTGTTCGAGCGCTCCAGCGCAAGCAACTGGGTCAGTTCGTTGATCTGCGAGTTGAGGCGGTTGAGCACCGTGTCCTTGCCGGAGATTTCGCGGCTGAGCAGGAACTGCGCAAGCACGAAGACGGTGAGCAGGAACATGATCGCCAGAAGCAGCGTCGACAGCGCGTCGACGAAACCCGGCCAGTAGTCGATGCGGCGATCGACGCGCCGTCTTGCCAGCGCCACGTCAGTGGACCCCTTGCTTCTTCAGCGCGTCGGCGATCTTTTCCAGCGTGTTGCGCATGGCCTTCTGCTCATCGGACTGGGCCTCGACCCAGTCGCGCATGATCTGCTGCTCGGAGCGCATGTTCTTCACCAGCCCCGAGATGCCGTCGGCAAGGTTGGCCATGGCGGTGGCGACGCGCGGATTGGAGCCGCCGCCATTCTCCTGCAGGCTGCGCAGCCGCTCCGACAGCAGGCGGATGTCCTCGGAGGAATCGGCGGCTTTTGAGGTGTCGGAGACGACGATGTCCGACGACAGATCGGTGACCGAGGACAGCCAGTTCTCGAGCTCGGTGTAGAAGCGGGTCTGGGCGCGGCCGGCCTGCAGGTCGAGAAAGCCGAGCACCAGCGAGCCGGAAAGGCCGAACAGCGAGGACGAGAACGCGGTGCCCATGCCGGCGAGCGGCGCCGACAGGCCCTGCTTCAGCGCATCGAGGACAGCCGCCGCATCGCCGGTGCCTGGGTCCAGCGCCTCGATCGTCTCGCGGATCGAGGCGATGGTGTTGAGCAAGCCCCAGAAGGTGCCGAGCAGGCCGAGGAACACCAGGAGGCCGACCAGATAGCGCGAGGTGTCGCGGCTTTCGTCGAGGCGGGTAGCGATGGAATCGAGCATCGTGCGCATCGAAGAGGTCGAGAAGGCCATCGATGACGAGCGGCCGATCATCGCCTTCATCGGCGCCAAAAGAACCGGCTCGGTGGTTTCGGAGCCGGCGCGGAAGGAATTGACCCAGCGCACCTCGCGGAACAGCCGCCCGACTTGGACGAAGGCAAGCAGGATGCCGATCACCAGCACGCCGACGATCAATCCGTTGAGGCCCGGATTGCTGGAGAAGGCGCTGGAGATCTGACGGGTGAGGATGGCGGCGATGAAAGCGACGATGATCAGGAAGATCACCATGGTGAGCAGGAAGACCTGCGGGCTCGACAGCTTGTGCGGATCATAGACCAGGACGTCCGATCGCCTGCCGAAGGATCTGAGAAAAGCCATCCGTGCCCCGTTTCCGATGCCACCGCCGCAGAATTGCCGCGACTCTAAACGGAATTGTGACCAAATTGAATGGCGCTTGGCAATATCGCAGCCGCCTAAAGCGCGTCGCGCCGAAAGGCTTTCAGGCGACGCGCCTTAATCTTTTGTTTTGATGCATGTCGTTCTCCCAAAACCGCTGCGCACTTTTGGGCGACATGCATCGGGATTCAGAACCGGTTGACGACCAGGCAATCGACCATGGCGGCCAGGTGCAGGCCGGCGCCGGTGACGACGAAGCCGTGCCAGACGGCATTGTGGAAGCGCAGGCCTTTCCAGGCGAAGAAGATGACGCCGCAGGAATAGACGACGCCGCCGGCGATAAGCAGCGCGACCGAGGTTGTCGGCAGCGTCTCGACCAGTGGTCCCGCCAGCACCACGCCGCTCCAGCCGATGGCGAGGTAGAAGACGATGGCCAGCCGGTCGTAGCGGCCGGGCAGGAACATCTTGACGGCGATGCCGGTCGCTGCTGCGCTCCACACGACGACGATCATGGGCAGCGCCAGCGGCGAGTTGTTGAGCTGGGCAAGGAAGGGCGTGTAGGTGGCGGCGATCAGGAGATAGATCGCGGCATGATCGAAGCGGCGCAGGATCCATTTCGCCGGCCACGAGACCGGCCACAGATTGTAGGCAAGCGATACCGAGAGTACCGTGAGCAGCGAGACGACATAGAAAACCGCGGCGACATACTCACCCGGCCCGGAGTGTAACGCTGCGAGCGCCAAGAAAGTCGAGCCGGCAGCGATCGCCAGCACGATGCCTACCGCATGGACGATGCCGTCGGCGATCATTTCGGCGCGCGAATAATGCCAGCGCTCCACGAAGGGGATTTCAAGCTGGGTATCTGGCCGCGTGTCGTTCATCAAATGGTCCTGCTACCCTAATCTGGGCTGTTGCAGGTCAGTATTTCAAGGTTCGGTTGCGGTTTTGCGACTACCGCGCCGCGCGTCCTTTCGACGCGCGAAGGACGCTGCAGCACTTTGATTTGCGCCAGGGGCGCATCGGCGCACCGCGCGGTCAACGCGGCTTGCGTGTCAACGAGAGGACAGCGGCTTCGTCACGGTCTTGAGCAAAGCGCGCTGGATGAGCTCATTGCCCGCAACGACTTCGCCGCTGTCGAGCATGCCCTGTCCGCCATCCATGTCGGAGACGAATCCGCCGGCTTCGCGCACCAAAAGGATGCCGGCGGCGATGTCCCAGGACGACAGGCCGGTTTCCCAGAAACCGTCCATGCGCCCAGCCGCGACATAGGCGAGATCAAGCGCGGCGGAGCCCAGGCGGCGAACGCCGGAGACTTCGGCCATGACATTGCGCAGCTCGATCAGGAAATTGCCGTGCTGGCCGCGACCGAGATGCGGCACGCCGCAGCCGATCACGGTATCGGTCAGCTTGGAGCGCCCGGCAACGCGCAGCCGGCGATCGTTCATGAAGGCGCCGCCGCCGCGCTCGGCCGTGTAGAGCTCGTCCATCGCCGGATTGTAGACGACGCCGGCGACGATCTGGCCCTGGCGCTCGAGCGCGATCGACACCGAGAAGATCGGGATGCCGTGCAGGAAGTTGGTGGTGCCGTCGAGCGGATCGACGATCCAGCGGTGCTGGGCGTCCTCGCCCTCGACCGCGCCGCGCTCCTCCATCAGGAAGGCATAGCCCGGCCGCGCCTTGGACAGCTCGGCAAAGACGATCTCTTCCGCCTTGCGGTCAGCCTGGCTGACATAGTCGCCCGGTCCCTTCATCGAGACCTGCAGGTTCTGGACCTCGCCGAAGTCGCGTGACAGCGAGCGGCCGGCCTTCATCGCGGCCTGGACCATGACGTTGAGGAGAGCGGAACGCGCCATTTTTGTTCTTTCTGCTGTTGTCTACTAGTCCGCGCGGCGCACGTAAGTGATTTCGTTGGTGTCCACGATGATACGCTCGCCGGCCGAGATGAAGGGCGGCACCAGCACGCGGATGCCGTTCTCCAGCACCGCCGGCTTGTAGGAAGAGGCGGCCGTCTGGCCCCGCACCACCGGGTCGGCCTCGGTGATGGTCAGCGTCACCTGGTCGGGCAGCGAAATGCCGATCGGCCGTTCCTCATAGAGCTGCACCGTCACCATCATGCCGTCCTGCAGGAAGGCGGCGCGCTCGCCGACGAAGTCCTTGGCCAGCTCGAGCTGCTCGTAGCTTTCGGTGTCCATGAACACCAGCGCCTCGCCCTGCTCGTAGAGGAAGGAGAAATCCTTCAGGTCGAGCCGGATCTGCTCGACGGTCTCGGCCGAGCGGAAGCGCTCGTTGAGCTTGGTGCCGTTGATCAGGTTCTTCAACTCGACCTGGTTGTAGGCGCCGCCCTTGCCCGGCTTGACCGTGTTGGTCTTGACCGCCACCCAAAGCCCGCCATCGTGCTCGATGACATAGCCGGGACGGATTTCGTTGCCACTGATCTTGGCCATGATGAACTGATCCGAATGAGATTTTTCTGGCGCGGGTCGCGCTTTGGCGCCTCCAAGACCACAAATTGCCAGGGGAGGCAAGGGAGTGGGTAAGACGGTGCCGCCATGGTGTCGCGTGCTACGGCAGGCGATTTGCCTTTTGCAGCGCCTGCTTGGTCTGGTCGTCGTCGAGGCCTTGCAGGAAATCGTCCATCTGCGGGTCGATCAGTCCGGCGCGGCGGGCGACGATATACCAGGCGCCGGCGAGGATCAGGTCCGGGTCGGTGCCGATGCCGCCCATATAGAGCTTGGCGAGACGGTTCTGGGCGGCGACATTGCCGCCTTCCGCCGCCCGCTTCATCCAGCCAAAGCCCGATTTCAGGTCGCGGCCGCCGCCACGTCCCTCGATCATCCAGGCGGCGAGGTCGATCTGCGCGGTGTCGTAGTTCTGCCTTGCCGCCTGCGCCAGAAGGGAGCGCGCCTGGGCGTCGTCATGCGGCTTGCCGCCGACGCCACTGGCATAGAGCTGCGCCATCGCATATTGCGCGTCGGCAAGGCCGGTAGCGGCCGCGCGCTCGTAATAGACGGCGGCCTTTGCAAGGCCGTCATCGCCCGGATCCTGCTGGACGAGCAACTGCGCGAAGTTGAACTGGGCGAGCCGGTTGCCGGCCTCGGCCGAGGCCTGCATCAGCGCGAAGGCGGCCTTTTCATCCTTCTTCACATAGCGGCCGTCGAGCAATATCAGCGCGTATTGGAACTGCGCCTCCGGCACGCCTTGTTCGGCGGCCAGCGCATACCACTTGCCGGCCTCGGCCGGATTGAGCGGCACCCCCAGCCCGCGCGACAGGATTTCGGCCACGAGCGTCTCGGCCGCCGGATCGCCATTCTTGGCGCGCTCCATGGCAAGGTTGTAGGCGGTCTTGTAGAGCCCGCGCTGGAAAGCGCCATAGGCGGCGTCCGGCTGCTTGGCGCCGAAGCGGTCGGGATTGACGGCGTCGGCCGATGGCGGCGTCATCGTGGCCGGCTGCGGCAAGGTGTTTTGGATCGGCTTGTCGATAGGCGCGGCAGCGGGCTTGCCCGCATCCGGCTTGCCAGCGTCTTGTTTGCCAGCATCTGAATTGCCAGCATTTGAATTGCTTGTATCCGGTGCGCTTTTGTCCGGCGCGCTCGTATCCGGCCGGGGTTGCGGCAGCGGGACGGTTTCGGCCGCGATCGCCGCATTGCTCAGCCAGCAAGCCGGGGCGATCAAGCCGGGCAGGACAGCCAGAAGAAGCACACGCAAGCGCATGTCAATCCTCGAAGCGCGGCGCGGTTTCATCGAGCAGCGCGTTGGCGGCGGCGATCGCCGCCCGCGGATCGCGCCCGTCGGCAAACACGGCGCTGGAAAGCGCCACGAACTCGGCGCCGGTCGCGGCCACCGTCTCCACGGAAGCAAGCTCGGAACCAGCCATGACGACGCAGGGGATCGAAATCATCTCCGCCCACCATTCGCCGAGAGCGAGGTTGCGGTGATGCGGCTCCGGCTTGTTGTCATAGCCGAAGCGGCCGAAGAACATGTAATCGGGCCGCGCTTCGCCGAGCTCCAGCGCCTCGTCGCGCGTCTTGGCGCCGCCGACGCCGACCATCATCTTGCCGGCCAGGCGC
This sequence comes from Mesorhizobium sp. Arg314, assembly GCF_053714275.1. Lineage (NCBI taxonomy): Bacteria > Pseudomonadati > Pseudomonadota > Alphaproteobacteria > Hyphomicrobiales > Phyllobacteriaceae > Mesorhizobium > Mesorhizobium sp. Arg314. The sequence continues at coordinate 70,464 of NZ_JBSKBP010000016.1, read as the reverse complement.
TCGATCGTCTCGGCGAGCTCCTGGGGTCTCATGTCGACATGGATGCCGTCGGCCTGGACGCGCCCGGCGATGCGGCTGTCGCCGGCGATGATGACCGCGACGCCGGCGGCTTGTGCGATAGGCACGATCCTTTCGGCGAAGGCCTGGAAGGAGGCATCGCCCATCCCGTTGTCGGGCAGGATCAGCGAGGCGACGTCGCCACCCTCGAATGCCGCGCAGATATGCTCAGCCGGTACAAGCGGCGGCGCGATCAGCACGATGCGGCAGCGGTTGGGCGGGGTTGCTTCGTTCATTGGCCTTCGATCCCGGTTTCGCCTATGCCGGGCGAAGATGGTTGCATTGCGGCATAGAGCAAAGCGCCCTGTTTGAACAGGCGGGCGAAGCAGGATCGTTGGGCACCGGGGCCGCCGCGGGCGGCGCCCCTCGGTCTAGTGCGGTTCACCGGTTCACGAAACGCCGAACCGTTTTAGGGGTCACCCGACCGGTAGGCCGAAGACGGCGCACGATCTGGCGATTCCGCGCAATTGATGTTCGCCGAGCAGGACCAAAGGTGTTGATACTTCCGCGGCGACAGCCCCCGAGATCAGGACACTCCGTCCAAGCGGCCGGCACAGGCCTTCGAGCCTGCTGACGAGATTTACGGCCGAGCCGATCGCGGTGAAATCCAGCCGGTCAGCTGTGCCGACATTGCCCCACACCATGTCGCCCAGATGCAGCGCCATGCCGAACTGCAGTTCGGGCATGCCCTGTCTGGTACGAACCTGATTGAGCTGCGCCATTCCCGCCCGCGCCGCTCCAATCGCGCGCAACGCTGCTTCGCAAGCCTCTGAAGCCGAGCGCTCGCCGACAGGAAAGATCGCCAGCACTCCGTCGCCGATAAATTTCAGCACCTCGCCGCCAAAAGCGTGAACGGCGCCAGCGATGCGGTCGAAGCTGGCGTTGAGCGCCGCCACGACCTGTTCGGCGTTCGTCTCCTCCGACAGGGCGGTAAAGTCGCGCAAATCGCTGTAGAGCAGGACGGCGCGGATCGTCTCACCAACCTCGCGCCGAGAACGGCCGGCCAACACCTGCGCCGCGCTTCGCTTCCCGAGATAGGCCTGAAGCAGGGCCGACAACGCCGACCTGGCGGCGAGAGCGGCAAGTGGTGCGGCGGCAAAGCGCGCCACTTGGTCCAGTGTGTTCGATTCGTGCTCCGCGAGAGGGCGGGCCGCGACCCAATTCAGTTTTGGATTCTCGGATTGCGCATCCTCACGCTCAGGCCCAACCGTGTTATCGTGCACAACACCGGTTCCCAGTCCCGCCAGCCATTCGCGTCCGAGATCGCCCTCCGCGGCTCCAGGCATCGTGCCGGCGCCAAAACCCAGCGCCTCCATGACGACGCCTGTCTCGGCCCGCCACAGCCAGGCGCGGCGTGTTATGATCGGATGCGGCGCGGCGAGCGTCAGGGCTCCGCCGGCGAGCGGCAGCCCGTCGTCAACCAGCCGCGCGCCGAGCGTAGCCAGAAAATCATCCGGTTGGACGGCGCCGCCGGCGCTGTCGACGAGCCAGGCGAGAGTTGAAGAAAGCCGCATCGACACGATCATGCTTCGGCGTTCCGTTGCTGTCACCAACGCGAATCAACCCAAGGAGATTTTTTGTTGAACGGAAGGGCGATTTAGCGTCGAATCGGAAGCGCTGGTCCGGCGGCGCCTGTCGGGCGGGCGATGTTGCCGCACGCTTACTTGGGAGATTTCGATGGCTGAACCCTTGATCGTTCGTCGTGAGGTGCAGATCGCGGCGCCGCCGGCGACGGTCTTCGCCTTCCTGGCAGATCCCGACAAGATCGTGCGCTGGATGGGAACGGAGGCAACGGCAGAGGCCAAGCCCGGCGGTCTTTACTTGCTGAATTTGGCGGGAAGAGCCACGGCACGCGGCCAATTCACCGAGGTTGTACCCGTCCACCGCCTTGCCTACAGCTTCGGCTGGGAGGGCAACGATCGGACACCGCCCGGTTCGAGCCTTGTCGAAATCGATCTGGTCGAAGAGTCCGGCGGAACGCGGGTCAAGCTCACCCATAGCGGCCTTGCCGACCGAGAGATTTGCGACAGCCATGAGAAGGGCTGGGCGCACTATCTGAGCCGGCTCGCAATCACCGCCGCCGGTGGCGACCCGGGACCGGACAAGATGTAGGGCTGCGGCTGCTATTGCCGACAGCCAACGGCACCAACCGCTAGAGCGTTTCACCGTTTCACGGAAACGGCGAACCGCTCTATCTCTTTGTTTTGACGCAATTCCGGACGGAAAACCGCTCACACTTTTCCTGGATTGCTCTAGAGTTCCAGCTTGCAGCCGATGTGGCTGGCCTTGAAGCCAAGGCGCGCCCATAGAAGCGGTGCGCGTCGAGCCGGCTCCTATTGGTCATCAGCTGGACGACCCGGCAGCCGCGCGCGCCGCATTGGTCGATCCCCCATTCGAACAGGCGCTGTCCCAGCCCCTCGCCGCGCCGGCTCGACGCGATGCGCACAGCCTCGATCTGGCCGCGCCGGGCGCCGCGCAGCGACAGTCCGGCGAGAAAGGTGATCTGCAGCGTGCCGATGACATGGTCGCCGCTTGCGCCAGCGGCAGGCTGGCGTCTTCGCGGGCCTGCCCGAGCGCATCGTCGGCAAGCATCGCGACGATCGCCGGAATGTCCGTTGCGCAGGCCCGGCGGATGCTGATGGCGCTCATTCCCACGCCTCGAAGGTTGCGAGCCGACCGTACGACGAAGCATCGCAGCACGGCCGCTCGTCGATGCCGGGCCGGCAATAGCGGATGCCGGCATTAATGACTATCCCGACGGCGGTATTCTGCGCTATGGCTGAATTCCCGCCTTCTTCAACCTTCCATTGCCGATGTCAGGCCTGCTCAGCGATCCGTGGTTCTATGCCGCCGCCATTCCGGCGGTGATCCTTGTCGGCCTGTCGAAAGGCGGCTTCGGCGGCGCTGTCGGCTTTGTCGGCGTGCCGCTGATGGCGCTGACCATGCCGCCGGTTCAGGCGGCCGCCATCCTGCTGCCGATCCTGTGCCTGATGGACGTTGTTTCGGTGTGGACCTGGTGGGGCGTCTACGACCGCAGGATGCTGGTCGACATGATGCCTGGCGCCGTCATCGGCATTGGGCTCGGCTGGCTGACCGCGGCTCTGGTCACCGAGGAAATGGTGCGGCTGATCGTCGGCGTCGTCGCGCTGGTCTTCGTGCTGCGCTGGCTATACCTGCAGTTCCGCCACGGCGCCGACCATGCGGCCGCGCCGAACCGCATCGCCGCCGGCTTCTGGGGCACGGTCGCCGGCTTCACCAGCTTTGTCGCCCATGTCGGCGGCCCGCCCTTCCAGGTCTATGCGCTGCCGATCCGGCTCGACCCGAAAGTGCTGTCGGGAACGGCGGCGATCTTCTTTGCCGCCACCAATGCGCTGAAGCTCGTCCCCTACTTCGCGCTCGGCCAGTTCGACACCACCAACCTGACCGCCTCGGCGGTGCTGATGCCATTGGCACCGCTTGCGACCATCGCCGGCGCCTGGCTGGTGCGCCGCATGCGGCCGGAAATCTTCTATCCGTTCACCTACGCCACCGTTGCTGTGGTCGCCGTCAAGCTGCTGTGGGACGGCATTATCGGTCTCATGTGAGGGTGGCTACCAAGCCACCCTCACGAAAGGCTCAGGCGGCGCTCGGCACCATCTGGCGGCTGCCGCCGAAAGCGAGCACAGCACCCAGAGCGACCACCATCGCCATGCCGGCAAGAATGCCGATGTCGTGCAAGGTCGGCTTCAGCACCATGTCGGCGATGATCACCAGCATCACCGCATAATCGAGGCGCGCCCAGTTCATCATGCGCTGGCCGATGGCAAGAACCGCCGGCGTCACGCCTTCCTTGGCGATCATGGCGCCCATGCGCTCGCCGGTCGGCTTGAAGATCAACATGCCGATCGAGAAGGTCGTGGCGTAGCCGACAAGGCCGATGACGATCCAAAATTCGGCAAAGCCGACCCAGAAGCCGCACATGACGAGGCCGAAGATCAGCGTCAGCATCGACATCGGCGCGAAGAACTTGCCGCCGAGCTGTCCGCTGGCGCGCATCGCCTGCAGCTTGTCCTCGATGTTGCCGGCGCGCTCGGCGAGCACACCGAGCAGGAAAAGCACGAAGCCGCCGCCGACCCACAAGATGGCCGAAACGATGTGGAGGAATTTGACGATCGAATACCAATCCATGGTTTGCTCCTGGATATCCTGCTTGATTTTGCGGCGGCGCGAGTTTGCGCACCGCTTGGGGGGAGCGGCCTTTTGCGGGGCGAGTGTTTCGGAACGATGCCGCGTCAGCAGCCGGCATGTTTCGGAGCTGCGATCGGCATGCGAAATCAGGCCTCCGCAGGGATCTTAAGCGGCGAAGCCGGTCTGTCCTGTTCCGGCACAGGAAAGCGCGTTCGGTTAAAAAATCTGCGCTGCGTTAAGGGTTCATTAAGCTTTACAGGCGTTTACTATGCGCATCCAGTTTTGCTGGATTCTTACCGAGTGGTTGGAGCCACTTTGTTTGACGCCTCCCTGTTAAACTCCTGAGAGCCGCCTTATCCGCGGCTCTTTTTTTGTCCGCGGCGGCCGGCTGCAACGCGATCGGCGTTAACCGTTTGTTAAACATGTGCTTGCCTTCATGGGCGTCGAAGCGCATTTTCAAGCCTCAGTCATTTAGGGTGCGGGCCGCGTCGGCAAGGATTGGCGAATCGGCTTGCGGCAGTGCAGGGGCGTATCGATGAACGAGCCTTCGAAGGGCAGCGCGAAGACCATCAAATTGGCGGAGCGCAGGGTTTTCTCCCAATCCTTCAAGCCGCTCTACCAGGAAGGCATGGGGCTGGTCGAACAGGCCGCCGAATATCTCGATGGCAAGGGCCGGCTCGAAGCCAAGAAATTGTCGCGCACTGCGGCCACGCTCTATGCGGCCGAATCGATGCGGCTGACCACCCGCCTGATGCAGGTCGCCTCCTGGCTTCTGCTGCAGCGGGCGGCGAATTCCGGCGAGATGACGCGCGACCAGGTGGCCTCGGAGAAATCCAAGGTGCGGCTCGACACCGCGTCCGCGCATGACGAGGCGCTTGGCTGGAACGAACTGCCCAAGGATTTTCTGGAACTTGTGACGCACTCGCTGCGCCTGCAGGCGCTGGTGCGGCGCATGGATGAAGAAATCTACGGCGGCGTCATCAACGACACGCGTACGTCCGGCCGCAGGGCCAACCCGGTTTCCGACCAGATCAGCCTCTTGAATACGGCTTTCGCACGCGGCTGAAACCGCGTTTGCAACAAACGCCGCGATAGCGTCGCGCGGAAGCGGGAACCGGCTTTCGCTCCGTGTCTGGCGAGCCGTGATGCGGCTGGCTTCGCTCTGTGTCGACGATCCCCAGCATCCAGTTACGACCGACTCCCGGCTGGGACTGGCAAGAGCGGGCGTCGCCGCCAGTCTGGAAATGAACGCATCCTGGCGTCGGCGGGCTGCCCTGGCGGCCTGGTTCCTCTGCATCGGAATCCTGCCGCGGCGCATGGGGAATGCAGTTTTGGCATGGAAGCTGGTCGCATCGTCCAGACCGGAATTTCTCACGCAATTGTCGAAAACTATCCGTCGCATGACGAACTAAAGCGCGTCGCGCTGAAAAGGCGCTCTTAGGATCGCGGTTGTTTCTGGTTTGTTCACATTTTTCTGGCATCGCTCGTCGCCGCGGCTAAACTTGGCGCATGGGGGAAGCGATTCGCATCATCGGCATCGATCCGGGCTTGAGGCGCACCGGCTGGGGCGTCGTCGACAGCCTCGGCAATTCGCTGCGCTTCGTCGCTTCCGGCACCGTGCGTTCGGACGACAAGGCGCCGCTGGCGACGCGGCTCTGCCAATTGCATGACGGGCTGGTCGAAATCCTGCATCAGGCCATGCCGCAAGAGGCGGCGGTCGAGCAGACTTTCGTCAACAAGGATGCGACGGCGACGCTGAAGCTCGGCCAGGCGCGCGGCATCGCCATGCTGGTGCCGGCGCGCGCCGGGCTGGTGGTCGCCGAATACGCTCCCAATGCGGTCAAGAAAGCGGTGATCGGCGTCGGCCACGGCGAAAAGAAGCAGATCCATATGATGGTCAAGGTGCTGATGCCGAAGGCGATCTTCGATACAGACGACGCAGCCGACGCTTTGGCCATCGCCATCTGCCATGCACATCACCGCCAGAGCGTCGCCTACCGGATGGCGGTGGCGGGGTAGGTCGTTCTTGACTTGTTCCGTCTGTTGGAATATTCCTTACTTGTAAGAAAGGATTTGCCAATGCGTGTGACCAGCAAGGGCCAAGTGACCATTCCTCGCGATCTGCGCGAGACATTCGGCATTGTCGCCAACAGCGAAGTCATTTTCGGCATTGAAGGCGGAAAGATCACGATCACGCCCCGGCACGACAAGGGACGGCAGGCAGATCGCGAACGGCTCGCCAGTTTTCTCGCCGCGCTTGATCGGCTGGAGGGCAGCGGCGATCAGACGATGAATGCCGATGACGTCATGGCCCTGACAAGGGATCGCTGATCTTGGCGACGCTTGTCGATACCAATGTGCTTATCGATGTCGCGGTTCGCGATCCCGTCTGGCTGAAATGGTCGCGGCCGAAAATAGAGGCTGCCCGCAAGCGAGGCAGCCTGGTCATCAATCAGATCATCTACGCAGAGTTTTCGATACGCTACGAGACGATCGAACATGTCGACGATGTGTTGTCCGAAGACGAATACCGACGTGAGGGGTTGCCGTTCGAAGCAGCCTTCGCAGCGTCGAGGGCATTTTTGCTTTATCGTCGGCAAGGAGGGCCGCGCGAGAAGGTCATGCCCGATTTTTTGATCGGTGCTCATGCCGTCATTAGAGGCTATCCCATCCTTACGCGCGATCCGGCAGGTTTCAGAAAATACTTTCCCGATGTCGAGCTTATCGCGCCCGACACCCACCCTTAAGAGAGCTCACGTATGATCGGCAAGCTGAAAGGCACGCTGGACGAGATCGACGAGGATACCTGCCTCGTCGACGTGCACGGCGTAGGCTACGTCGCCCATTGCTCGACGCGCACGCTGGCATCGCTGCCGTCGCCCGGCGAGGCGGTGGTGTTGTTTATCGAGACCTATGTGCGCGAGGACATGATCCGGCTCTACGGCTTCCAGACCGGGCTGGAACGCGAGTGGTTTCGCCTGTTGATGAGCAATGTGCAGGGCGTCGGCGCCAAGGTGGCGCTGGCGGTGCTGTCGACGCTGGCGCCGGCCGACCTCGCCAATGCGATCGCGCTGCGCGACATCGCCATGGTTTCCCGCGCGCCGGGCGTCGGCAAGAAGGTGGCCGAGCGCATCGTCACCGAATTGCGCACCAAGGCGCCGGCCTATGCTGGTGCTGCCACCGGCACGATCGGCCTCAAGCAGGAGCTCGGCGAAGGCGTCGCGGCTGCACCGATTACGGATGCGGTCTCGGCACTCGTCAATCTCGGCTATTCGCGCGACATCGCGGCCAACGCGGTTGCCGCCGCGCTGAAGTCGGCCGGCGAAGGCGCGGATGCCTCCAAGCTGATCCGCTTCGGGCTGAGGGAACTGGCGCGGTGAGATGATTGCTGGAAAACAAAATTCCGACTACCATATGAAGTGTAGGAAATTTCTTAGAAAGTAAGAAAATGGGCGCGTATGCCAGTCTAACCTCGAAGGGACAGCTTACCATTCCCAAAGACGTGCGGGATGCGCTGTCGCTAAAGGCTGGAGATATGATCGCTTGGACGGTCGTGGACGGCTATCTCGTTGGAACACCGCGCAATCTCGATTTCGCCGACCTCGCCGGTTTTCTGGGAGACCCTCCCGGCGGTCCTGCTTCTCTGGAAGAAATTGATGCTGCCGTTCGAGATGCCGTGGGCAGGCACGTGGCAGGAGATAAGTCACGCGACGGACAAGAGGGTGGCGCGTGACATCGATCGGCATCGACACGAACGTTCTGCTTCGAATGGTGCTGAACGACGATGCTGAACAGCGGACAAAGGCTCTTGCCTTTGGCGAGAGCCTCAATGAAGACAAGCCCGGCTTTGTCAGCCTGGTGGTGTTAGTCGAATTCAGCTGGTCGCTTATCTCGCGTTACAGGCTGCCGAAGGAGCAGGTGCAGGCGGCAATCCAAAGATTGCTCAAAATCAAGACGCTCATGTTCGAAGATTTCGATGCCATCGTTGTGGCGCTCGAACGGTCTAGCTCGCCACAGGTCGATTTTGCCGACGCATTGATCGCCGAGCACAATCGAAATTTGGGTTGTTCGTATACGGTCACGTTCGATCAGCGTGCCGCTAAATCAATCGCGGGCATGGAGCTGCTGGCATGAACCTTTCGCCCCGCCTCATTGCCCCCGACAAGCGCGGCGAGGATGCCGACCAGACGCTGCGGCCGCAGTCGCTCGACGAGTTCGTCGGCCAGGCGGCGGTGCGCGCCAATCTCAAAGTCTTCGTCGATGCCGCCAAGGGCCGCGGCGAAGCGCTCGACCATGTGCTGTTCGTCGGCCCGCCGGGGCTCGGCAAGACGACGCTGGCGCAGATCATGGCGCGCGAGCTCGGCGTCAATTTCCGCTCCACCTCCGGCCCGGTCATCGCCAAGGCAGGCGACCTCGCGGCGTTGCTGACCAATCTCGAGGAGCGCGACGTCCTCTTCATCGACGAGATCCACCGCCTCAATCCGGCGGTCGAGGAAATCCTCTATCCGGCAATGGAGGATTTCCAGCTCGATCTGATCATCGGCGAGGGGCCGGCGGCGCGTTCGGTCAAGATCGACCTTGCCCGGTTTACCCTCGTCGCGGCGACGACCCGGCTTGGGCTTCTGACCAATCCGCTGCGCGACCGTTTCGGCATCCCGGTCCGGCTCAATTTCTATACGGTCGAGGAGCTCGAGCAGATCGTGCGGCGCGGCGCCCGCATCCTCTCGATGCCGCTCGGCGACGATGGCGCGCTGGAGATCGCTCGGCGTGCGCGCGGCACCCCGCGCATCGCCGGCAGGCTGCTGCGCCGGGTGCGCGATTTTGCTTCCGTCGCCGGGGACGGTCATGTCGACAGGAGGATCGCCGACGAGGCGCTGACAAGGCTGGAGGTCGATGCGCTCGGCCTCGACGCGCTCGACCGCCGCTATCTGTCGATGATCGCGCGCAATTTCGGCGGCGGGCCGGTCGGCATCGAAACGATCGCGGCCGGGCTTTCCGAGCCGCGCGACGCTATCGAGGACATCATCGAGCCCTATCTCATCCAGCAGGGCTTCATCCAGCGCACGCCGCGGGGCCGCGTGCTCACCGCCAACGCCTGGCGGCATCTCGGGCTCGACCCGCCGAAGGATATTGCCCAGCAGCAGATCAGCCTGTTCCAGGAAGAGTAACGCAGATTTGTTTGCCATTTGGCCGCGCAATGGCCCGTCTGCGCAGAATCTGCGCGCCTCGGCCTAGCTGAGGGCGCAATTGCCGCCTTTAAGGCAAAGCTTGCTTGTGGAATCTCCCGGGGCTTGGGCTGACTGATGATCACCAGACGTGGCTTTCTGCGCCTCATCGGCGGCTCGTTCCTGTCGATGGTGTCGCTCAGTGCCTATGCGGTCGGCATCGAGCCGATGATGCTCACCCATGTGAAGCGCTACGCCCTGACGCCGCCTCACTGGCCGGCAGGCCTCAAGCTGCGTGTCGCAGCACTGGCCGACATCCATGCCTGCCGGCCCTGGATGACACCGGAGCGGATCGCCTCGCTCGTCGAAAAGACAAATGCGTTGCAGCCGGACCTGATCGTGCTGCTTGGCGACTATGTCGACGGAATGCGCCTGGTGACGGCCGACGTGTCTGCACCGGATTGGGCCTCCGCCCTTTCAGGGCTGAGGGCGCCGCTCGGCGTGCTCTCGATCCTCGGCAATCACGACTGGTGGCACGATCATGCAGCGCAGCGGGCCGAAGCCGGGCCGACGGCTGCGCGCAAGGCTCTGGAAAGCGTAGGCATCCCGGTGCTGGAAAACGACGTCGTGCGGCTGGAGAAAGACGGGCATGGCTTCTGGATCGCCGGACTAGCGGACCAGCTGGCAATCCGGCCAAGCAAGGCACTGGGCCGCCGCGGCTTCAAGGGTATGGATGATCTCGACGGCACGCTCGGCAAGGTCTCCGACACGACGCCCGTCATCCTGCTCGCGCATGAGCCCGACATCTTCCCGAAAGTGCCCGGGCGGGTTTCGCTGACGCTGTCCGGCCACACTCATGGCGGACAGGTGCGGCTGTTTGGCTATTCGCCGGTCGTGCCGTCCGACTTCGGCAACCGCTACGCTTACGGCCATGTCGTCGAAAACGACCGCAACCTGATTGTCTCAGCCGGGCTGGGCTTCAGCATCGCCCCGATACGTTTCGGGGTGCGGCCGGAAATCCTGCAGATCGATCTCGGCTAAAGCGCGTCGTGCTGAAACGGATTCAGGCGACGCGCTTTAAGTCTTTGTTTTGATGCATGTCGTCAGCGAAGCGCACGGATCGCGTTCATCACGTCGGGTTCCGCCTTCTCGCCGTCGAACGCGTCGACGATGCCGAAGGCGCCGCCATAGCTCCACACCGACCAGGAAAAGCCATGCGCCTCGGCGCGGGCGATCATGTCGCGCACATAGGCCGCGCGGTATGCGGCCGGCATGACAAAGCGGTTGCCATATTCCTTGCGGATCATGCCGAATTCGCCAAGCGTGATATCCTGCGGCTTGATGCCGTTGGCCTTCGCCCATGCGTCGACCGTCTTGAACGGCGCCTCCATGACGGCGAGGAGCTTTTCGGGACTGTCCATCGTCGCCACCTGCTCGTCGAGATAGGCGAGCATGCCGCTTTGCCGCGCCCAGGGCGCCTCGGCACTGATCCGGCCGCGGATCGTGTCCAGCGCCATGTCCAGCCGCGCCTTCGAAATGGCTGTCAGCGGGTAGGGCAAGCCGGTGACGTATTGGATGAAATCGCCGGCCCAGGTCGCGCCCTGATGCGTCAGAAGGAACGGATCGTAGGAATGGAAGGCCCAGATGATGTTGTCGTCCGGGATCGCTTTCGGATCGACCTTCGCCAAGGAGACCGCGATCGAATAGCAGCCGCCGGTGAGCACAAGCGTGAGCCTGGTGGCCGAGGCGCGCGCGGCCGCGAACAGCTGCTTTTGGCGTTCGGGCCAAAGATCGGTGCCGTTCTCGTCGCAATCGACGATCGGCTCGTTCATCAGTTCCAGCGCGACAAGCTGCGGGTCTTCCCTGGCAAGTGTCTTCGCCATGTTGCGCACGATTTCGACATAGGCGTCGAACGTCGTGGGGTCATCCATCACCTCGCTCATGCCGATCTTGCGGTTGCCACCGGCCGGGATCAAATGCAGGTCGACGATCACCTTCAGGCCGGCGCGATTGATCATGCGCGCCGAGTCCAGGACGCCGGCATAGAGGTCGCCGCGCAGAGCCGTGGTCTGGTCCGAAAGAAAGGGCGACGGGTCGACCGGCATGCGCAGGAAGTCGAGGCCCGCATCCTTGAGCGCCTCGAGGTCGTCCTCTTTGAGGAATTTACGCCACTCCGGATAAGGCAGGATCGCCTCGCGGTCGCCCCATTTGTCCTCTGTCGGCCAGGTGACCCACTGGTCTAGATTGAGGCCGCGCTTCATCGAGAACGTCGCCGCTTCGGCCGGAAGCGCCAACGCGGCAAACGCAAGCAGCGCCGCCATCAAGGTCTTGATCATCGTGCCCAACAGTGCCATCCCGTTCCCGCGCGAAAACACCTGCCCCCTCAGGCCAGAAAAGGAAAGCGCGATGGACGATCATGGTGAATCTGCGGCGCTTAGCGCCGGGCTTTCCGGAGCCCTGACGGATTTCGGCCACCGGCTGATGGCCAGGGTCTACTATGCCGACACCGATTTTTCCGGCGTCGTCTACCATGCGCGCTATCTCGAGTTCCTCGAACGCGGCCGCTCCGATTACCTGAGGCTCACCGGCGTCCATCACACCGAACTGTTGGACGGCAAGCATGGCGAGCGCATCGTCTGGGTGGTGCGGCGCATGGAGATCGACTTCCGCGCGCCGGCGCGCATGGACGATATCCTCACCATCGACACGCGCACCGACGACATTTCCGGCGCCCGCATCTTCATGGGGCAGCAATTGAAGCGCGGCGGCGACGTCCTGGTCGAGGCCAGGGTCGAAGCGGCGATCGTCGGCGAAAGCGGCCGGCCAAAGCGCTTCCCGAAGGATTGGATCGCTGCTTTTATACCGAAGGCAAGGGCCTGAGCCTCTCGCTCGCCAGCACAATCTCGTACGCGTCAACCAGGCGGCTCCGGCTACCGGCCGGCCAAGCCAAGCGCGGCAATGCGCCGCGCCTGATATCCTAACCCATCCTTAACCATAACGGTTCATGAAGGAATTGGCGAAGATTGGCGCAATTCGCGCGCCTTCCTTTCACCAATATTTGCCTCGAAAAGGCCGCGGAACGGTGCATTCGGGGCTAGTCCCGCAAGCTTCAAGCTTCGCGCGATCGGACCAAAGGGATGCCCATGGGTCAGCCGCCAGCGATGCCCGGAAAATCTTAAGGACTTAAGTCATGGAAAACATCGCACTCGCCGAACCGGGCGCGCATCTGTCGATTTGGGCTCTGTTCATGCAGGCCGGCTGGGTGGTCAAGCTGGTCATGATCGGCCTGCTTTGCGCCTCGATCTGGACCTGGGCGATCATCATCGACAAGCTCGTCGCCTATAGCCGCATGCGGCTGGCGCTCAATCGCTTCGAGCAGGTTTTCTGGTCGGGGCAGTCGCTGGAGGACCTCTACCGGACGCTGTCGGACCGCAAGACCACCGGCATGGGCGCGATCTTCGTCGCCGCCATGCGCGAGTGGAAGAAGAGTTTCGAGAAGGGCGCGAAATCGGCGCTGGCGCTGCAGACCCGCATCGACAAGGCGATGGATCTGGCGCTGACGCGCGAGATGGAGAAGTTGGAGGGACGCCTCGGCTTCCTCGCCACCACCGGCTCTGCCGCGCCGTTCATCGGCCTGTTCGGCACCGTCATCGGCATCATGACGTCGTTCCAGGCGATCGCCGCCTCGAAGAACACCAGCCTGTCGGTGGTGGCGCCCGGCATCGCCGAGGCGCTGCTTGCGACCGCGATCGGCCTGCTCGCGGCCATCCCCGCGGTCATCGCCTACAACAAACTGTCATCGGATGCGAACAAACTCGGCGTGCGCATGGAAGGGTTCGCGGATGAGTTCTCCGCCATACTCTCGCGCCAAATCGATGAAAAAGTAGCGCAGAAGGCCTGAGGAACGATCATGGGGATGTCTGCAGGCGCAGGTGGCATGGGGCGAGGCGGACGCGGCCATAGGCGGCGTGGCCGCCACCATGCCCTGATATCCGAAATCAACGTCACGCCGATGGTGGACGTGATGCTGGTGCTGCTGATCATCTTCATGGTCGCGGCGCCGCTCTTGACCGTGGGTGTGCCGATCGACCTGCCGGACACCCAGGCCAAGGCGATGAATGTCGACACGCAGCCGATCACCGTGTCGATCAACGCCGCCGGCCAGATCTACCTGCAGGAAACCGAGATTCCGATCGACGAGCTGGTGGCCAAGCTGCAGGCGATTTCCAAGACCGGCTATGACGAGCGCATCTTCATCCGCGGCGACAAGTTGACCGACTATGGCACGGCGATGAAGGTCATGGCCCGCATTTCGGCGGCCGGCTACAAGAATATCGGCCTGGTCTCGCTGCAGGAACAGGATCAGTAGACGCCAAATGCGGACCGGCCTCACCTCATCGGTGATCTTGCATACGGTGGCGCTGGCCTTCGGGCTGTTCACGCTGTCTTCGCCGCCGGCCATGCCGGCCGCGGACGTCGAGTCCGTGGCGGTCGACATCGTGCCGATGGAGGCCGTGCCGCAGACGCTGCAGGGCGACAAGAAGTCGGTGATGCATGAAAAGCCGGCGCCGGTGCCGACCAAGCGGCCGGACGTCGTGCCCAATGCGCTCAAGGTCGGTGAGAACACCGTCGATACCGACAAGCCGGTGACGGACGAAGCCAAGCCGAAGCCGGTCGAGAAGACGGCAGCGCCACCGCCCGCGCCGACGCCGACCGAGAAGCCGGCAGTCGAGGACGTGCCGAAGCCGCAGGAGAAGCCGAAGCCGACCCCGGCGACCGAAGTCGCTCCGAAGCCGACGCCGAAGGAAGAGGTCAAGCCCGAGCCGGTCAAGCAGACGGAGCCCAAGCCGACGCCGGCCAAGGAACCGACGCCCGCGCCGCAGCCGGACAAGACCGCGGCTATCCAAAAGCAAGAGGTCAAGCCGGACGCCGTCGCCGAGGCGATCTCACAGGACCAGCCGGCGGAAGAAGCAAAGCTTCCGGACTCGGCTCCCGCGCCCGAAGCTCGGCCGAAGCCACAGCCGGCCCAGGCCGAGAGCGCCAAGGCGCCGGACCGCAAGGATGCCGAGAAGCCGGTGAAGGAAGCGTCTTCCAAGCCGAAGTCGGATGACAAGCAGTTCAATGCCGATGAGATTTCCGCTTTGCTGGACAAGCAGAAGCCGTCCGGCGGCGGCGCCAAGCGCTCGACCCAGCAAGCATCGCTCGGCGGCGAGAAGGACCAGGGCCAGAAGCTGTCGAAGTCAGAGGAAGGGGCTCTGCGCGATCAGCTTGCGGGTTGCTGGACCTTCCCGGCGGGCATGGAGGCCACGAACGACCTCATTGCCGTGATTTCGTTCAATCTCGACGCCTCGGGCAAGCTGGACGGCCGGCCTGTCGTCGAGAAGTCGAGCGGGAACCGCCAGGTCGACGAAAGCGCGGTGCGCGCTGTCCAGAAATGCAACATGGCCGGTCTGCAGGTTCCTGCCGGAAAGCAGGACATCTGGGGACAGATCAAGGTCACTTTCGATCCGAGGGAAATGCTTGGCCTTTGAGGCCTGCCCTCCGCACAATCAGTGAAGAGAAGCGAGAAGACATGAAATTCATCCTCAAGCCGCTCCTGATGGTCGCGACAATTGCATTGGGTTCAGTGGTTGGCGCGGCCGCGCCGGCATGGGCCCT
This sequence comes from Mesorhizobium sp. Arg314, assembly GCF_053714275.1. Lineage (NCBI taxonomy): Bacteria > Pseudomonadati > Pseudomonadota > Alphaproteobacteria > Hyphomicrobiales > Phyllobacteriaceae > Mesorhizobium > Mesorhizobium sp. Arg314. The sequence continues at coordinate 55,417 of NZ_JBSKBP010000016.1, read as the reverse complement.
CGTCGAGATCAACGTCAACAAGGGCAATGTCGAACCGCTGCCGATCGCCATCACGGATTTCCAGTCCAATGATGCGCTCGGCGCCCAGATCACGGAGATCGTCACCGCCGACCTGAAGCGGTCCGGCCTTTTCGCTCCGATCGACAAGAGCGCTTTTATCGAAAAGCTCTCCGGTCCGGACGCCACGCCGCGCTTCGACGACTGGAAGGTGATCAATGCGCAGGCGCTGGTCACCGGCAGCGTCGGCAAGGAAGCCGACGGCCGCATCCGCGCCCAGTACCGGCTGTGGGATACGTTTGCGGGCCAGCAGATGGCCGGCGAGCAGTTCTTCGCCAACGACGCCAACACCCGCCGCGTCGCCCATATCATCGCCGACGCCATTTATGAGCGGATCACCGGCGAGAAGGGGTATTTCGACACGCGCGTCGTCTTCGTCGACGAATCCGGCGCCAAGAACGCCCGCAAGAAGCGGTTGGCCATCATGGACCAGGACGGCGCCAATGTACGCTATCTGTCCGACGGCCGCGCGATCGTTCTGACGCCGCGTTTTTCGCCGAACCGGCAGGAAATCACCTACATGTCCTATGAAAGCGGGCAGCCGAAGGTCTATCTGCTGCAGATCGAAACCGGCCAGCGCGAGCTGGTGGGCAACTTCCCAGGCATGACGTTCGCGCCACGCTTTTCGCCCGACGGCCAGAAGGTGATCATGAGCCTGCTGCGCGATGACGGCAATTCCAACATCTTCGCCATGGATCTGAGAAGCCGCTCGACGACGCGGCTCACCGATTCGACCGCGATCGACACCTCGCCATCCTATTCGCCGGACGGCTCGCAGGTTGTCTTCACCTCCGACCGCGGCGGCGGCAGCGGCCGTTCGCAGATCTACGTCATGGGCGCGGACGGCTCCAATCCGCGCCGCATCTCTTTCGGCGACGGCGTCTATTCGACGCCTGTCTGGTCGCCGCGCGGCGATCTGATCGCCTTCACCAAGCAGAGCGGCGGCGAGTTCCAGATCGGCGTCATGAAGACCGACGGGTCGGGCGAGCGCATCCTTTCCTCAGGCTTCCAGCAGGAGGGTCCGACCTGGGCGCCAAACGGTCGCGTGCTGATGTTCTTCCGTGACTCCGCCGGCGGACCCAAGCTGGTCTCGGTCGATCTCACCGGCCGCAACGAGCAGCAGATTCCGACCGCGAACTATGCTTCGGACCCGGCGTGGTCGCCGTTGCTGGAGTAGGCACAGGAATTGAAGAACTGAAGAATTGAAGAACTGAGGAAAGTCGGATTCCTTGTCGCTTCAATTCCCCCCTTTTCTACTCCTCGTCGCGTTTTGGCCGTATTTCCGCCTACGGTCCGCGCGCATTGTCGATCTTGGTAAATGCGTGCATGCGTAACGGCCGAGGACGGCGGCTCGAACCAAAAATTAACCGTGTTTCTTGAACGCCGGTTAACCCAAACGTGGTTACTGGGTGATCAACGAAATCACTCGAATTGCGAAGGAGAGGCGGCATGGGCCGTATCGCAGCACTTACCCGAAACCCAGCCATGATCGCGCTGGTGGCAGCTCTTGCCATCACCGGTTGCGCCTCGAAGAAGACCCCGAACAGCGCGGCCGATCTCGGCCTCAACGGCGCCGGTGCCGCCACGCCGGGTTCGGCGCAGGATTTCACCGTCAACATCGGCGACCGCATCTTCTTCGACACCGACTCCGCGTCGATCCGCGCCGATGCGCAGACCACGCTGGCGCGCCAGGCGCAGTGGCTGAACCAGTACAAGCAGTATGCCATCGTCGTCGAGGGCCATGCCGACGAACGCGGCACGCGTGAGTACAATCTGGCGCTGGGCGCCCGCCGCGCCGCCGCCACCCGCGACTTCCTGGTTTCCAAGGGCGTCGCCGGCAGCCGCCTGAAGACGATTTCGTACGGCAAGGAGCGTCCTGTCGCTGTCTGCGACGACATCTCCTGCTGGTCGCAGAACCGCCGCGCCGTCACCACGCTGTCGGGCGCCGGTTCCTAAGGCCAACCGCTGCAGCGTCGGTTCCGGCAGACTGCAGGCGGCAAAAATACAACATCCCAAAATGAAAGGCGGCCTCAGGGCCGCCTTTTTCATTTGCGACGCGTGGAAACAAAATTTGGCCGAAGTCTCGCGCCCTGCTATGAGCGCGAGGGCGCTTCCTCCCACTGTTTTGATTTGGAAAGGCGCATCAGGCCAACACACCCACCGCGAGAGACAGAATGCATTTCAGAACGGTCCTGAGCGGCACGCTTGCGCTGCTGCTCGTATCAAGCCTCCCAAGCCTTGCCGCGCCGGCCGACGGCTCCGGGCAGGCCTCCAACAGCGGGTTCACCTTCCATCTGCCGACACTCGGCATCTTCGGCGACAAGACGAAGCCGGAACAGGCACAGGTCGCGCAGCAGGATGGCGGCGCCGGCATGACCGGCCTGCAAGATCAGCTTCGCCAGATGAACGGCAAGATGGAGGAGCTCAACTTCCAGATCCTGCAGATGCAGGAACAGATGCGAAAGCAGCAGGAAGACAACGAGTTCCGCTTCCAGCAGCTCGAGGGCGGTTCGCAAGGAGGCGCCAAACCGGCCGGGCAGAAGAAATCGGAAGCCGCGCCCCAGGATGGGAATAGCAACGGCAACACCAACCTCGGCGATGCCGGCACCGGTCAATCCGGTACCGGCATCGCCGGAACGGGCAGCGGCGTCGCCCAGGCTCCAGCGACCCAGGCGCCGGCCGACGCCGGAGCCCAGAATGGTGGCGGCAAGAGTGTCGGCGACGTCATCGTGGAATCGCAGACCGGCGATCCCGGCAAGCTGATCACCGGCGCGCCGCCGAAGAATTTCGGCACCATCACCGTCGACAAGAACGGCAATGTCGTCAATGCGGAGACCCGCCCGCAGGCCAGCGCACCGGCGGAAGCTCCCGCGGCCACGGCAAGCGCGCCTTCCGCCGAAACACCAGCCAGGAAGGGCAAGTCCGGCGGCACCGAGGTCGCGGCCCTGCCGTCGACCAACGATCCTGACGAGCTCTACCGCAATTCCTACCAGTTCATCCTGTCGGGCGACTATCCGACCGCCGAGCAGGGGTTTCGCGACCATATTTCCCGCTTCCCGAAGGACGCCAAGGCGGCGGACGCGCATTACTGGCTGGGCGAGTCGCTGCTGGGTGAGCAGAAATACCGTGACGCGGCCGAAGTCTTCCTCGCCGCCAGCAAGGAGTACCCGAAGGCCAAGAAAGCGCCCGACATGCTGCTCAAGCTCGGCGTTTCGCTGGTCGGCCTGAAGCAGAACGACGTCGCATGCGCCACCTTCAATGAGATCAGCAAGCGCTATCCGGATGTCTCCGGCACGCTCAAGGAGCGCATCAAGCAGGAAAAGGCGCTGGCGTCGTGCTGACGCCCGATACCAAACCTGACCTTTGCGACCGCCTTTTCTCCGACCTAGACTTTTCGACCGGCGCCGTTGCAGCCGTGTCCGGCGGCAGCGACTCGACCGCCCTTCTCCTTCTCCTCAAAGATCACCTCGACCGGACCGCATCGGCCGCCAGGCTGCTCGCGGTGACGGTCGATCATGGCTTGCGGCCGGATTCAGCCGCTGAAGCGCGGCTCGTCGCCCGCTTCTGCGCCGGGCGCGGCATTGCGCATCGCATTCTCGCTTGGGGTGGCGACAAGCCTGCGAGCGGGCTGCCGGCTGCTGCGCGCGAGGCGCGCTACAATTTGCTTGCGGCGGCAGCAGACGCCGAGGGCATCAAGCTGATCCTGACCGGCCACACTGCCGACGACCAGGCGGAGACGGTGCTGATGCGGCAGGCGCGCGACGATGACGGCCGCGGTCTCGCCGGCATGGCGCCCGCCACGCTTCACGACTGGCGGACATGGATCGTCCGACCGCTGCTCGGCACCCGGCGCGCGGCACTGCGCGAGATGCTGCGGCGCCGCGACATCGGCTGGATCGAGGACCCGACCAATGTCGATGCCCGCTTCGAGCGGCCGCGCGTGCGGGTGGCGCTCGCGCAGGGCGAGGGCGAACGGCGCATTGCGGAAGCGTTGGCGCGGGCCGGCCAGGCGGCCGGCGAACGCGAGGACGTCGGTCATCGCGCGGCTCTCTCGATCGACGCCTTTGCCAGCAGGCCGGTTCCCGGCCTTGTCCGCCTCGATCGCGATTTTGCCGCGCATGAGGACGGCCAAGCCGCCATCTATGCGCTGCGCATCCTGCTGGCCACCGTCGGCGGAGTGTCGTTTCTGACCGATGAGGCGCGTTGCGCTGCGCTGTTTTCCCGCCTGCGGTCCGCACCGGTTTGTGCCACATTGTCGCGGACGGTGATCGACGCGCGGCGAACCGGCATTTTCCTTCGCCGCGAAAGCCGCGACCTGCCCGCCGCCGCGCCACCGGTGGATAACCGGCTTTGGGACAACCGGCGACGCATCACTTTGAACGGCCGCATCACTTTGAGCGACGGGCCGGGCAACTTGGTGATCGCGCCGCTGGGGCCCGCCGCCGCCAGGCGAGCATCCTTGAGCGAGGATATTCCACCAGGCCTTTCACGCGCGGCACTTGCCGCGGAGCCCTCGCTGTGGGCCGGAGGCAAATGCCTTGATTTTGCTGGCGGCAATGCCGGCCCGCAATCGGTCTCGATCGTTCCCGCGGTGGCCCCTTTCGCGCGCTTCCTGCCGTCCTTCGACCTCGAGCCCGCCGCTGCCGTCGCGGCGCTTGTCGGCGCGCCGCCGCTGCCGGCGCCGCCATTTCGCGGCCATGATGTCGGGCGAGGGTGGGCGAAAGCTTAACCGATACGTGCTGTTCTGCTTGGCAAGGGGAGGTGCTCTCCCTATGTTAGGCCGAGCTTCTCCACCATCGCGGGTCCGAACGCGGGCCCCAACGGGACAATAGATGAATCCGAATTATCGCAACCTCGCGCTCTGGGCGATCATAGCGGTCCTGCTCATAGCCCTGTTCAACCTTTTCCAGACGCCGCAGACGCGCGGCGCTACCAGCGAGATTGCCTATTCGCAGTTCCTGCAGGATGTCGCCTCCGGCCGGGTCAAGACCGTGACCATCGCCGGCGCCCGCATCTTCGGCACCTACGCGGACAACACCAACGGCTTCCAGACCTATTCGCCCGGCGATCCGTCGCTGGTCTCCAGGCTGCAGGACAAGAACGTCACCATCACCGCCAAGCCGGAAACCGACGGCTCCAATTCGCTGTTCGGCTATCTGATCTCGTGGCTGCCGATGATCCTGATCCTCGGCGTCTGGATATTCTTCATGCGCCAGATGCAATCCGGCTCCGGCCGCGCCATGGGCTTCGGCAAGTCGAAGGCCAAGCTTCTGACAGAGGCGCATGGCCGCGTCACCTTCCAGGACGTCGCCGGCGTCGACGAGGCCAAGGAAGATCTGGAAGAGATCGTCGAGTTCCTGCGCGACCCGCAGAAGTTCCAGCGCCTCGGCGGCAAGATTCCGCGCGGCGTGCTGCTCGTCGGCCCGCCCGGCACCGGCAAGACGCTGCTCGCTCGCTCGGTCGCCGGCGAAGCCAACGTGCCGTTCTTCACCATTTCCGGTTCGGACTTCGTCGAGATGTTCGTCGGCGTTGGCGCGAGCCGTGTGCGCGACATGTTCGACCAGGCCAAGAAGAACGCGCCCTGCATCATCTTCATCGACGAAATCGACGCGGTCGGCCGTCATCGCGGCGCCGGCCTCGGCGGCGGCAATGACGAGCGCGAGCAGACGCTGAACCAGCTGCTGGTCGAGATGGACGGCTTCGAGTCCAACGAGAGCATCATCCTGATCGCCGCCACCAACCGCCCCGACGTGCTTGATCCCGCGCTGCTGCGTCCGGGCCGTTTCGACCGTCAGGTGGTGGTGCCGAACCCCGACATCGTTGGCCGCGAAAAGATCCTCAAGGTGCATGTGCGCAACGTTCCGCTGGCGCCCAATGTCGACCTCAAGGTCGTCGCCCGCGGCACGCCGGGCTTCTCCGGCGCCGACCTGATGAACCTCGTCAACGAATCCGCGTTGATGGCGGCGCGCCGCAACAAGCGCCTCGTCACCATGGCCGAGTTCGAGGACGCCAAGGACAAGATCATGATGGGCGCGGAGCGCCGCTCGTCGGCCATGACCCAGGCCGAGAAGGAGCTGACCGCCTATCACGAGGCCGGCCACGCCATCCTGGCGCTCAACGTGCCGTCGGCCGATCCGCTGCACAAGGCGACCATCATCCCGCGCGGCCGCGCGCTCGGCATGGTCATGCAGCTGCCCGAAGGCGACCGCTATTCGATGAGCTACAAATACATGGTCTCGCGCCTCGCGATCATGATGGGCGGCCGCGTTGCCGAGGAGTTCAAGTTCGGCAAGGAGAACATCACGTCGGGTGCCTCCTCCGACATCGAGCAGGCGACCAAGCTGGCGCGCGCCATGGTCACGCGCTGGGGCTTCTCCGACAAGCTCGGCCATGTCGCCTATGGCGACAATCAGGAAGAGGTCTTCCTTGGCCATTCGGTAGCGCGCACGCAGAACATCTCGGAAGAGACGGCGCAGATCATCGATGCGGAAGTGCGGCGGCTGATCGACGACGCCTATTCGACCGCCAAGGCCATCCTGACCAAGAAGAAGAAGGAATGGATCGCGCTGGCCGAGGGGCTGCTCGAATACGAGACACTGTCCGGCGAGGAGATCAAGCAACTGATCGCAGGCAACAAGCCCGCCCGCGACCTCGGCGACGATACCCCGCCCAGCCGTGGCTCGGCTGTGCCGAAGGCCGGCAGCGGCGGCCGCCGCAAGAAAGGCTCCGAGCCCGAAGGCGGCATGGAGCCGCAGCCGCAGGGCTGAGGACGAGCGAACGCCTTACAACAAACGCCGCGGATCGAACCGCGGCGTTTGTTGTTTGGGAGGATCGAAAGCGACCTGTCCGATCTCTCGGGTGGCCTCGCCTACACTCCATCTTCAAGGTCGGCGCTGCCCCTCATTGCCCTGCCGGGCATTTCTCCCCGTAAACGGGGAGAAAGAGGCTGGCCGCTTTCTCGGTGCTCATCCTGCAACGTTGATGATTGGCGAAACCCGCCGTGACAGCGTCCTTCTCCCCGTTTACGGGGAGAAGATGGCGGTAGCCAGATGAGGGGCGGCGCCAACGCCGGAAGATGTCGCCCGCTTCCTATGATCCCGTATGTTGCGACTTCGCTTCAATAAAGCGGCAAACAAGAAGGCCCGCGCATCTTGCGATGCGCGGGCCTTCTTCCGGAAATAATCGCTGCGCGATCAGCTCTTCAGCTTGGCATTGCACAGGCTGTAGAAGCCGCCGCCCTTCTGGATCCACTTCAGGCCGTTCAGCGTGTTGGCATCCTTGTTGGCGTAATACTGCTCGAGGCAGGTATGCATGCGGCCCTTGGCCGGGGTCTCGGTCGCGAATTTCGGCGAGATGGCCTTCGGGAAGCTCACGCCCTTCGGCGCGACTGCGGTCGGCTTCTCAGGCTCGCTGGTATAGGTGGCCTCGGTAGGGGCCGGCACGGTGTCGTCGTCGGCAGCGGCGGCGCCGCATTCGCTCTTGCGGAAGTCGTTCCACTTCATGCCGTTGAGCTTGTTGGCGGTCTTGGCCGCCTGATATTTGGTGCTGCATTCGGCCATGCTGAGGCCTTTGCCGCCCGCGGCCGGCGCGGTGGTGGTGGTCGCTGTCTTGGCAGCGGGGGCCGTGGTGCTGGCAGCGGCAGCGGTGGCGCCGGCTCCGCATTCGGCCTTGCGGAAGTCGTTCCACTTCATGCCGTTCAGCGTGCCGGCGGCCTTGGCCGCCTGGTACTTGGTGCTGCACTCTTTCGCCGACAGGCCCTTGGCCGAGCTGTCGGCGGCCGCGGCGGTGGTGTCCTTGGCCTTCTTGGCGGGCTTGGTCTCAGCCGCCTTGGTGTCTGTAGCCTTCGTCGTGGTCGTCGTCGAGGCGGACGCGTCAGTGCCGCACTGCGCCTTGCGGAACTGGTTCCAGGTCTGGCCAGCGAGCGTTCCCGCATCCTTGGCTGCGTTATACTTGGTGCTGCACTCGGCCATGGTCAGCGCGTTGGCCGGCGCCGCCAGGAACAAGGTTGCGACGGCAAGCCCCGTCAAAACTGCAAGTCTATGAATAAGCATGGCGTTTTCTCCCTTGTTGCCGCCAATAAGTGTCCCTATGCCAAAACCAATAACGCTCAATGTCCGGTTGCGCCAGATGCTTCCGGCACGAGCGCCGTCACAAAGTGTGTTGCTCCCGATAAGGTGATGAATTGCTTGCGGTAGCCAAGGTTCGCCGGCGGACAAGGCGCCGAAAGCCTCTCGCGGGCAGGTGTAGCGCCCGCCACGTCAAAGGTGGTGATATGCCGTCGAATCACTTGCTCCGCCCGCGACAATGATTTTCTAAGGAATGGTGATATATAGTCACGAAATTTGATGATCGGATGCGGCCCAATTGTGGCACTACGGGCGGCTGAAAAACCGACGGGGACTGTAAGGGACATGGCAGGTCAGTATTTCGGCACGGACGGTATCCGCGGACGCGCCAACAAATTTCCGATGACGGCCGAGGTCGCCATGCGCGTCGGCATGGCCGCCGGGCTCTCCTTCCAGCGCGGCAATCATCGTCACCGCGTCGTGCTCGGCAAGGACACGCGGCTTTCCGGCTACATGATCGAGAACGCGATGGTGGCGGGCTTGTGCGCCGCCGGCATGGACGTCTTCCTGCTCGGTCCGATTCCGACACCGGCGGTCGCCATGCTGGTGCGCTCGCTGCGCGCCGATATCGGCGTTATGATCTCGGCCTCGCACAATCCTTACTACGACAACGGCATCAAGCTGTTCGGGCCCGACGGCTACAAGCTCTCCGACGAGATCGAGGAGCGCATCGAGGGCATGCTCGACAGGGACATCGAGCTGGCGCTCGCCGATTCCGACGGGCTCGGCCGCGCCAAGCGCGTCGATGGCGTGCATGACCGCTATATCGAATTCGCCAAGCGCACGCTGCCGCGCTCGATGTCGCTTTCGGGCCTGAGGATCGTCGTCGATTGCGCAAACGGCGCGTCCTACAAGGTGGCGCCCGAGGCGCTGTGGGAACTCGGCGCCGAGGTGGTGGCGATCAATGTCGAGCCGAACGGCTTCAACATCAACAAGGAGTGCGGCTCGACCCATCCGGCCGGCCTGCAGAAGAAGGTGCATGAGGTGCGCGCCGATATCGGCATCGCGCTCGACGGCGACGCCGACCGCGTCGTGATCGTCGACGAGAACGGCGCGATCGTCGATGGCGATCAGATCATGGCGCTGATCGCCGAATCCTGGCACCAGAGCGGACGGCTGGCCGGCGGCGGCGTCGTCTCCACCGTGATGTCCAATCTCGGGCTGGAGCGCTTCCTCGGCGACATGAAGCTGCAATTGCACCGCACCAAGGTCGGCGACCGCTATGTCGTCGAGCATATGCGTGCGCACGGCTTGAATGTCGGCGGCGAGCAGTCCGGCCACATCGTGCTTTCCGATTTCTCGACCACCGGCGACGGCCTGGTCTCGGCGCTGCAGGTGCTGGCCTGCATCAAGCGGCAGAACCGTCCGGTCAGCGAATTGTCGAAGAAGTTCGAGCCGGTGCCACAGCTTCTGAAGAATGTCCGCATTTCCGGCGGCAAGCCGCTGGAGGAAGCGCCGGTCAAGGCGGCGATCGAAGAGGGACGCAACCGGCTCGGCAAGTCCGGCCGCCTCGTCATCCGGCCATCCGGCACCGAGCCTCTCATCCGCGTCATGGCCGAGGGCGACGATCCGCAACTGGTCGAGGCCGTCGTCAACGACATCGTCGGCATCCTCCAGGAAACCCGCAGCGCCGCCTGAATCCAGCGGCACGGGTTCTTCATAATCCGCAAGCCCGCCGCCAGGCGGGCTTTTTTCGTTGTCGCGCGACGTCGCCGGACAACGGCATTCCATCTAGAATTGTATAGATTCGTGGTTAATCGGTACGGTTAAACGGCTTTTAACCTTTGCAATTCATTATCCACACCCGAGGTCAATCATCTTCGGGCGGGCGTCGTCCCGAGGCTTCTCAGGGGTGACGGAATGTTCAAGACAACAAGAATGGCATTGCTTGCCGCGCTGTTCGCGGGGGTAGCCGGGCCGGCTCTCGCCGCCGACCTCGCGGAACCGCTTCCCGTCGAGCCGGCACCGCCGCCGGTCGTCGAAGCCCAGCCCGTCGATGTCGGCGGCTGGTACATCCGCGGCGACATAGACTATCACTGGTCTCGCTTCGGCGGCGGCGACTACATCACCTATGGTGCCGCACCTCAGATCCAGGGCAGCTTCGCCAGCGGCTCCTTGAAGGGTGCCCTCTCCTTAGGCGCTGGCGTCGGTTACCAGGTGAATCAGTATTTCCGCACTGATCTCACCGCAGACTGGATGGCCAAGTCGAATTTCCGCGGCTCGACCAACGGCTTCTGCGGCATCGCGCAGACGCCTTGCGTCTCGACCGACACCTCCTCTTACTCGGCGCTGTTGCTCTTGGCCAATGCCTATATCGACATCGGAACCTGGCATGGTGTCACGCCTTATGTCGGCGCCGGTATCGGTGGTGCCTGGGTCAAATGGGATACGCTGCACAATAGCGACTCCGACGGCGACTTCTTCCATCAAGGCGGCAAGGGCTGGCGCTTCGCCTATGCCCTTATGGCCGGCGCCTCCTACTGTCTGACGGACCGCGTCAAGCTGGACGTCGGCTACCGCTACAGCCACATCAATGGCGGCAAGATGTTCGAGTATGCTTCGGACAGCAATGTCGGTCCTGGTTACGACCGCGGCATCAACGTGCATGAAGTTCGCGGCGGCCTTCGTTATCAGTTCGGCGGCCGGTCCGACTGTGCTCCGCCGCCGGAGCCCTACCAGCCGGAGCCGGAACCAATCTACACCAAGTAATCGCTTCCAGTATTCCTGAAATTCGTCAGCCGCCCGGCATCAGTCGGGCGGCTTTTCCTTTTCGCGCCGCTAAAATCCGATCAAAATCAATTCGGTAACGGAGTGTTATCCTTAACCGGCACTTAACCACTATGGTTAACAATGGCACCTTGAAACGGCGCCCGCATTCGCGGCTGGCGCCAATCTCGGGAGCCGGGGACCATGATATCCAAATCGCGTATCGCGTCAGCGCTTGCCGCAGCCATCCTGTTGCCGATGACGCCGGCGCTCGCGGCCGACTACGATCCGCCGATATATGCGGACCAGGCGCCGGACTACCAGCCGGTCGAGGTCGGTTCGGGCTGGTACCTGCGCGGCGATGTCGCCTATCTGCCGCAAAAGACCTTCAAAAACGGGGATTTCACCTTCCCGTCAACGATCAACAACGAAAGCTTCAGTGAGAGCGAGGACGCGTATTTCGCGAGCATCGGCTTCGGATATCATTTCAACGATTACCTCCGCGCCGATCTCAACCTAGGCTATCTGCCCGGCAACAAAGTGAGCTTCAACTATGACGATACAGCAACCGTGATAGCGCCGGCAACGGCGACCGTGGGATCTGGAAACCTCAAGAACTATGCTGTCTCGGGCATGCTCAACGGCTATGTCGATCTCGGCACCTATGTCGGCTTCACGCCTTACATCGGCGCCGGCGTCGGCATCGTGCGCAGCAAATACGATCTTTCGGCGAGCTATTTTACGAACAATAGCGATCCTTCCGACGACTTTGTCGAGCATAGCAGCAAGACGAAATATTCGCTTGCCTATACATTGAATGCGGGCGTCGCCTACCAGGTCTCGAAGAATGTGCTGATCGACTTGGGTTATCAGTATTTCTCCGCCCCCGATGCCGAATATATCACCGCCGCCAGCCTGAATTCCTACCCGGTTCGCAAAGGCATCAGCAACCACCAGGTCAAGCTCGGCTTGCGCTACGACCTTTGGTAGCCGAAGCAGATCAGGAAATGCCGACGGCGGATCCCAAGAATCCGCCGTCTTCGTTTCGGATCGAGCCGCTGATCAAGGGAGTATCCCGCCAGCGACAAAAACTTTGCTCTTGACGCCGAAAGCGTGAGCGCATATCGCCGTCCGTGGGCCACCCCTCCCCAACGAGGGGCCACTATCTGGAAGGATAGACCACGATGACGACGCCTACCAAGCCCGGACTCCGTCCGGCAAACCCCAATTTCTCTTCAGGTCCCTGCGCAAAACGCCCCGGCTGGTCGGTCGAGGCGCTGTCGAAGGCCGCGCTCGGGCGCTCCCACCGCGCCAAGATCGGCAAGGCCAAGCTCGAGCAGGCAATCGAGCTGACGCGCGAAATCCTCAATGTCCCCGCGGACTATCGCATCGGCATCGTGCCGGCGTCGGACACCGGCGCGGTCGAGATGGCGCTGTGGTCGCTGCTCGGCGAGCGCGGCGTCGACATGGTCGCCTGGGAAAGCTTTGGCTCCGGCTGGGTCACGGATGTGGTCAAGCAGCTCAAGCTCGCCGATGTGCGCAGGTTCGAGGCCGGTTACGGCAAGCTGCCCGACCTGACGCAGGTCGACTTCGACCGCGACGTGGTCTTCACCTGGAACGGCACGACCTCGGGCGTGCGCGTGCCGAATGGCGATTTCATTCCCACGAACCGCAAGGGTCTGACCATTTGCGACGCCACGTCGGCGGCTTTCGCGCAGCGGCTCGATTTCGAAAAACTCGATGTCGTCACCTTCTCCTGGCAGAAGGCGCTGGGCGGCGAGGGCGCGCACGGCATGCTGATCCTCAGCCCACGTGCCGTCGCGCGGCTGGAGACCTACAAGCCGGCCTGGCCGCTGCCGAAAATCTTCCGCCTGACCTCGGGCGGCAAGCTGATCGAGGGCATCTTCAAAGGCGAGACCATCAACACGCCGTCCATGCTATGCGTCGAGGATTATCTCGATGCGCTCCACTGGGCGAAGTCGATCGGGGGGCTCGAGGCTCTCATTGTCCGCGCGGACGCCAATGCCGCGGTGCTCGACCGGTTCGCCGACAAATCGGCGTGGCTCGGCCACCTCGCCGTCGAGCCGGCGACGCGTTCGAACACCTCGGTCTGCCTTGCCTTCACGGATCCGGATGTGGCGGCGCTCGACGCCGACGGGCAGGCGGCCTTCGCCAAGGGGATCGTGTCTTCGCTCGACAAGGAAGGCGTCGCCTACGACATCGGCTCCTATCGCGACGCGCCGCCCGGCCTGCGCATCTGGTGCGGCGCCACCGTCGAGACTTCCGATCTCGAAGCGCTAATACCCTGGCTCGACTGGGCCTTCGCCACGCAGAAGGCGTCGCTCAAGGCAGCGGCCTGAGACCCCGTGGCGGCCTCCGGCCGCCACCATTGCCGACACACCCAATCCCCTTCAAGGAGGCCGCAATGGCGCCCCGCGTTCTCGTCTCGGATAAACTTTCAACCACCGCCGTGCAGATCTTCAAGGATCGCGGCATCGATGTCGACTACTTGCCCGACCTCGGCAAGGACAAGGAAAAGCTGCTTGAGGTGATCGGCCAGTATGACGGCCTCGCCATCCGCTCGGCGACAAAGGTCACCGAGAAGCTGATCAATGCGGCAACCAGGCTGAAGGTGGTCGGCCGCGCCGGCATCGGCGTCGACAATGTCGATATCCCGGCCGCCAGCCGCAGGGGCATCATCGTGATGAACACGCCCTTCGGCAATTCGATCACCACGGCCGAGCATGCGGTGGCGATGATCTTCGCGCTGGCGCGGCAGATACCGGAAGCCAATGCCTCGACCCATGCCGGCAAGTGGGAAAAGAACCGCTTCATGGGTGTCGAGATCACCAGCAAGACGCTGGGCGTGATCGGCTGCGGCAATATCGGCTCGATCGTCGCCACGCGCGGCGTCGGGCTGAAGATGCATGTGATTGCGTTCGACCCGTTCCTGTCGGACAGCCGCGCCGAGGAGCTCGGCGTTCAGAAGGTCGAGCTCGACGAGCTCTTCGCCCGTGCCGACTTCATCACGCTGCACACGCCGCTGACCGACAAGACGCGCAACATCATCGACGCGGCTGCAATCGCCAAGATGAAGGACGGCGTGCGCATCATCAATTGCGCACGCGGCGGACTGGTCGTCGAGGCCGACCTCGTGGCGGCGCTGAAGAGCGGCAAGGTGGCGGGCGCCGGTATAGACGTGTTCGAGGCCGAACCGGCCGAGCAGAACGCCCTGTTCGGCATGGAGAATGTCGTGGCCACGCCACATCTCGGCGCCTCGACCGCGGAAGCGCAGGAGAATGTCGCGCTGCAGGTCGCCGAGCAGATGAGCGACTATCTGATCAAGGGCGCGGTCTCCAACGCCATCAACATGCCGTCGATCACGGCCGAGGAGGCGCCGCGACTGAAGCCCTTCGTCAAGCTCGCCGAAGTGCTCGGCGCCTTTGTCGGCCAAGTCACCGAGGATCCGATCAAGGAAGTCGAGATCCTGTTCGACGGCTCGACCGCGACGATGAACACGCGCGCTTTGATCAGCGCCGCCCTTGCCGGCCTGATCCGGCCGCAAGTCTCAGACGTCAACATGGTGTCGGCGCCGATCATGGTGAAGGAGCGCGGCATCATCGTCGCCGAGGTCAAGCGCGACAAGTCGGGCGTGTTCGACGGCTATATCAAGCTCACCGTCACGACCGAGCACAGGACGCGCTCGATCGCCGGCACCTGCTTTTCCGACGGCAAGCCCCGCTTCATTCAGATCAAGGGCATCAATCTCGACGCCGAGGTCGGCCAGCACATGCTCTACACCACCAATGCCGACGCGCCCGGCATCATCGGCCTGCTCGGCACGGTCTGCGGCGAGAACGGCGTCAACATCGCCAACTTCCAGCTCGGCCGCAACCGGCCGGGTGGCGACGCGATCGCGCTGCTTTATCTCGACGCGCCGTTCCCGGAAAAAGTGCTCGATCAGCTGCGGGCGCACCAATCGATCGACTCGGCCAAGCCGCTGCACTTCGACGTCGGCGGCTAAAGCGCGTCGCGCTGAACCGGATTCAGGCGACGCGCTTTACGTCTTTGTTTTGATGCATGTCGTTGTCCCAGAACCGCTGCACACTTCTGGGCGACGTACATTAGTGACACGGGGAAAGCCTGGGATACGTCCCGCCCGCTACGGCAGGCGGGCGACCCGGCGCGGCTCATGCCAGAACGGGCGCCCTGCTGCCGCTGTATTCGGCGAGCGCGATGCCACCGAGCACCAGCGCGAGCGCGAAGGCCTGATAGGGCTGAAACTGCTCGCCGACGATCAGCATCGAAAGCAGCGTGCCGAAGATCGGCACCAGGTGGATGAACAGGCCGGCAGCAAAATCCGGCGCGGCGCAATGCGTTCAAGGCTCGAAGCCGGGGTAGTGCGACGGCGGCGGCAAGTGAATGATGCGAAAGCCGGATTCTGTTGTGCCTGGATCAGGATGACGTTCATTGAGGATCAACATCCTGGCCGGACCCTTCGTTGGAGCTTCTTCTGAAAATCTGCAAAACGGGTTCTCACTTTCGGGGTTGTGCTCCAGGGTTTCGGCAGCAAAGAAAGGGTCGCGCCCGCCGGCGCTTGACGCTATAGAGGCCTGTCGTTTCAGGCCGCTCGCGCGGCATTTCAAGGGAAAAGAACATGGCCAATGTGGTGGTCGTCGGCTCGCAATGGGGCGACGAAGGCAAGGGCAAGATCGTCGACTGGCTGTCGGAACGGGCCGATGTGGTCGTGCGCTTCCAGGGCGGTCACAATGCCGGCCATACGCTGGTCGTCGACGGCAAGGTCTACAAGCTGTCGCTGCTGCCCTCCGGCGTGGTGCGCGAAGGCAAGCTTTCGATCATCGGCAATGGTGTGGTGTTCGATCCGCACGCCTTCGTCGCCGAGGTCAAGAAGCTCAAGGAACAGGGTGTGGAGGTCACGCCGGAGCGCCTGAAAATAGCCGAAAACACCGCGCTTATCCTGTCGCTGCACCGGGAGCTGGACGGATTCCGCGAAGACGCCGCTTCGAATTCCGGAACCAAGATTGGCACGACACGCCGCGGCATCGGCCCCGCCTATGAGGACAAGGTGGGCCGGCGCGCGGTGCGGGTGATGGATTTGGCGGATTTGGAAACGCTTCCCCTCAAGGTCGACAGGCTGCTGACGCACCACAATGCGCTGCGCCGCGGGCTCGGTCATGCGGAAGCGACGCACGAGGCGATCATGCAGGAGCTGACCTCGGTGGCCGCCGAAATCCTGCCCTACATGGACCGCGTCTGGAAGGTGCTCGACGACAAGCGTCGCGCCGGCGAGCGCATCCTGTTCGAGGGCGCGCAGGGCACGCTGCTCGATATCGACCACGGCACCTATCCCTTCGTCACCTCGTCCAACACCGTGGCCGGGCAGGCGGCCGCCGGCTCGGGCGTGGGCCCGGGCGTCATCGGCTATGTGCTCGGCATCACCAAGGCCTATACGACGCGCGTCGGCGAGGGGCCGTTCCCGACCGAGCAGAAGAACGAGATCGGCGAGTTCCTCGGCACGCGCGGCCACGAGTTCGGCGTCGTCACCGGCCGCAAGCGGCGCTGCGGCTGGTTCGATGCCGTGCTGGTGCGCCAGGCCGTCGCCGTCAACGGCATCAAGGGTATCGCTCTCACCAAGCTCGACGTGCTCGACGGGCTGGACGAGATCAAGGTCTGCACGGGTTACAGGCTCGACGGCGAGACGATCGATTACCTGCCGGCCAGCCAGGGCGCGCAAGCGCGGGTCGAGCCCATCTACGAGACGCTCGAAGGCTGGAAGGGAACCACGGCCGGCGCCAGAAGCTGGAACGATTTGCCGGCGCAAGCCGTCAAATATGTACGCTATATCGAGGAGCTGATCGGCGCCCCGGTGGCGCTGCTCTCCACCAGCCCCGAGCGGGACGACACGATACTTGTGACCGACCCGTTTCAAGACTAGTTTCACAGCCCTTCCCGGCGCTACGGCTGATTTGCGGCTGGCGGGAAAAGAATGCAGGTCACCTGACGCATGGCAGATTTCGTTAGTGTTCTGAAAAAGCAGCTCGAGAAGAAGAGCGATCCTTCGTTCGAGATGCGCAAGCAGATATACGACGGTGCCCGCGCGGTGCTGGCTAAGAAGCTCGCCGAGTATTCCCCGCCGCTTGCGCCCGATGTCGTCAGCAAGCAGAAGCGCTCGCTGGAAGATGCCATTTCCAGCGTCGAGCGCGACTATGTCAAACGCGTTCCGGCCGAGGATCCGCTGGCGGAGCTGGAGCATATTTTCTCCTCCATCGACCGCAACAAGAACCAGCCGAGCCATACCCGCCAGCCGGCGGCGCCGGAGCCCGCCAAGCCGGATCCGTTCAGACCCGAACCGTTCAAGCCGGCGCCCGCGCCTGCCAGGACGGAACCGAGCTGGCAAAGCGCGCCGAAGACGGAGCCTGCTCGGCAAACCCCGGCGAAAGCCGAGCCTGACTGGCAGAGCGCGGCAAGGGCGGAGCCAGCCTGGCAGAAGGCGGCACCGCCGATGCCGTCGCCGCGCGAGGACGACGTAGGCCTCGCCGGCATGGACGCTGCCGATTCCGATGACGGCAGCGACGTCTTTGCCAATGACGAGCAGCCGGCTGCCGATACTTTCCAGCGTCTGCGGCCCCAGCCGCAGCGGCGCAAGCGCAGCTATGGCGGGCTGATCGCCGCCGTCATCGCGCTGCTGGTGCTGGCCGGCGGCGGCTACGGCATTTGGCTGAACAAGAACGCGTTCGGCTCGCTCTTTGGCCTTGGCGGCAGCGGCAGCAAGACGGTCTCGACCGAGCCGCTGGTCAAGCCGGCGCCGGTAAAGCCGGCACCCGCCAAGCCGGCGACGGAGACGGCGGCAGCACCGGCTCCCGCCGGCACCAGCGAGCCGGCCGACACGACCAAGTTCACGCAGCGCCTGACACCCGAGGGCAAGGAGGTCGATCCCGGTCCCGCCGGCGGACAGGCCACGATCGGCGAAGGCGAATCCGTCGCGGCGCTGACCTCGCGCCCGCCGGCTGCGCCGGCAACAGCGCCCGCCACGACCGGCGCCCCGCCAGCGCCGGCAACAGCGCCCGCCACGACTGGCGCCCCGCCGGCGCCCGCAACAGCGCCCGCCACGACCGGCACCCCGCCGGCGCCGGCAACGCAAACGCCTGAGGCGTCTGCCTCGGGAGCAACGCCGGCGGCGCCGGCGACCGACGCGGCCAATCCGACACCGCCGGCGGCCGCGACCACACCGCCAGCGACTGATGCGGCAACGCCACCCGCGGCCGGCGCCACGCCACCCGCGGCCGGCGCCACGCCACCCGCGGCCGGCGCGACGCAACCCGCGGCCGGCGCGACGCCACCCGCGGCAGCGACAACGCCACCGGCCGCAGGCACGACACCCGCCACGCCGGCACCGGCGACGGCCGAGGCGACCGTGCCGGTCGGGCAGAAGGCGATCTTCTATGAGGAGCGCACCAGCACCCAGCAGGGCACGGCCGAGCCCGGCAGCATCGTGTGGTCGCTGGTGCAGGAATCGCCTGGCGGCGATCTGCCGCCGGAACCGGCAATCCGCGCCGAGGCGACGATCCCCGGCAAGAACATCCAGCTTCGCATGACGATCCGGCGCAACGCCGACCAGACCTTGCCGGCCAGCCATATCATCGAAATGATCTTTCTGACGCCGAAAGACTTCGACGGCGGCGGCGTCGACGGCCTTCTGCGCATTGCCATGAAGAGTTCGGAGCAGGATGCCGGCAGTCCGCTGATCGGCCTTCCGGCCAAGATCGGCGACGGCTTCTTCCTCGTCGCGCTCAACGACACCAAGGCCGACGTGGACGCCAACCTGACGCTGCTGAGGGGACAGGCTTGGATCGACGTGCCGGTGGTCTACAAAACCGGGCGCCGCGCGCTGCTCACCATGGAAAAGGGCATCCCGGGCGAGAAGGTGTTCGACGAGGCGCTGAAGGCCTGGGCGGCGAAGACGTCGGGGTGAGGAGCAATTCCAGGAAAAGTGTGAGCGGTTTTCCGTCCGGAATTGCGTAAAAACAACAGATAGGCGACTTAAAAGCCTTGAAAGAGCATATCGAGCGCCGCGACGACATCGTCGTGGTGGCTCATAAGATTGGTTCGATTTTCGCCGAGTTCGGTCGCCGCGACCGTGGCAATCAGGTGGGTGGCCATCACCATCTTCCGGCCGTTGATCTCGAAGACCGGATGCAGTTTGCGCATTGGCGAAGGTGCTGAGGTCAGCGGCAGAAGCGGAACGACCACGCGGGTCTTGAAGTGGTCGAGCAGGTCGGATTGAACGTCGAGCAGATAGGCGCCTTCGATGCTGCTGGCGAAGACGTCATAGCGTGCCATTAGAATTGCCGATGTTCAGTGAGCGGGATGCCGTGCTTGTCGACATAGTCGTTCCAGGCGTCCATCGTCGCGCGGTTTTCAAGCTTCCATAGCCGTGTCTTCTCGGCCGCGACCGCTTCCGCTATCCCGGCCTCCGCTGCACGCGATACATTCACGTTGAGTCCTTTGGCTTCCGCCATGAGCTGAGAATCGATAGATAGATTAGCCGGTTGACGGACTGCATTCGTCGCGATCTTGCGCATGGTGGCGCCTCATTATGCGCATATCTTATGCGCACGCCGGAGCCTTTGCAATGAAGATGGTGCTACCCTTCCATCTCTTCGCGCAGCATCTCCAGTTCCAGCCACTCCTCCTCGAGCGTGGCGAGGGTCGTGCGCTCTTTGTCGAGCGCGGCGATGGTCTTCTGAAATGAAACGGGATCGCGTTCGTAGAAGGCGGGGTCGGCGATATTGTTCTCCAGCCTGGCGATCGAAACGGTGACCGCTTCGATCTTTTTGGGCAGAGAGTCCAATGCGAATTTCTGCTTGAACGAGAGCTTCTTCGCCGAACCCTTCGGCGCGGCTTGTTCGGCTTTCGGCGCAGCCTCGCTCGCCTCGGCTTTCGACCTCGCCCTGCGGTCTTCCAGCTTCGAGCCGCCGCGCTGCGCCAGCATGTCGGAATAGCCGCCGGCATATTCGATCCAGCGCCCGCCGCCGTCGGGCGCAATCACGCTGGTGACGGTGCGGTCGAGGAAGTCGCGGTCGTGGCTGACCAGGATCACGGTTCCGGCAAAGCCCGCGACCAGTTCCTGCAGCAGTTCCAGCGTCTCCATGTCGAGATCGTTGGTCGGCTCGTCGAGCACCAGCAAGTTCGCCGGCCTGGCCAGAACGCGGGCGAGCAGCAGCCGCGCCCGCTCGCCGCCGGAAAGTTCGCGCACCGGCGTGCGTGCCTGCTCCGGCTTGAACAGGAAATCCTTCATGTAGGAGACGACGTGGCGCTGCTCGCCATTGATGACGAGGTTCTCGCCGCGACCGTCGGTCAGGTAATGCGCCAGGGTCTCCTGCGGGTCGACGGCCTCGCGCTTCTGGTCGAGCGTTGCGATCTCCAGATTGACGCCGAGCCGCACGCCGCCGGCATCCGGCGCCAGCTCGCCGGTCAGCATCTTCAGAAGCGTCGTCTTGCCGGCGCCGTTCGGTCCGACCAGACCGACGCGGTCGCCGCGCTGGATACGGGTCGAGAAGCCCTTGACCACGGTGAGGTCGCCGAAGCTCTTTTCGATGCCCTTGGCCTCGATCACCAGCTTGCCGGATTCGGCGGCGTCGCTCGCCAGCATAGTGGCGGTGCCTTCGGCGCCGCGATGGCTGCGGAAGCGCTGGCGCATCGTCTGCAGTTCGCCGAGGCGGCGCATGTTGCGCTTGCGCCTGGCCGTCACGCCATAGCGCAGCCAGTGCTCCTCGCGCACGATCTGGCGTCCGAGCTTGTGCTGGTCGCGCTCTTCCTCCTCCAGCACCTGGTCGCGCCATTCCTCGAAATGGGCAAAGCCCTTGTCCAGCCGGCGGGTCTGGCCGCGATCGAGCCAGACCGTGGCGCGCGAAACGCGCTCGAGAAAGCGGCGGTCGTGCGAGATCAGGATCACCGCCGACGAGGTGCGGGCAAGTTCTTCTTCCAGCCATTCGATGACCGACAGGTCGAGATGGTTGGTCGGCTCGTCAAGCAGGAGGATATCGGGCTCCGGCGCCATGACGCGGGCGAGGGCGGCGCGACGCGCCTCGCCGCCGGAAAGGTCGTTCGGCCGCTCCTCGCCGGTAAGGCCGAGATGTTCCGTCAGATAAGTGGCGCGATGCGGATCGTCGGCCGGGCCGAGGCCCGCCTCGACATAGGCGCGCACGCTGGCAAAACCATCCATATCCGGCATCTGCGGCAGATAGCGGACCGTTGCCGAAGGCTGGCGGAACACCTCGCCGTCCTGCGGCTCGATCATCCCGGCGGCGATCTTGAGAAGCGTCGACTTGCCCGAGCCGTTGCGGCCGACCAGCGCGATCTTCTCGCCGGCGGATGCGCTGAGTGCCGCGCCGTCGAGCAGCGGGGCGCCGCCGAAGGTCAGTTTAATGCCGTCGAGATTGAGGAGTGGCGGCGCCATGTCAACTTTCTGGAAATGTCAGCTTTCAGGAAGGGGATAGGGGTGGGCCAGAAGCAACGCCCGGCCGCGCTCAAGCGCGACGCCAAGCCGCCCTTTGACCTCGTTTGATATAGTGAGCGAGGAGCCGAACGCCACCTCGACGCGGTCCAGCGGCCATTTGGCGCCGGTGACCGTCAGGCCCGAAAGCTCGGAGAAACCGAGCACCGAAAACAAGGTGCCGTCATCATAATCGAAGCTGGCCTTGCCAGGCAGGATGGGAACGCCCTCTTGCGCGCCGCTGGTCAGCAGCACTCGCGTGCCGGCAGCAGCCAAGCGCACGGCCAGCGCCAGATGCAGGAACGCATGGTCGGCGCGCTTGCCGCCGAAGGCGCCGGCAAGCACGAGACTGGTGGCGCCGCGCTGAAGCGCCTCCGCTATGGCGAGCTCGCCATCGGTCATGTCCTTCTCGGCCGGAAAGACCTTGCGCGGCACGTCGGCCAGATCTCTCGGCAGGTTCGCCGGTACCGAGTCGAAATCGCCGACCCAGAGCTCCGGCACCAGGCCAAGCAAGCGGGCATGGCCGATGCCGGCATCCGCGGCGATGACGCGCGAACCCTCGATCTGGCGTTCGAGCCGGGGCGTGCGGATGAGTTCGCCGCCAAGCAGGATGGTGAATGTGCCCATGGCCGTGGCCCTTACCAGCCCGGCGTGCGAAACGGAAGCCGGGCAGCGCCGCACGTCGCGTCCAAGGTCCCGCCCGAACGTTGGAGCGGCTCAGCGATTGATAGAATTGCAGAGCCGCTCCAAGGCTTTATCCTTGCGCAATTCCGGACGGAAAACCGCTGCGCACTTTTCCTGGAATTGCTTTAGCTGCCCGGCAAACTTCCGCTTGCGCGCCGCTTCGGCCGGGCCTATCTGTCGAAACGCTCTAACGGGGTGCCGGACGTGATCCGGCTGAGAGGCGAAAGCCAACCCGCTGAACCTGATCCGGTTTGTACCGGCGGAGGGATTAGACGTTTCGGACCATCCGACGCCTCAATTCCTTGTCACTCGAACGAAGGAGGCGCCGATGCGCGCGATATTGTCCAAGCTTATTCTCGCAACCGGTCTTGTTTCGCTTCTGGCAGGCGTTGCGCCTGCCACCGCAAAGGACAAGCTCACCATCTACACCTATGAAAGCTTCACGGCCGACTGGGGGCCTGGACCGGCCGTCAAGAAGGAATTTGAGGCCGAGTGCGGCTGCGATCTCGAATTCGTCTCGGTCGCCGACGGCGTAGCCTTGCTCAACCGCGTCAAGCTGGAGGGTGCCAGCACCAAGGCCGACATCGTGCTCGGCCTCGACACCAATCTCACCGCAGATGCCAAGGCGAGCGGCCTGTTCGCGCCGCATGGCGAAGTCTCCGGCATCAATGTGCCCGGCGGCTGGAAAGACGACACTTTCGTGCCCTTCGACTATGGCTATTTCGCCGTCGTCTACGATACCGAGAAGCTGAAAACCCCGCCCAAGAGCCTGAAGGACCTGGTCGAGGGCGCCGGCACGGACAAGATCGTGATCCAGGATCCGCGCACCTCGACGCCGGGCCTCGGCCTGCTTCTGTGGGTGAAGTCGGTCTATGGCGACAAAACGCCGGAGGCCTGGGCAAAGCTCAAGCCGAAGGTGCTGACGGTGACGCCGGGCTGGAGCGAGGCCTATGGCCTGTTCACCAAGGGCGAGGCACCGATGGTGCTGTCCTATACCACCTCGCCGGCCTACCACATGGTGGCCGAGAACACCGAGCGCTACCAGGCCGCTTCTTTCGAGGAAGGCGAATACCTGCAGATCGAAGTGGCGGGCATCACCACGACGGGCGCTACGAACCCGCTGGCGCAAAAGTTCATCGCCTTCATGACAGGGCCGAAATTCCAGGATGTCATTCCGGAAACCAACTGGATGTTCCCGGCCGGCAAGACCGACAAGCCGCTCAACCCGGCCTTCGACAAACTGGTGAAGCCGACCAAGACCTTGCTGTTCAGCCCGCAAGAGGTCGCGGCCAACCGCAAGGCGTGGGTGGATGAGTGGCTGGCGGTGATGAGCAAGTAGGCTTCAGGATGGCGCTTGAACACCCCCCTCTGGCCTGCCGGCCATCTCCCCCGCAAGGGGGGAGATCAAGCGCTCGGCCACTTTCGCCAATCGCCAACGTTGCAAGAGTGGCACGGCGATCGAAGCTGCCAATCTCCCCCCTTGCGGGGGAGATGTCCGGCAGGACAGAGGGGGGTGGGCGGGAACTCGACGCAGATAATGCTTCCACCTTACCCAAGCCATTCAGTGTGTTTGGCTAGGCGGGAATGGCAACGCCCCATCCCAGCGATCCCCGCACAACCGCCGGCGTCATTGCGCTCGCGGCCGTCGCGGTCTTGATCGGCGGCGCTTTCGCCGGTCTCGCCCTCGAAGGCGCGCATGATCTCTCCGGTGCTGTCGCCGCCTTCGACGGCTACCTCTTCCGCGTCGCCCGCTTCACGCTTTGGCAGGCGCTGCTGTCGACGCTGCTGTCGGTCGCGCCGGCGCTGCTGGTGGCGCGCGCGCTTTCGAGGCATCCGGCCTTTGCCGGCCGCCGCCTGATCCTGCAACTGTTCACCGTGCCGCTGGCACTGCCGGCGATCGTCGCCGCGCTCGGTATCCTGGCGCTCTATGGCGGGGCGGGGTACTTTGCCGGCGTCTTCGCCGGGCTTGGCGGCGGGGAGTGGCCGGGGATATACGGCCTCTCCGGCATCCTTGTCGCCCATGTCTTCTTCAACCTGCCCTTGGCGACGCGCCTGTTCCTTGAGGCGCTGGGCACCATTCCCGCCGACCATTGGCGGCTGGCGAGCCAGCTTGGCATGGGCGCCCGGCCAGCCTTCCGGCTGATCGAATGGCCGGTGCTGCGCGCGGCTCTGCCGGGGATTGCGGGGCTGGTCTTCATGCTCTGCATCACGTCCTTCACCATCGTGCTGACGCTGGGCGGCGGTCCGGCGGCGACGACGCTGGAGGTCGCCATCTACCAGGCGCTGCGCTTCGACTTCGATCCCGCGCGCGCCGTCGTGCTGACGCTGCTGCAGATCGCGCTGACCTTCATCGTGGTCATCGTGCTCACGCGGCTTGGCGCCAACACGGTCGGCGATGCCAACCTGCCGGTGGCGCCGCGCCGCTACCTTTCGACGGGCAGGGTGGAAAGCATGCTGAACGCCGGCCTTATCGCACTTGCCCTGCTGTTCGTTGCCGGACCGATGGTAGCGACCGTGCTTTCAGGCCTGGAGGCCGATCTCGGCCGGCTGGGGGGTGAAGCGGCGGTGCGCCGCGCCACGCTCACCAGCGCGGGCCTCGCCTTCCTGGCGGCGCTGCTCAGCGTGACGTTGTCGCTGGCGCTGATCACGGCGCGGCGCGCGCTGGCCCTGCGGCGCAGGCCAGGCGGCGCCATGGGCCTGCTCGAACATGCCACCGACACCGGCGCCGGCTTCGTGCTGGTCGTGCCGCCGATCGTGCTCGGCGCCGGCTGGTTCCTGGCGCTGCGCGGGGTCACCGATGTCTTTGCCATCGCGCCGATCATGGTCGTCGCCGTCAACGCAGTGATGGCGATGCCCTTCGCCATCCGGGCCATTCGCCCCGCCTATGACGCGGCCAGCGAACGTCACGAGCGGCTTTGCCTGGCGCTCGGCATATCCGGCTGGACCCGGCTGCGCCTGGTCGACTGGCCGTCGCTCAGGCGGCCTTTGGCCACTGGCTTTGCCTTCGCCATGGCGCTGTCGCTTGGCGATCTCGGCGTGATCGCGCTGTTCGGCAGCGATTCCGTGCAGACCTTGCCCTATCTTCTGCTGGCGCGCATGGGCAGCTACCGGACGGCCGACGCCGCGGGACTTGCCTTGCTGCTCGGCCTCGTCTGCCTGATGCTGGTGGTCGTCGCCGACTGGTTGGGGCGGGAAGGAAGCTCATGACGACGACCATCAACGGCACCGCCGCGCAAAACGGCCTCGCTGTTGCGTTGGACGGCGTCTCGTTCAGCTATGGCGAGGCGTCCTTCCGCTTCGACGCCGAATTCGCCGCCGGCAGGATCACCGCCATCATGGGACCGAGCGGCTCCGGCAAGTCGACGCTGCTCAATCTGATAGCTGGCTTCGAAACGCCTGGTACAGGCAAGGTGCTGATCGGCGGCATCGATCTCGGCGACGCGCCGCCTTCGGCGCGGCCGGTGTCGATGGTGTTCCAGGAAAACAACCTGTTTGCGCATCTTTCGGTCGAAGCCAATGTCGGGCTCGGCCGCTCGGCGTCGCTGAAGCTCGGTGACGCCGATCGGGCGGCGGTCGTCGAGGCGTTGGCGCGGGTTGGCCTGGCGGGCAAGGAAAAGCGGCTGCCGCGCGAGCTTTCCGGCGGCGAGCGGCAGCGCGTGGCGCTGGCGAGAGTGCTGCTGCGCGACCGGCCGGTATTGCTGCTCGACGAACCTTTCGCGTCGCTCGGCCCGGCGCTGCGCGACGACATGCTCGACCTTGTCGCCGGCATCCACGCCGAGCGCAAAATGACGGTGCTCTTCGTCACGCATCAGCCCGAAGATGCGCGTCGCATCGGCCAGGACGTCGCATTCCTCGATGAAGGCACAATCGCGGCGACCGGCCCGGCCGATGATTTCTTCGATCGATCTGGACCGGACGCCTTCCGGCGCTATATCGGCGATCGAGGCGGCACCGTTGCCGGATCACAACATATTGCCCGGAAGCGGACATAATTTACGGCCAAACCGGCAACGAGCGATCCGGCGTTTGCTTGCCTTGTCCGGGGGAGTGTGGCTAGGTCCGGCCATGCTGGTTCCGGGGGGGACGTGATTTGCCGAAAGATTTCGAAAGGAAGCCGATCTGTCGACCGGCGCTGAGAAGGTGTGGATGAGGCCGCTGGCACGATTTTTCGCGCTGGCGAGCGTTGCCGTGCTGGCGAGCTGCCAGATGTTCACGCCGCCGGATGTGCAGGAGAGCGGCTTCCAGCCTTCCGACAAGCCGATCACCGTCGACAATGTCGTCGCCAACGCCAAGCTCGCCGAAATGGCGAAGGCGCAGCATCCGCGCATCCTGGCCACCTATGGCGGCGAGTATTCCGACCCCAAGCTCGAGCGCATGGTGGCCAAGGTCGTCGGCAACCTGACGGTGGTGTCGGCCAATCCGACCCAGACCTATCGCATCACCATCCTCAATTCGCCCAACGTCAACGCCTTCGCGCTGCCGGGCGGTTATCTCTACGTGACGCGAGGCCTGCTGGCGCTGGCTAACGATTCCTCCGAGCTTGCCGCCGTCATCGCGCATGAGATGGGCCACGTCACCGCCAATCATGGGCTGCAGCGGCAGCAGCTCGAGGCCGAGGAAGGCCTGGCGACCAAGGTGGTTTCCGACGTGCTCGGCGACAGTCCAACCGCCAAGGCGGCACTCATCCGTGGCAAGCTGAGGCTCGCGCAATTCTCGCGCAACCAGGAACTGCAGGCCGACGCCATCGGCATCAAGTCGATCGGCGAGGCGGGCTATGATCCCTATGCCGCCGGCCGCTTCCTGCAGTCGATGTCGGCCTATACCGATTTCCGCTCGGTCAGCGGCGCCACCGACGCCAGCCTCGACTTCCTGGCGACGCACCCGAACACGCCGCAGCGCATCGAGCTGGCGCAGCGCCTCGCGCGCAATTTCGGCCCGCCCGGCTTCGGCACGCGCGACCGCGACCCCTTCCTAGCCGGCATTGACGGCCTGCTTTACGGCGACACGCCGGAAGAAGGCTATGTGCGCGGCCAGACCTTCATGCACCCCAATCTAGGTGTCTCCTTCACGGTGCCGAACGGTTTCGTCATCGACAATACGGCTGCCGCCGTCACCGCGACCGGGCCGGGCGACATCGCCATCCGTTTCGACGGCGTGGCTATCAACAAGTCCGTGTCGCTCACGGATTACATCCGCAGCGGCTGGGTGGCCGGTCTCGAAGACGCCAGCGTGCGCCAGGACACGATCAACGGCAACGAGGCGGCGATGGCGCATGCCAGCGCGCAAGGCTGGCAGTTCGACATCGCGGTGATCCGCGCCGGTGGACAGGTCTACAGGCTGCTGACGGCCGCGCCCTCAGCAAGCACCGCGCTGGACCCGGTCGCGCGGTCGGTCAGTGCGTCCTTCCGTGTGCTCAGCCCGGCCGAGAAGGCCGCGTTGAAGCCGCTGCATATCCGCGTCGTCACCGTTCAGGCCGGCCAGACCATGGGCTCGCTCGCCGCGCAAATGGTCGGCGTCGACCGCAAGCTCGATCTTTTCCGGGTGCTCAACGCCATGTCGCCCGGCGCGACGGTGTCGGCCGGCGACAAGGTCAAGATCGTCACCGATAGATAGGGCCGGCGTCCGCATTCAGGCGGCTCCGCCAGAAATCGGGTCGACGCCGTCTATCCGGTTGACCCCGCGCACGCCATTGCTGCTGCTGTTCGTCAGAACCCGGTGCTGACGCTGGAGAAACCGCCGGTGCTGCCGGTGTCAGAGCTGGTGCTGCCGGCGTTGCCGCTGCCGCCTGTGGGCTCGGGATGATCGCCGCCAGTGCCGCGCCAAGGCGCCGGTCCGGTATCGTTCTGTATCGGCTTGACCGGTGTCCCGACGACCGTTGGCGTGGGTATGCGGACTACCTTTATCTTCGTAACTATTTTTCGGACGATCTTCGGCTTGCACACCGCGACCGTCTGGGTGCTGCGCCGGGCAAGACCGAGAATGCTCATCGAATAGACGTCCTGCCGCTCGATGCCGGCCTTGAGAAAAGCCAGGGCTCTGGCCGGATCGGCGGGCACGCTATTGCGACCTTCCTTGAAGATCAGGGCGAGATCGGTCATGGCATTGACATGCCCCATCGCCGCAGCCTGGAGCAGCAGGTCAAGCCCCTTGCCGGTGTCTCGCTGGACGCCGATGCCATTGAACAAGGCGCGTCCCCAGGCGGCCATCGCGTAGGGATCTCCCTTGTCGGACGCCTTGGAATAGAAGCCGTTCGCTTTCGTCGTATCCATGGCCGTCCCTAGGCCGGACGAGGCGATGTAGCCGAGTTGGAAGATCGCACGGGCATGTCCCTTGTCGGCAGCATCTTGAATGGCCTGCCTTGCCTCGTCGACCTTGCCGGCCGCGAGCAATGCCCGCCCTAGCTCGTAACGGAAACGGGCGACGTCGGGATAGGTGTCAACCGCCGCCGCGCAAGCCTCCACCGCCCCGCCGCCAATCTCATTCGGCAACCGGCCGGGGACAACGCCTTGCAGGTCGAGCGGCTCGCCGGCGGCCTGGTCGCAGGGATCGACGCTTGGCGACAGCTTCATCGTCGCTCGCTTGGACGTGCCGCCGCCGCCGATTTGAAAGCCGATTTCGACGGGAGCCGCCGAGCCGATCTGCGGTTCGTAGCGCAAATCATTGACTTCAGCGGCCATCAGGTCCGATTGCGGCGACAGGACGCGATCCGGCAGCGACAGCGTCCCGGTTGCCGGGTAGTTCGCCAGCTTGAGGATGATCGAGGCATCGCTGGCCGGGAGACCAAGTTTCAGCGGAACCGGGCCGACGCCGACCGGGACGCTGATGTCGCGGTCGTCGATCGCCTTGGCGGCGGTGGCGATGCGGATTCCGCGTTCGGTCAACCCCTGTTGCCGCTGTCCGTCGGGCGAGGCGATGACTTGCCGAGCCTCGGTGTTCGCACCGCGCATCAGCACCACGTCGTCAAGCAGCGAGGAGTTTTCCCACGGCACCTGCTTGCCGTTGGTCGCCTTGACCACATCGCGGCGCACGGCCGCCATGACCGAGCGGATCTCCTGGTTTGGCGCCAGCGCGCGGCGGGAGAAGGCGGACGAAAACGGGCTGAGGCCGCCGCTGCCGTCATAGGCGACGGCGCCGGGCTCGGTGGCGAAGGCGATCAGCGTATTCTGCGAGCCCGTCACTTGCGCAAGACCGGTGCCGCTGGCGACGATCAATTGATCGCGCAGCCAATAGTCCTTGCGCGGGAAAGGATTGTTGCGGCAGGCATCGAGGATGATCACCTGGATCTTCGATTTCGAGCGCAACTGCTGCAGAACGTCGTCGACCTTGATCGCCTGAACTTCCATGTCGGCCGGGTCTTTCAGCGACGCATCGACCGGGATCAGGAAATTCTCACCGCCGATCTGAAAGCCGTGACCCGAATAATAAACGACCGCCAGGTCGGCCCCGTCTGCTGCCGCGAGATAGTTGCGGAACTGCTCCTCGAACTGAAGCCTGGTCAGATCCTTCCCGGTGAACACCTCGAAGCCGGCCAGCCGGAATGTCTTCGACACATCCTCGGCGTCCTTGTCTGGGTTTTTGAGAGCCGGGATTTCGCGGTATTCCGAATTGCCGATGACGAGGGCGACCCTTCGATCCGCCCGGGCGTCCATCGTCGTAAAGGCCATGAGAACCAGGGCCGCAAGGAACACGCAGCATCGCAGCATGGCAAATCCCCCATCCGTATGATCTGGAGGCTTCAAGAAGGCCAATTGCGATGCAATGGTCTGTTAAAGACCTCACAATCCGTAAGTATGGATGAAGGAAAATTGCCGCGATAGCGATATTTTCTTATTTACTAATTTCTTAAAATCGAATTCGAGCGCTGTATCAGGCGGCTTCCGCGAGAAATTCAGGGTTCTGCTTCACCAGCGCCAGCTTCAGTTTTTCCATGGCGCGGGCTTCGATCTGGCGGACACGCTCCTTGGAGATGCCGAGCTGCTCGCCAAGCGATTCCAGCGTGGCGCCGTCATCGCTCAGCCGGCGCTCCTCGATGATCCGGAGCTCGCGGGCGTTGAGCGCGCTGAGCGCGCTCCTCAGCCAGACGGCGCGGCGCTGGACATCGATCCTTTCGCCGACGATCTCGTCGGGAAGCGGGTCTTCGGAGACCAGGAAATCCATCCGCTCGGCGGCACCGTTCTCGTCGGCCAAAGGTGCGTTGAGCGAGCTGTCGGGAGAGGACAGGCGCGAATCCATCATCGCTACGTCGGCTTCCGGCACGCCGAGCGCCACGGAGACCTCGTGGTAGAGCGAGGCATTGGAGATGGGCTCGGCGCCGTTGGCGAGGCGGGCGCGCAAACGCCTGAGATTGAAGAACAGCGCCTTCTGCGCCGAACTGGTGCCGCCGCGCACGATCGACCAGTTGCGCAGGATATAATCCTGCATCGAGGCGCGGATCCACCAGGTGGCGTAGGTAGAGAAGCGCACTTCGCGCGCGGGCTCGAAACGGGCCGCCGCCTCGAGCAGGCCGACATGGCCCTCCTGGATCAAGTCGCCGAGCGGCAGGCCGTAGTGGCGGAATTTCGAAGCCATTGAGATGACCAGGCGCATATGGGCGACGGTGATCCTGTGCAGCGCGTGCTGGTCGTTCTCCTCCTTCCAGCGCAGGGCAAGGACATGCTCCTCGTCGCGCTCGAGATAGGGAGCCCTCATTGCCGCGCGGACCAGTGTCCGTCCTGCCGCGTCCTCGATCATGCCGGCTCCCTTTTGGCGGTGATTGCGATGGCGGCGGTTGAAAAGGCGCCGCCGTGCCCTACAACAGCCATGCAACGTGTCAGGCGCATGGATGGTTCCGCCGCCCGAGGGGGCAAATGTTGCCAGCGGGAACATTTTGTTATCGGGCCCGGAAAGCCGCCTGGCGGATTACCGGGTGATTTTGAGCATCAGATTTCTGGCAGAGCCGATTTTTGAAATCTGGTTCCTTATTTCGCAACCTTCTATCTGTCAGTTTCCGGCTCTCACAATCGAACCGGGGCACCGGTCAAAACGGGATCACAGAAAAATGAAATGGCTTAAATCGCTCCTTGTCGCCGGAACGCTGCAGGTTCTGGCGGTCACCGCCGGCCATGCCGGTGCCAATCTCGACCAGATCAAGCAGGCCGGCGTACTCAAGGTCGGCACGGAAGGCACCTACGCGCCCTTCACTTATCACGACGAATCCAACGCCCTGGTCGGGTTCGATGTCGAGATCGCCAAAGCCATCGGCGACAAGCTCGGCGTCAAGGTCGAGTTCCTCGAAGGCAAGTGGGACGGCCTGATCGCCGGCCTCGACGCCAACCGCTACGACGCCGTCATCAACGAGGTCGGCATCACCGATGCGCGCAAGGCGAAGTATGATTTCTCCGATCCCTACATCGCCTCGAAGGCCGTGCTGATCGTGCGCGGCGACAACACCGACATCAAGACCTTCGCCGACCTCAAGGGCAAGAAGTCGGCGCAGTCGCTGACCTCGAATTTCGGCAAGCTCGCCGAAACCAATGGCGCCGAACTGGTCGGCACCGACGGCTTCGACCAGTCGATCCAGCTTCTGCTCACCGGCCGCGCCGATGCCACCATCAACGACAGCCTGTCCTTCCTCGACTTCAAGAAGCACAAGCCCGACGCCAATGTGAAGATCGCCGCGCAGGAAGAGAACGCCGACTATTCCGGCGTCATCGTGCGCAAGGGCGATCCGGAACTTGTCGCGGCCATCAACAAGGCGCTGGCCGACATCAAGGCCGACGGCACCTACAAGAAGATCGCAGACACTTATTTCGGCCAGGACGTTTCCAAGTAAGCCACCGTTCTCTTTGTTCGCATACCGGCGGGCCGTCAACGACGGCCCGCCATTTCTTGCGTGACATTCATCGGGGCCGTCAACGACGGCCCGCATTTCTTGCGTGACATTCATTGGGGCCGTCTTTGACGGCCCGCCGATTTTTGCTTGATAGTCACTCCGTACGGGGGAAGGTGCCGCCGTATCTGGAAAGGAGAAGCGCTCCGTGCCGCACTGGCTGCAATTGATGCTGGAATCGTTGCCGACGCTGTTGTGGGCGGCGCTGATCTTCACCGTACCGCTGACGCTCTTGTCCTTCGCGCTTGGGCTGATCGCCGGACTGGTGACGGCGCTGATCCGGCTGTTCGGTCCGAAGCCGCTGGTCGCGCTGGTGCGCTTCTATGTCTGGATTTTTCGCGGCACGCCGCTGCTCGTTCAGTTGTTCCTGATCTTCTACGGCCTGCCTTCGGTCGGCATCCTGCTCAATGCCTTTCCCGCGGCGCTGATCGGCTTCACGCTCAACATCGGCGCCTATACGTCGGAGATCATCCGCGCCGTCATCGGCTCGGTGCCGAAGGGCCAATGGGAGGCCTCCTATTCGATCGGCATGACCTGGAGCCAGGCGATGCGGCGCACGATCCTTCCGCAAGCCGGCCGCGTCGCGGTGCCGCCGCTTTCCAACACATTCATCTCGCTGGTCAAGGACACGTCGCTGGCGGCCGCGATCACGGTGCCCGAGATGTTCCAGGCCGCGCAGCGCATCGTCGCCACCACCTATGAGCCGCTGATCCTCTATGTCGAGGCGGCGGCGCTCTATCTGGCATTGAGCTCGGTGCTGTCGGCGCTGCAGGCGCGGCTGGAGGTGCGGCTCAACCGCTATGGCGGATTCCTGGAGGCCAACGCATGATCGGCCTCACCGCCATCGAAAAGCGCTTCGGCGACAATCTGGTGCTGAAGGGCGTCACCGTCAGCCTGGACGAAGGCAGCGTGACGGCGCTGGTCGGCCCATCGGGCGGGGGAAAAAGCACACTGCTGCGTTGCATCAACCTCTTGGAGATTCCGACTTCCGGCAGCTTGCGCATCGGCGACGAGACGATTGCGTTCCATCCGGGCGGCAAGGTGCCGGCCAAGGAAATCCAGCGCATACGCCTGCAGACCGGCATGGTGTTCCAGAATTTCCAGCTCTTCCCGCATCGCACGGCGATCGAGAATGTCATGGAAGGGCTGGTGACGGTGCTGAAATGGCCTGAGCCAAGGGCGCGCGAGCGGGCGATGGCGCTGCTCGAAAAGGTCGGCATGGCGCACAAGGCCGATGCCTGGCCGTCGACGCTGTCGGGCGGTCAGCAGCAGCGCGTGGCGATCGCCAGGGCGCTGGCGCCGTCGCCGCGCGTGCTGCTCTGCGACGAGCCGACCTCGGCGCTCGATCCGGAACTGGCGCAGGAAGTGGTCGACGTGCTTGGGCAGCTTGCCCGCGAGGGCACGACCATGGTGATGGCCACGCATGATCTGCGGCTCGCCTCCAAGATCGCGCAGGAGGTCGTCTTCCTCGATGCCGGCGCGATCGTCGAGAAAGGTCCGGCTTCGGTCGTGTTCGACAACCCCGAGCGCGAGCGTACCAAGCGCTTCATTGCGTCGCTGCGGCAGGAGGAGGCACAGAAGGAAGCCGGCAGCGGGGCGTAGAGTTGGCTACCAAAAACAAAAAACCCGGCGCGAAGCCGGGTTTTTCGTGCTGAAAAGCGAAAAAGCTCAGGCGGCTTCTTCCTGTTCGGACTCTTCGTTGTCGGCCTTGGCGCCGCGCTTCGGACCCTTGTTGAGGTTGACCTCGATGAGGCGCACCGCCTCGGTTTCCGACATGCGGTTCACCGCGGCGATCTCGCGGGCCATGCGGTCGAGCGCGGCTTCATACAACTGACGCTCGGAATAGGACTGCTCCGGCTGGTTGTCGGCGCGATAGAGGTCGCGCACCACTTCCGAGATGGAGATCAGGTCGCCGGAATTGATCTTGGCATCATATTCCTGCGCGCGGCGCGACCACATGGTGCGCTTGATGCGGGCGCGGCCCTGCACGACCTTCAGCGCGCGGTCGACATAGTCCTCTTCCGACAGCTTGCGCATGCCGATCGAGGTAGCCTTGGCGACCGGCACTTTCAGACGCATCTTGTCCTTCTGGAAATCGATGACGAACAGTTCCAGCTTGTGACCTGCAACTTCCTGCTCGTCGATCGCCACGATCTGGCCGACGCCATGCGCCGGGTAGACGATGAACTCGCCGGTCTTGAACCCGTGGCGGGCCGCGGTGGACTTCTTCTGCGGGGTGATCGTTGCCATTACGCCCTGAACTCCTTGGTTGTAGCGCCGGCATGGCGGCGCCGGCTGAACTCGTGTGACCGGCGATAGCCGATCATTAGCCGCACAACAGGCGAACCCACCGGAAAAAGCCGAGACCAGCAAAGCGCACGAATGCTGCTGCCTGTCCCAGATCGCTCTGGTTCGGGTTTGAGAAGCTCACCTTTCAGTGATTTGGGGCGTTAGCGCCATAAATCGACGTTGTGTCACCGGCATGTTTGGCTGATGTAACACAAAAAGTCGGAAGAATCAAGGTTTTGCTGCGTTCGCTGACGCCAAACGAGGCCGCTGCCTGTCAAGACAGTATTTGTATCGACCCCGTTACGCCGCGTCATGCCGGCGTTGGCAGCGCCCACATCAATCGCCTTCGCCGGGCTCCGCCGAGAAATATTTCTCGAACTTTCCGGTCTCGCCGTCGAAGGTCTTGGCGTCCGCCGGCGGCTCTTTCTTGGCGGTGATATTGGGCCATTTCTCGGCGTATTCGGAGTTGACCTGCAACCATTTGTCGAGGCCGCCCTCGGTGTCCGGCTTGATCGCGTCGGCCGGGCATTCGGGCTCGCACACGCCGCAGTCGATGCACTCGTCGGGATGGATGACGAGCATGTTCTCGCCCTCGTAGAAACAGTCGACCGGACAGACCTCTATGCAGTCCATGTATTTGCATTTGATGCAATTGTCGGTCACGACATAGGTCATTGCAGGCTCCGGAACGTCCCATTTTGTTGGGCTTTTTGGCTGAGGTAACGCCTTTGCCCGCCGCTTGCAAGGGCAGGGCTTGCTACCTAAGCCGGTGTGGCGGAATGGAGTTCCCACCTTGGAGCGGCTCAGCAATTCATAAAATCGCCGGCCTCCTCATCTTTACGCAATTCCGGACTGAAGGCTACGGCGAAGTCGCCGAACCTAACCGCTGCGCACTTTTCCTGGAATTGCACTGGCCGCGCCGGGATCCGGCTATGTCTCAGTCGTCGCCAAGCAGCCTGTCGGTCTGCCGGCGCTCGCGTTTGGTCGGGCGGCCGCTGCCGGCCTCGCGCAAGGCCGGAATGGCATCCGGGACAGCCTCGCCTTTGGGTGTCGGTGCCGGCGACATGTCCTCGTAAAGCAGGCGCGCCTCGTCGGCCGGGCCGCGCCGCGTGCCGCAATTCAGCACTTTCCAGACCAGGATACGGCCCTCGAGCGTGATGGTCAGCACGTCGCCGGGCTTCACCAAATCCGAGGCCTGCGCTGCTTTGTCGCGATTGATGCGGACGCGTCCAGCGACGACGACTTTTGCCGCCAGGGACCGCGACTTCAGCGCGCGCGAGAAGAACAGCCATTTGTCGATGCGTTGGCGGCCTTCTCCAACCATCGGGCTAGCTTTGTTGGAGCATGATCTTATTCGAAAACCGGTTCCCACTTTTCGGGATCATGCTCTAGCCTATTTCTTCAGCTGGTCGCGCAAGGCGGCGAGCTTGGCGAAGGGCGAATCCGGATCGAAGCGCTGCGGGCGTTCTTCGCGCGGCTTGCCCTGGAAGGCCGGCTTGCCGCCCGGAGCGTTGCCGTTGCCGTCCTGCCTGTTGCCCTTCCAGTCGGACCGGCCCTCGCGGCGGCCCCCCTCGTGGCGATCCGGGCGTTCACCTTGCGGCCTGCCCTCGCGCCGTTCACCGCCCTCGCGCCGGTCGCCCGTCTCCGGCCTCGGCTTGAACTTCGAGCGGTCGAAGCGCGGCTTGCCGGCGCCGTCGCGCTGCTCGCGGCGGCCTTCATTGGCCGGGCGATCGCCGGGCGGGCTGGTTGCGGCACCCGGCTGGCCGTCGCGTGAGGGCTGGCCACCGCGCGGGCGACTGTCACGACGGTTGTCGTGGCGGTGGCGCGGACGCTGATGGTCGAAACGCGCCTGGCGCCACAGGAGGACCGGTTTAGGTTCCTCCGGTTCGGCTGCGGACGCGTCGGCTTCACCCTCCCCCTCGTGGGGAGGGTCGGCGCGCAGCGCCGCGGCGGGGGGCGCGCCACCGGTATCGGTGTTCTGTGCATCGTCGGCGCCGTCACCCTCACCCGCCTCGCTTCGCGCCGCGACCCCCCCCGTCGAGGGGGAGATGGGCACTTCGGCGGGTTCGGCCGACTCAAGCACCGCAGTATCCTCTGCAGGGTGGGCTACTTCCGCGGCCTCGGCCGGAGCTTCGGCGGCGGTCTCTACAGCGGCAGCCGGCTCCGAACCCTCGACAGGTGCCACTGCGAACGCGTCCGTTGCCGCAGCTTCCGCCGCCTGCGCGGCGCGGGCTGCCTCTTCTGCCGCGAGCTTCGCTGCGGCCGCTTCGCGGGCAGCGTTGTCCTGCGCTTCGAGTTTCGCCTTCACTTCGGCGGCCGGCTTTGCCTCGGAGCGGTAGCCGAGGCCTTTCAGGATCTCTTCCATGTCGTCGGCGGTGGCGCCGAGGATCGACATCATCGGCGGCGTCACCATGAAGGCGTGGCCGTCATAGGCGCCGTCAGGGCGCTGGCCGAGGCCGGGCTTCCAGTTGGTCGCCGGGCGGATGAGGTCGGCAAGCCGCTCGAGGATATCGATGCGCACGGCGCGGCGGCCGAGATTGCGATAGCCGGCGAGCTTGTAGAAGGTCTTGTCGAAGGCCGGGTCGATGACCACCGAGGTGCGGCCGGAGGCCAGCGCGTGCACCACATCGCCGAAGCCCGGCTTGTCCTTGCCGTCGTTCTTCAACGCCCAGAGCAGCGTCACCAGGCCGGCCGGCGCCGGCTTGATGAGCGCCGGCACGAAGACATGGTAGGCGCCGAAGCGCACGCCGAGGCGGCGCAGTGCTGCGCGGCCTTCCTGGTCGAGCGACTTCATCTCCTCCGCGATGTCGCGGCGATTGATCAGGCCGAAATGCTCGACCAGCTGGAAGGCGATGCCGCGCGCGATGCCGGTGAGCTGGTCGGCATTCTTCAAATCGACCAGCGGCTTCAACAGTGACTCGATCTGGAAATTGACGAAACGCTCGGCGCGCGCCGCGACCTTGTCGCGGCCAGGGCCAGTCAGCTGCTCGTCGGCAAGCAGGACCAGACGCGGCTTCAGCGCCTCGTCGCCGGCCACCAGCGTGCCGATCGGCGCGCCGATCCAGCGCAAGACGCCGTCGGAGCCCAAAGCCAGATCGCCGTTGGCGCACGCGGCAAAACGTTCGGCGCGCGCCTCGAACTCGGCCGCAAGCGCCTTCTGGGCGGCGGTGCGCACCGCCTTGGCGTCCTCGCCGCCGGCGCTTTGGTCGGCGGTGAAGCGGAAACCCTGCAACTCGCCGACATGATGGCCTTCGACGAGGACGGTTCCGGTTGGGCTGATTTCGGCTTCAGGCATGGTATTTTCTCTAAGGCGCCGCATGAGGACGGAAGTCCTGCGGTCTACAAAGCGTTTCGTCAACCGCTCATGCAGCGCATCCGACAATCTGTCTTCGATTTCGCGCGTCTTTTCCTGCCAGTGTAGCTGATCGGCCAGCCAGCCAGGGCGATTGGAGACGAAAGTCCAGGTGCGGATCTGCGCGATCCGGTGCGAGAGCGTGTCGATATCGCCCTCCGTCGTGTCGGCGCGCCGCACCTGCTCGGCCATGTAATTCTCATCGACATGGCCATGGCGGGCAAGGTCCGTATAGATCGAGGCGATAAGGTCGGCATGCTGGGCCGGCGCGATCTTGCGGTAGTCCGGCAGGGCGCAGGCTTCCCAGAGCAGCGCGACGCGCTCCTTGCCGGAGGCGAGGGCGCGGATATCGCCGTCGCGCGACAGATGCTCCAGCGCCTGCGCGTCGACAGCCGGCAGCGCTCGGGTCAGCCCTTCGACCGGCGCATTGGTCTCGATCGAGCGCTTGAGCGCATCGAGGCTGGAAAAGTCGAAACCGGCGGTGCGCCACTGCAGCACCTTCACCGGGTCGAAGTCGTGCGCCTCGATCTTCCTGACCAGATCCTCGTCGAACGGATCGACCTGGCCGGTGACGCCGAATGTGCCGTCGCGCAGATGCCGGCCGGCGCGGCCGGCGATCTGGCCGAGCTCGGCCGCGGTCAGGTTGCGATACTGATAGCCATCGAACTTGCGGTTCTGGGCGAAGGCGACATGATCGAGGTCGAGGTTCAGCCCCATGCCGATGGCGTCGGTGGCGATGAGATAGTCGACGTCGCCGGACTGGAAAATCTCCACCTGCGCGTTGCGGGTGCGCGGCGAGAGCGCCCCGAGCACGACGGCGGCGCCGCCCTGCTGGCGGCGGATCAGTTCGGCGATGGCATAGACCTCGTCAGCCGAGAAGGCGACGATCGCCGTGCGCCGCGGCAGCCGGGTGAGCTTCTTCGAGCCGGCATAGGCGAGATGCGAAAGCCGCGGCCGCGTCACCACCGACACGCCCTTCAGCAGCTTCTGCAGAATGCCATGCATGGTGGCTGCGCCCAGAAGCAGCGTCTCCTGCCTGCCGCGCAGATGCAGGATGCGGTCGGTGAAGATGTGGCCGCGCTCGAGATCGCCGGCGAGCTGCACCTCGTCGATGGCGACGAAGGCGGCGTCGGTTTCGCGCGGCATCGCTTCGACGGTGCAGACCGAGTATTTCGCGCCGGCAGGCTGGATCTTCTCCTCGCCGGTGATCAGCGCCACCTTGTGGGCGCCCACCTTCTCGCAGACGCGGGCATAGACCTCACGGGCGAGCAGCCGCAGCGGCAGGCCGATGATGCCGGTCTCATGCGCGACCATGCGCTCGATGGCGAGATGGGTCTTGCCGGTGTTGGTGGGGCCTAGCACGGCCGTCACGTCGCGGCCCGAAAGGATCAGCGGCTGGGAGTGTTTCGGCTGGATATTCATCGGCTCGGAAATAAGTGTTTCTGCCGCTTTTGGTCGGGGGCGCGGCGGCGCCGCCGCGTGTGACAGCCGACACATAGGGATTTAGTACGCCAAGCGAAAGCGGAATGTTCCTTTGGGGACAAGCGAGGACAGCCGGGGACGGTCCAAATCGGCTGTTGTTAACGGCTGGAACGAGTCTGGAACGAATCAGCGACGAATCGCTGACTCGCTCTGATTCAGGTTTTGTTCACGGCTATATGTGGATTTTCTGACGATGAGTCTCACCAGATGCTGAATCGAGAAGTTGGCCCGATTCATGCTTGGTCCTCGATGGACCCGAGCCGTCGTTAACCTTTGCCGGTGAACAGTCGCGGTCGACTTGAGGGTGGTCCTCAAGATTATGAAATTGTTGATTTTTCTTAATCGCTTTTAACGAATTCGGTGATGTTTGCGCCGTCCGTCGTTAACTTTTCGGCCAAAGCCGGAACGAATCGGCGACGAATCAGCTTTCCGGGGATTTTCCCGGTTTGTTCACCCCTAGATGTGGTGTTACCCACAGCTTGCCCACCGAAAACTCACAGCTTGGGAAGCGGGTTGCGCACAGGCGCGGGCCCGGCCGTTAACTTTTGCGTGCCGAATTGAGGCAAGGTGTCACGCCGGCCTTTCCGGCGGGCGAGCAAGGCGGCCCGGATGTCAGGGCCGCCCAGGGCAAGATCCTTGAAAGTTGCAGACCTTTAGGGGGAGATCACGCTTCAAAATAAGATTTAGAGCGGGATGGCGATCCAAAGAAATGCCGTCCCGCTCTGAATGACAATCGGGTATCAGGCGAAGTACTGGCCGCCATTGGCTGACATGGTCGAGCCGGTGATGAAGCCGGCCTCGTCGGAAGCAAGGAAGACGACGCAGCGCGCGATCTCTTCCGGTTCGCCGAGCCGGCCGACCGGGATCTGCGGGATGATGCGTTCGTTGAGCACCTTCTCGTCGATCGCCTTGACCATTTCGGTCGCGATATAGCCGGGGCAGATGACGTTGACGGTGATGCCCGCGCGAGCCCCTTCTTGAGCAAGAGCCTTACTGAAGCCGATGTCGCCGGCCTTGGCGGCGGAGTAGTTGACCTGGCCGGCCTGGCCCTTCTGGCCGTTGATCGAGGAAATCGTGATGACGCGGCCGAACTTGCGGTCGCGCATGCCGCTCCACAGAGGATGCGTCATGTTGAAGACGCCGGAGAGGTTGGTGTCGATCACTTCCTTCCACTGCGCGGGCGTCATCTTGTGGAACATGGCGTCGCGGGTAATGCCGGCATTGTTGACCAGCACCCCGACCGGACCGAGATCGGCCTCGACCTGCCTGATGCCGGCGGCGCAGGCATCGTAGTCGGCGACGGACCATTTGTAGACCGGGATACCGGTCTCGGCCTTGAATTTCGCGGCCGCCTCGTCATTGCCGGCATAGTTCGCGGCGACCGAATAGCCGGCGTTCTTCAATGCGACCGATATCGCCGCGCCAATGCCGCGCGATCCACCTGTGACGATTGCTACTTTGGACATGTGCTCCTCCCTGTTGGTGGAGGAGCGAATAGGAGTAGCGAATAGCGAGTAGGGATCTATGTCCCGTCGCGCCGACGCCATTTTTCCCTATTCGCTACTCCCAGTTCGCTATTGGCTCAGTTCAGCGCTTCGACGCACAGGGCGATGCCCATGCCGCCGCCGATGCAAAGTGTGGCAAGGCCCCTCTTGGCGCCGCGGCGGCGCATCTCGAACACCAGCGTGTTGAAGACGCGGGCGCCGGAAGCGCCGATCGGATGGCCGATGGCGATGGCGCCGCCATTGACGTTGACGATCGAGGGATCCCAGCCCATGCCCTTGTTGACGGCGCAGGCCTGCGCGGCGAAGGCCTCGTTGGCCTCGACGAGGTCGAGATCCTTGACCGACCAGCCGGCCTTCTCCAGCGCCCGCTTCGAAGCGGGAATAGGTCCGGTGCCCATGATCGCCGGATCGACGCCGGCGGTCGCCCACGAAGCGATGCGCACCAGCGGAGCGATGCCGCGCCGGGCAGCCTCGGCCTCGGTCATCAGCAGCGCGCCGGCGGCGCCGTCATTGATGCCGGAAGCGTTGGCGGCGGTGACCGTACCGTCCTTGTCGAAAGCGGGCTTCAGCTTGGTCATGGCGTCAAGCGTCGCGCCATGACGGATGTATTCGTCCTGGTCGACGACGGTGTCGCCCTTCCTGCCTTTGATGGTGAAAGCGACGATCTCGTCCTTGAACTTGCCAGCCTTCTGCGCGGCTTCCGCCTTGTTCTGCGAAGCGAGCGCGAACTGGTCCTGGTCGTCGCGGGTGATCTGGAACTGGCGGGCGACGTTCTCGGCGGTGTTGCCCATGTGGTAGCCATTGAAGGCATCCCACAGGCCGTCCTTGATCATGGTGTCGATCATCTTGTAGTCGCCCATCTTGACGCCGGCGCGCAGATGCTCGGCATGCGGCGACATCGACATCGATTCCTGGCCGCCGGCGATGATCACCTTGGCGTCGCCGGTGGCGATCTGCTGCATGCCGAGCGCGATCGCGCGCAGGCCCGAGCCGCAAACCTGGTTGAGGCTCCAGGCGGTGGTCTCCTTCGGCAGGCCGGCATTGATCGAGGCCTGGCGCGCCGGGTTCTGGCCCTGCGCGGCGGTCAGCACCTGGCCGAGGATGACCTCGTCGACTTCCGCCGCCTCGACGCTCGCCCGCGCGAGCAATTCCTTGATCACCACGGCGCCGAGCTCATGCGCCGGCGTGGCGGCGAAACTGCCGTTGAAGGAGCCGACCGCGGTGCGGGCGGCGCCGGCGACGACGATTGAATTGGAAGCGGCCATTTTCTTCTCCAGACTTCGAGGGGTCGTATTTTAGGCTATCGTTGAAAACTTTTCTTGCCCGTTCAAGGGGCCAAGTCAAACCGGAAATGGGCATGGCCGCAATGCGCGGCAAGCAGCGCGCGCGCCGGTTGCGGTAACATGACGTTGACCGCGTGGCGGATTTTGCCATGGCCATGCAGCATTAATTGATGCCGCAGTGCACAAACCACTTGG
Organism: Mesorhizobium sp. Arg314; assembly: GCF_053714275.1. Lineage (NCBI taxonomy): Bacteria > Pseudomonadati > Pseudomonadota > Alphaproteobacteria > Hyphomicrobiales > Phyllobacteriaceae > Mesorhizobium > Mesorhizobium sp. Arg314. The sequence goes on along the minus strand of NZ_JBSKBP010000016.1, from coordinate 13,354 downwards.
AATTGTGACGCTTTTGCGCATATCCTCGCCAAAGGGCACAATCGTTACCGGCCGCTTACCGCGAGCGCGCCGGTATCCTGGGGAGGATACGGATGGCCGCGAAAGACGACCCGATCGTCATCAAGAAATATGCCAACCGCCGGCTCTACAACACCGGCACAAGCACCTATGTGACGCTCGAGGACTTGGCCGAGATGGTCAAGAAGGGCGAGGAGTTCACGGTCCAGGACGCAAAGACCGGCGACGACATCACTCATCCGGTGCTGACGCAGATCATCTTCGAACTGGAGAACAAGGACGGGCAGAACATGCTGCCGATCCCGTTCCTGCGCCAGCTCATCGCCTTCTATGGCGATCAGATGCAGATGATCGTGCCGAGCTTCCTCGAACAATCGATGATCGCCTTTTCGAAGGAACAGGAGCGTTTCCGCGAGCAGATGAAGGGCGCCTTCGGCAAGTCGCCGATGGACATGATGAAGATGCCGACGCCGATGAAGGCGCTGGAAGAACAGACGCGCCGCAATGTCGAGATGTTCCAGAACGCCATGCGCATGTTCACGCCGTTCCCGTCCGCCGGCGGCAATTCCGCGGCCCCGGCCGAGCCGCCGAAGAAGGAAGAGAAATCCGACGATCTGCAGGAATTGAAGGCCCAGATCGCGGCCATGCAGCGCAAGCTCGACACGATGTCCTGACGGGTGTGCCGCCGCTTGGTGTTGAGATTGGCGGCAAGGCCTATCCCTTCGTCATCCTCGGGCTTGACCCGAGGATCCATGCCGTGACGCCTGCTGAAGGGCACCACGGCGCAGAATTCTGAACCGTAACAACGCCTTAATGGAACGGCATGGATCCTAGGGTCTGCGCGCGTCGCTTCGCTCCTTGCTCCGCCCTAGGATGACGACGTGAGAGACGTTTCCGCTAATCGCAGTTGGCAGCCGCAGCCGTCATCCTCTCTCGTCAGGCCCATCGTAACGCGCGCGCGGCCTGATCAGCCTGTTGCTGGTCACCTGCTCGACGGCATGCGCCGTCCAGCCGACGCTGCGGCCGAGCGCGAACAGGCGGAACGGTGCATCGGCGGGCAGGCGCAGGCTGCGCGTCATCGCGGCGAGAGCGAAATCGATGTTCGGATGTAGCCCGGTCGCGGCAAGAACCGCCTTGCGCAGTCGCAACAGCCCGTCATCGATTCCGAAACCGGCGAAAAGGCCCTCGGCGCGCGGGTCGCCTTCCGGATAGAGCGGATGGCCGAAGCCTGGCAGCGGTCGATCGTGAGCGAGCCAGCGGGCGATCGCCTCATCGGGACCCAGCCGCTCCGCATCCTCGACAAGCGCGATCGCCGCCGCACCGGCTCCACCGTGACGCGGGCCGGTAAGCGTCGCCAGGCCGGCGAGCAGGCAGGCCGCGATCGGCGCGCCGGTGGAGGCCGCGACGCGGGCGGCAAAGGTGGAGGCGTTCAGTTCGTGATCGGCAAGCAGCACCAGCGCCTTGCGGATGAGATCGGCGCCGGCGGCCTCCGCCGACCAGCCCTGCGCCAGCCTTGCATGCACGGGTTCGGAGCCCGGCGTCGCGCCAAGCGCCGTGGCCAGCGCGCTGGTGGCGGCGGCGCCGTCGTGCTGCAGCATGGCCGGCCTACGGCCGAGTGAGGGCCAGCCTTCGGCCGCGAGCGCGGAGAGCCTGGCGAATGCCGTTGGAGTGCCGCTTTGCCGAGCGGCTGAAGGGGTCAGCGAAGCGAACGACGCCGGGGACTCCGAGCCCCACAACAGGGCAGCCGTTTCCTCAAGTGTCGCCGCCGCCGAGAACGCCACCGCATCCTTGCCGCGATAGACGAGGCGGCCATGCAGCACCGTCGAGATGGACGTGGCGATGGCCGGCTCGCCCCAGGCGATGGCGCTTTCGGCTATCGCCTGGGGGCTCCTTCCACGTTCGCGGCGGGTGGTGAGCGCGGCAATGTCGTCGGCGCGGTACTGGCTGCGGCGCGGGTCGGCGTCGTCCGGTTTCATGCCGATACGGCCGCGGCTGACATAGGCATAGAGCGTCTGCGGCCGGACGTTCAGCCGCTCCAGCGCTTGCTCCCGCGTCAGCCATTCCGTCATTTGCCGCCTTACGTTGATTATATTGATCAAGATTGATGCATTGATTGTGCAGCATTAATTGCAATGCACAAAAGGTCAAGGAGACGATCATGGCAAATGGGCTCGATGATGTTGTGGCGGCCGACACGGTGCTTTCGGATGTCGATGGCGCGGGTGGGCATCTCACCATCCGCGGCCATTCGCTGATGGAGCTCGCCGGCCGCTGGCGATATGCGCAAGTGGTCCGGCTGCTGTTCGACGGGTTCTTCGACGACCTGCCAAGCGATGCCGAACTGGAGAAGGCCATCGGCAAGGCGCGGGTGGAGGTATTTGATCGTGTGCGACCGATGCTTACCCAGCTTGCGCCGCTCGACATCTACAGCGGCATGCGGGCCGGCATGGCGATGCTGCCGGACGGTGACGAGCTTGCCGATGCGCTGCGGCTGATCGCGGCGCCAGCGGTGCTGACACCGGCCCTGCTGCGCCTTGGCCGGGGCGAGACGCCAATCGCTCCCGATGCAAAAGCCGATCATGCCGGCGACATGCTGCGGATGCTCGCGGGCACCGCCTCGCCGGCGCTCGCCACGGCGCTGGACAGCTATCTGGTGACGGTCTGCGACCACGGGCTCAACGCCTCGACCTTCGCGACCCGCGTGGTGGCGTCGACGCAGGCCGGACTGACCTCGGCGATCCTGGCCGGGCTCGGCGCGCTGAAAGGCCCGCTGCATGGCGGCGCGCCGGGGCCGGTGATCGCGATGCTGGACGCCATCGAGGCGAGCGGCGATGCAACTGGCTGGCTCAGTGACAAGATCGCGCATGGCGAGCGCATCATGGGCTTTGGCCACCGCATCTACCGTGTGCGCGATCCGCGCGCCGACGCGCTGAAGGCGGTCGTACGGCAGCTCGGTTCGCGCAACGAGAAGAGTGGCGGCGAAACGGGCAGCCGGCTGGCCTTCGCCGAGACGGTGGAACAGGCGGCGCTCGAGGTGCTCAAGATCGCCAAGCCGCAGCGCTCGATCCAGACCAATGTCGAGTTCTATACCGCACTTCTGCTGGAAGCGGTCGGCTTCCCGAAAGAGGCATTCTCCAACGTCTTTGCCGCCGGCCGCGTCGCCGGCTGGACCGCGCACGCGCGCGAGCAGCAGGCGACCGGACGACTGATCAGGCCGCAGTCGCGCTATGTCGGGCCGATGCCCGATCTGGTAGCTTGAGCTTGGTTCCTCTCCCCACTTCGTACCCACTGCGTGGGGCGAGGAAAGAAGTTTCCATGGCCGAAATTTCAACCGATCACGCCACCGTGTTCGTGTTCTTGCCTTGGTTCGCCCTTATATGCTGCACTGCAACATAAGCTGACGGCAACTGCTTCGCGTCTGTGACGTGGGGGCAGGCCGACGCATCAAGACAAGGACAACGCCATGGCGAAGAACGGCAAGGCGGAGGAAAAGAAGAAGATCAACGTAGCGCTGCAGGGCGGCGGCTCGCATGGCGCCTTTTCCTGGGGCGTGCTCGACCGTCTGCTCGAGGATGGGCGGCTGGACATCGCGGCGGTGTCCGGCACCAGTGCCGGCGCGATGAACGCGGTGGCGCTGGCCGACGGCTTCGTGCGCGGCGGCGTCGAGGGCGCCCGCCGAAAGCTCGACGATTTCTGGCGGGCGGTGGCCTCGAAGGGCCGTTTCAGCCCGGTGCAGCGCATGCCGTGGGATGTGGTCTGGGGCAACTGGTCGATCGAGAACACGCCCGGCTATGTCTTCTTCGACACCATGTCGCGGGTGTTTTCTCCCTATGTCGCCAACCCGCTCGGCCTCAATCCGCTACGCGATGTGGTGCAAAGGGAGATCGACTTCAACAATGTGCGCGCCTGCAAGTCGATGGAACTGTTCATCTCGGCGACCAATGTCGAGACCGGGCAGCTGCGCGTCTTCTCCGACGGCGAGATCGACCTCGACACGGTGATGGCCTCGGCCTGCCTGCCGCAGCTGTTCCAGGCGGTCGAGATCAAGGGCGTACCCTATTGGGACGGCGGCTATGGCGGCAACCCGGCGCTCTATCCGTTCTTCAAGACGGCGGCCACCGAGGACGTGCTTCTGGTGCAGATCAATCCCGTGGTGCGCGAAGGCACGCCCAAAAGCGCCAACGAGATCCAGAACCGCATCGACGAGATCACCTTCAACGCCGGGCTCTTGCGCGAATTCCGCTCGATCGCCTTCGTCAAGGAATTGATCGCGGCCGGCCGCCTGCCGCATGGCGAATATCGCGACATCCGCATGCACCGCATCGATGCCGACGAGGCGTTCAAGGACCTGTCGGCATCGTCCAAGGTCAATGCCGAATGGGCTTTCATCGCCTATTTGCGCGACCTCGGCCGAAGCGCTGCCAGCGACTGGCTGGAGGAAAACTACGACGCCGTCGGCCAGCGGGCTACACTCGATCTTTCGGGCGAGCTCGACGACGGCTTCAAGCCGCTGCACGGCCCGGCGCCGGGTCGGCGGGTCAAGGAATTCCTCGCGGCGCGGATCAAGCCGGAATCCGCGCGGCGGCGGGCTTAGAGCGGCCTCCCTACCTGTCAGCAAGTCAGTCTCGACTGTCAGGATCTTCCCCAGCGGAACCGGCGAGGCGCTGGATCACGCCTTCGGCGCGATGTAGTCTTACGTCGACGTAAACGGGAGGTAGCGATGCTGCAGACCAGACAGAACGCTCTCGGGGTCAGGTTTGAAGCGCAGTGCAGGGCCTTCGAGAAGGAACCTTTCCCGACGCTGGACGTGCGCAGGGACCGGCTGAAGCGCCTGCTGGCGCTCACCGAAAAGCACGAGGCCGAGATCTGCGCGGCGATCGACAGTGATTTTTCCGCCCGCGCGGCCCAGGAAACGCGGCTTGCCGAATTGTTCGTCGTGCGCGCCGGAATCAGGCATGCGCTGTCGCATCTCAGCGCCTGGATGCGCGAGCGCGGCGTCGCCACCAGCCTGCCGTTCCTGCCCGGCCGCAACCGCCTGCTGCCGCAGCCGCTCGGCGTCGTCGGCATCGTGTCGCCCTGGAACTATCCCTTCCAGCTCGCCATCGCGCCGGCGACCGCGGCTTTGGCCGCCGGCAACCGCGTGCTGATCAAGCCGTCGGAGCTGACGCCGAAATTTTCGGACCTGCTGGCCAGCCTGGTCGAGACATATTTCGCCGCCGACGAGGTCAGCGTGATGGTCGGCGATGCCGAGGTCGGCAAGGCGTTCGTGTCGCTGCCTTTCGACCACCTCCTGTTCACGGGCTCGACCGCCGTCGGCCGCCAGGTGGCGCTGGCCGCGGCCGCCAATCTGACACCGGTGACGCTCGAGCTCGGCGGCAAGTCGCCGGCGATCTTCGATCCGTCCTGCGATCTCGACGCGGCGGTCGCCAGCGTCTCCTATGGCAAGCTGCTCAATGCCGGCCAGACCTGCATCGCGCCGGACTATCTCATGGTCCCGCAAGGCCATGGCGCGGCGGTTGCTGCAAAGTTCGCGGCTGCAATCGCGAAGCTCTATCCGCGCCTGCGCGACAACCCGGACTATACGGCCATCGTCAGCGAGCGACATCATCGGCGGCTGAGCGACATGGTCGCCGAGGCGCGCGACAGCGGCGCCGAAATCACCGAGGTCAATCCGGCGAACGAGAAGCTCGGCGTCACCGACCGCAAGATGGCGCCGGTGCTGGTCCGCAATGCCGGGGAGAGTTTGCGGCTGATGCGCGAGGAGATTTTCGGGCCGGTGCTGCCGATCGTCGAATATGGCACGGTGGTCGAGGCCATCGATCATGTGAACCGGGGCGAACGTCCGCTGGCGCTCTACTGGTTCGGCAGCGACAGCGCCAATCGCCAGAAGGTGATGCAGGAAACCGTGGCCGGCGGCGTCACGGTCAATGACTGCATGATGCACCTGGTGCAGGAGCGGCAGCCCTTCGGCGGCGTCGGCGACAGCGGCACGGGCGCCTATCACGGCGAATGGGGCTTTCGCACCTTCAGCAAGGAAAAGCCGATCTTCATCCAGTCGAAGCTCAGCGCAGGCGGCCTGCTCCGCCCGCCCTATGGCAGGACCTTCGAGCGGATATTCCGGCTGCTGAACCTCATCACCTGACAGCTTCAATCCGAGAATGGCGGGGCAAGACTGCGCCCCAAACTGGCAATCGCCGTCGCCTATGGAAGTTCTCTGCATCATCCTGACGGCTGCTGCCAGTAACCGCGGGGAAGGATAGAAAATTATCGGCGTGCCCGCAAAAGCGGCGGTCGGCTGGCAGAAAAGCCCGTATTTGTCGAGCTATTGCGTTCCATGATGCAATGCTCATGCAACTTTTCCGACTATATTGCGCCGCAACTTTCAGGTAGAAGGCGCACTTCGCCTATCACGGCAAATTGAACTGGACCCTCGGCGCACCCATATCGGCCGCGCGCCCGAAGTCGGGAGCGCCGACCTCGCCAGGTCCTGCAACGGAAAAATGACGATGCCGAAATTCAGGTTTCACAAGCTTGCAGCCATTGCTGTGCTCATCGGATTCGCGGCCTGGATGGGAACGGGCGAGTTTTCGTCCGTCGGCAGCGCCGCCGACAAGTCGGTTACCAAGCACACTGACGCCGGCAAGCCGGCGCAGCCTGAAGCCGGGAAGCCGAACACGGCGAAAGCCGAGCCCAAGGCCGCGCCGCGTACCGTCGCTGTGGTGACGCCGCCGCGCAAGACCTATGCACGCGCCATCCGCATCTCCGGCCTCACCGAGCCCGACAAGCGCGCCGTGCTGGCGACGCGGGTTGCCGGCGTCATCGAAAAGCTGCCGGTCAAGCAGGGCGATCACGTCAAGACCGGCGACCTGGTGCTGATGCTCGCGGCCGAGGAAAAGATCTCGATGGTCGACAACGCCAAGCAGCTTGTCGTGCAGCGCAAGGCCGAGCTCGATGCCGCGGAGCGGCTGGCCAAGACCGGCAACCTGCCGAAGCTGCAGCTCGACACCGCCCGCTCCAATCTGACGCTCGCGCAATCCCAGCTGGATACCGCGCAGGCCGAACTCGACCGCAACGAGGTCAAGGCCCCGTTCGACGGCGTCATCGACCGCATTCCGGTGGAACTCGGCAGTTCGGTGATGCAGGGCGGCGAGGTGGCGACGATCCTGAAGCTCGACCCGGTGATCGCGCGCGGCGAGATCAGCGAGCGCGACCTGCGCTACGTCAAGATCGGCGACGAAGCCGATGTTCGCCTGGTCAACGACCAGAAGGTCACCGGCACGGTTCGCTACATCAGCCGCGATGCCTCGTCGCAGACCCGTACCTTCCGCGTCGAGGTGGCGATCCCCAATGGCGACGGCTCGATCCCCGCCGGCATGACGGCCGAGATCGCGCTCAGCGCCGAGCCGACCGACGCGGTCATGCTGCCGCGCTCGGTGGTGACGCTGGGCGACAAGGGCGACCTCGGCATCCGCGCCGTCGGCAAGGACGACAAGGTAGCGTTCTTCCCGATCGACCTGGTCGACGACACGCCGCACGGCCTGGTGCTGGGCGGCATCCCGCAAGACGCGCGCATCATCGTCGCCGGCCAGGAACTGGTGAAGGAAGGCGATCCGGTGAAGCCCGTCGAGGCCGACCAGGCGACCATCAGCAAGCTGATCGGCGAAGCCACCGCCGGCACACAGTAAGCACGACGCGCCTTTGCCGGGGCAGCCCGGCGGCGGCCAGTTCGCAGCCCGAGGAATAACAGGCCGAAGTCATGGATATCGTCAGACTCGCCATCAACAATGCCCGCCTCACAATATCGGCGTTGATGTTCCTGCTTGTCGCAGGCTGGGTCGCCTACCAGTCGACACCGAAGGAAGCGGAGCCCGACGTTCCGATTCCGATGATGTATGTCAGCCTGATCTATCAGGGCATCTCGCCGGAGGATTCCGAACGCCTGCTGCTGCGGCCGATGGAAAGCAAGCTCAAGAGCCTCAAGGGGCTCAAGGAGATGCGCTCGGCTGCCTTCCAGGGCGGCGGCTACGTGCTGGTCGAATTCCAGCCGCAGACCGACCTGGCGACGGCGCTGCAGGATACGCGCAGCAAGGTGCAGGACGCCAAGGCCGACCTGCCGCAGGCGGCCGAGGAGCCGACGGTCAACGAGGTCAACGTCTCGGAATTTCCGGTCCTCGTCGTCACACTTTCCGGCGATGTGCCGGAGCGTGTGCTGACCGCAGCGGCGCGCGAGCTGCGCGACCGCATCGAGGAGGTGCCCGGCGTGCTCGAAGGCTCGCTGCAGGGCGCGCGCGACGACCTCGTCGAGGTCGTCATCGACCCGGTGAAGCTCTCCTCCTACGGTCTGCAGCTCGACCAGGTGATCCAGGGCGTCGCCGCGTCCAACAGCCTGGTCGCGGCCGGCAATCTCGAAGGTTCGGAGGGCAAATACGCAGTCAAGGTGCCGTCGCTGATCGTGACGCCGGAGGACGTCGCCAACCTGCCGGTGGTCGCGACGCCGAATGCCGTCGTGCAGGCCAAGGACGTCGCCACCGTCCGCTCGACCTTCAAGGACGCCGAGACGGTCACTCGCCTCGACGGCAAGCCGGCGATCGCCATCGAAGTGAAGAAGCGCATCGGCGCCAATCTGATCGACACGCTGACCCATGTCAGGCAGGTCTCCGACGCCTTCATCAAGACCATGCCGGAAGGCATGCACGTCACCTACACGCAGGACAAGTCGGTCTTCGTCAACCAGCTGCTGGGCGACCTGCAGAACCATGTGATGATTGCGGTCATCCTGGTGTTCATCGTCATCCTCTACGCGCTGTCGGGGCGCGCTTCGCTGCTCATCGGGCTTGCCATCCCGTCATCGTTCCTGATGGGCATCCTGCTGCTCGCCATGATGGGCTACACGATCAACATGATCGTGCTGTTCAGCCTCATCCTGGCCGTCGGCATGCTGGTGGACGACGCCATCATCGTCACCGAATTCGCCGAGCGGCGCATGAGCGAGGGCATGCCGAAGGCGGACGCCTTCGCGCTGGCCGCCAAGCGCATGGCCGGCCCGGTCATCGCGGCAACGATGACGCGCATCGCCGCCTTCTCGCCGCTGCTGTTCTGGCCCGGCATCATCGGCGACTTCATGAAGTACATGCCGATCACGCTGATCGTGACGCTGTCGGCCTCGATGCTCTACGCGCTGGTCTTCGCGCCGACGCTGGGCGCGATCTTCGCCAAGGCGCCGGCGCATCACGAGGACGATCATCGCGACGGCTGGTATATGGCGATCGTGAAGCAGGCGGTGCGCTTCCCGATCACCGTCATCGTGCTCACCGTCGCCCTTCTAGTCGGCGTCGGCTTCGCCTATTCGAAATATGGCGCCGGCGTCGAATTCTTCCCCAGCGTCGAACCGGATTACGGCCTGCTCTATGTGCATGCCCGCGGCAACCTTTCGCTTGCCGAAATGGACGCCGCGACCAAGACGGCGGAGAACCGCCTGCTCGGCTGGCCGGGGGTGAAGTCGGTCTATACGCGCGTCGGCAAGACGCAAGGCGGCGGCCAGGACGTTCCAGAAGACGTGGTCGGCGTGATCCAGTACGAGTTCGTCGACTGGCGCGAGCGCAAATCCGCCAACCAGATCCTCGACGATCTGCGCGCGGTGATGGCGGGCATTCCCGGCGTCGATGTCGAGGTGCGCGTGCCGGAAGCTGGGCCGCCGACCGGCAAGCCGATCCAGATCAGGCTGTCGGCCGCCGACCCGGCCGGGCTTGACGACAAGGCGCGCGCGGTGGCTGCGCGGATCGCCAAGGTGCCCAACGTCATCGACATTTCGGACGGCCTACCACCGCCCGGCGTCGACTGGGCGCTCGAGGTGGACCGCGCCAAGGCGGCGCAATACGGCATCAGCCCGACGTCGGTCGGTACAGTGGTGCAACTGGTCACCAACGGCCTCAAGCTCTCGGAATACCGGCCGGCCGGCGCCGACAAGGCGGTCGACATCCGGCTCCGCCTGCCCGAAGACCGGCGCACGCTGTCGACGCTCGACGAACTCCGGGTGCAGACCTCGCAGGGTTCGGTGCCGATCTCGAACTTCGTCGTGCGCAAGCCCGAGCCGACCGTCGGCATCCTGAACCGCATCGACGGCGCGCGCACCGTGGTCGTGCAGGCCAATGTCAATGCCGGCGCGCAGGTCGCGGCGGTGCAGGAGCAGGTCACCAAGGCCGTTGCCGACATGGATCTCGGCAGCGGCATCCGCTGGAAGCTTGCCGGCTCCAACGAGGACAGCGCGGAAGCCAGCGCCTTCCTCGGCAAGGCCTTCGGCGCGGCACTCTTCCTGATCTTCCTGGTGCTGCTGGCGCAGTTCAACAAGTTCACCAGCGTATGGCTTGTCTTGTCCTGCGTGGTCATGGCGACGATCGGCGTGTTCCTCGGATTGCTTTTGACGGGCGAGGCCTTCGGCATCGTCATGTCTGGCATCGGCGTCATCGCGCTCGCCGGCGTGGTGGTGAACAACAACATCGTGCTCATCGACACCTATGACCGGCTGCGCGAGGAGGGCTGGGACAAGATGGACGCGGTGCTGCAGACCTGCCGCGAGCGCGCCCGGCCGGTGGTGCTGACGGCGGTGTCGGCCATTCTCGGCGTGCTGCCGATCGCCTTCGGCCTCGGCCTGGAAATCTTCCATCACGAGACGACGATCAACGCGCCGTCGACGCAGTGGTGGATTTCGCTGTCCTCGGCGATCGTCTTCGGCCTGTCTTTCGCCACCTTGCTGACGCTGGTGGTGACGCCGTCGATGCTGATGGTGTTCACCCGCGCCAAGGTGAAGCCCGGCCAGCGGCGCAACTGGCTCGGCCGCCTGTTCCGGCGCGGCAAGGGCAAGGTAGCGACCGACGAACCGGCCAGCGAGGCAGGCGTCGAACCGGCGGTCGCCTTCCCGAAGGCCGCGGAATAGAGCGGTTTCACAACCCCAAGGATAAAAAGCCGCCCGGGAACAACCGGGCGGCTTTTTGCATTGTCCCCTCAAGTTCGATTAGACGGCGAGGGTTTCTCATGACCATCACGACACTTCTCGTAATAATCCTGATCCTGATCTTGATCGGCGCCGTACCGGCCTGGCCGCATTCGCGCTCCTGGGGCTATGGGCCGTCCGGTATCGTCGGTGTCATCCTGATCGTGCTGATGATCCTCCTGCTCATGGGCAGGATCTGATCAGGCGGCCCGGCGCGCGGGCTCCACGGCAATGTCGATATCCCGCATGGCCTCCTTCACGGCCTTGTCGAGCGGGGTGCGCGGGATTTCGCCGATGACCTCTTCCAGCCGCGTCGAGACCAGCCGGTGCGCCTCGAAGCGCAGATAGGACATCGAGACGATCTCGCGCCACATGGCCACGAACGGGCTGCCGGCGCGCAGCACCCACCAGGGCATGAAGCTGAGCTTAAGCTTGCGGCCCAGCGCCTTCTCGGCCGCGGCCTTGATGTCGAGGTCGGTGATGGCGTGGCCGGGGAAGTTGATGGCCTCGTAGAAGCCGAGCTTGTCGAGGTTGCGAGCCAGGCCGACGAAGCCGACGGCGAAGTCCGGCAGGTAGGCCCATTCATGGGTAAGGTCGGCCGGGCCGGGCGCGGTGTAGACGCCCTTCTCCATCTTGGCGGCGACGACGAGGTCGAACCAGGAGCCGCTGCCGGTGCCGCCGAAGAAATCGCCGGCGCGCAGGACAATGGTGCGCACCCCGCCGGCCTCGGCCTCACCGCGGAACAGGTTTTCCATGGCGCAGCGGATGCGGCCCTTTTCGGTGGTAGGATGGAACGGCGTCTCCTCGGTGATCACCTGCGGCATCGGCGAGCCGTAATTGTAGACGGTGCCGGGGAAGAGATGCAGCGTGTTGTTCGCGCGGCAGGCGGCCATGACGTTCTGGGCCATCGGCATGCATTTGGCCCAGTCGGTGTAGACCGGGTTCAGGCCGTTGAAGATGATGTCGACGCCTTCGGTGGCGCGGACCAGGGATTCGCGGTCCAGCGCATCGCCGGCAACGGCGATAGCGCCCTTGAGCTCTGCCGGCACCTTGCCGGTGCGGGTGACGGCGCGGACCTCGAAGCCGGCGTCGATGAAAGCCTTGCCAACCACGCGGCCGAGCCGGCCATTGGCGCCGAGGATTGCGATCTTGGTCATTGTTCGTCTCCGTTGTCTGTGTCTGCCCGGCTAATCTGATGCCTTCACGAGTGAATTGAAATTGACTAAGACTGGCGATCTGTTATTCAAAAATGAATGAAAGAATTCGACTGGAATCTGGTCAAGAGCTTCGTCGCGGTCGCCGAGACCGGCAGTCTTTCGGCCGCTGCGCGCAGGCTTGCGGCCAGCCAGCCCACGCTCGGCCGCCATATCGCCGAGCTGGAGCAGGCGCTTGGTGTCATCCTGTTCCGGCGCGGGCGGCGCGGCTACGAACTGACCGAGGCGGGCAGCACGCTCTACGAGCGCGGCCGGGCGGTCAGCGAGCAGGCCAATGCATTCTCGCTGCTGGCGCTGGGTTCGGTCGAGGCGATCGAGGGCACGGTGCGCATCGCCGCCTCGGAGGTGGTCGCTGCCTTCGTTCTGCCGCAGATGATGGCGCGGCTTGGCGAGGAGGAACCGGGCATCGAGGTCGAGATCGTCGCCTCGAACCAGGTCGAGAACCTGCTGCGCCGCGATGCCGACATCGCCATCCGCATGGTCAGGCCGGCCCAGAACGAGTTGGTGGCGCGCAAGGTCACCGACATCGCGCTCTGCCTATGCGCGGCCAGTTCCTATCTCGACCGGCGCGGTCGTCCCGAGACACCCGCCGACCTTGCCGATCATGCCTTGGTCGGCTTCGACCGCAGCGACGAGATCATTCGCGGCTTCACCTCGTTCGGCATTCCCGTCGCGCGCGGCCATTTCCGTTTCAGGACCGACAACCAGATCGTGCTGTGGGAAGCAGTGCGGACCGGCAATGGGGTTGGCTTTGGCCAGGAGCCGCTGGTCGACCGGGACCCGGACATGGAGAAGCTATTACTCGACGTGCCGCTGCCCATCCTGCCGGTGTGGCTCGCCATGCATCGCGACGTGCGCAGCAGCATGCGCATCCGCCGCGTGGCGGATTTCCTGCATGAAGAGCTGAAGCGCTATTCGGCCGGCGCCGGCTAGAGCATGATGCCGAAAAGTGTGAAGCGGTTTTCGGACGACATCATGCTCTATTTCTCTGATCCTAAAGCGCGTCGCGCTGAACCGGGTTCAGGCGACGCGCTTTAACAGGTTGCTGAAAAAGTCGTGCACCGACTGCCAAGCAAGTCGGAATTGGAGTCCAAACGAGAATCGAAAAGCGAACAAAACAGAATCAAAGCCA
>NZ_JBSKBP010000015.1:0-173708 GCF_053714275.1 Mesorhizobium sp. Arg314 | reverse complement strand
TCGACCGCGATCTCGTCGAACGGGTTCATCGCCATCTTGACGTTGGCAAGCTCGACGCCCAGTCCGTCGGCCTTCACGCGAACCTTCACATTCGCGTCCACAACCCGCTTCACGGGCACAAGGATCTTCATGAGCAAATCTCTCCCCTGCCCCGCGAAGCGTCGAGCGCCAGTGCGAGGCTGCAAATGACGATTGCCGGATTGTCTGGCGTCGGTGGCAGGCCGGATTAAAGCGACCGCGCGACGAGCTCTTTCATGATCTCGTTTGCACCGCCGTAGACGCGCTGAACCCGCGAGTCCGCCCAGGCGCGGGTGATCGGGTACTCCCACATGTATCCATAGCCGCCGTGGAGCTGGACGCATTCGTCCATCACCCGGAACTGCATGTCGCTGCACCAGAATTTGGCCATCGCCGCCGTCGATATGTCGAGGTTGTTCTCGATGTAGAGCTCGAGGCACTTGTCGACCATCAATCGGCCCAACGTCACATCCGCCTTCGCCTCGGCCAGCTTGAATCGCGTATTCTGGAGTTCGAACAACGGCTTGCCGAACGCCTTGCGGTCCTTGACGTATTCAATAGTCCAACCGAGCGCAGCTTCGGCATGGGCGACGGCCATGACGGCGATCCCCAGCCTTTCGGTGGCGAGCTTCTCCATCATGTAGGCGAAGCCCTGGCCTTCCTCGCCGACAAGGTTCGTGACCGGCACGCGCACATTGTCGAAGAACATTTCGCCTGTGTCGCCGCCCTTGAGGCCGGCTTTCTTCAGAAGGCGCCCGAGCGAGTATCCGTCCCGGCTGGCTTCCACCACGATGAGGCTCAACCCCTTCGCGCCGGAGGCCTCATTGGTGCGGGCCGCGACGAGGATGATGTCCGCCGAGGCCGCGTTTGAGATGAAAGTCTTCCTGCCGTTGATGACCCATTCGTCGCCGTCGCGGCGGGCCGTCGTGCGAACGGCCTTGAGATCGCTGCCGCCGTCCGGCTCGGTCATCGCCATCGCTCCGACAGCCTCGCCCGTCACCATCTTGGGAAGCCACTTTTCCTTCAACTCTTGAGATGCGAAACTTACCAGATAAGGAACAACGATATCGTTGTGCACCGACAGCCCCGCAGCATTCGCAGCGCCTGCTTTCGCCAACTCCTCGTCTATGACTGCACTGTACAGATAGTCGCCGCCCGGCCCTCCGAATTCCTCAGGTACGGTCGGCCCTAGAAGGCCATGCTCGCCCGCCCTGTTCCAGAAGTCACGCGGTGGCCGACCATTCTCCTCCCAGGAATCGAGCTCGGGCACCACTTCGGTCTCGAAGAACTTGCGCGCCGTCTCGCGGAACATCTCATGTTCGGCGGAGAATATCTTGCGTCCAGTCATAACCATCTGCCTTCAGCTCTTCTGAATAATTGCGCGGGCTTCGATCTCGATCCTTGCCTTTTCCATAAGCAGCCCTGACACAAGTATCAGCGTGATCGCAGGCAGGTGATTGCCGATCAGTTCGCGATAGGCCTTGCCGATATCCTTGGCGGCCACCCGGTAGGCATCAAGGTCGGTCACGTACCAGGTCATGGCAGCCACATGCTCGGGCTTGGCGCCAGCTGCGGCCAGAGCATCGACCACGTTGGCAAGCGTCTGCCGGGCTTCGTCGGCGAAGCTTACCGCCTCGATCTTCTCCGTACGCGGATTCCAGCCAATCTGGCCTGCGAGGAAGACGTGACGCCCCTCCCCTGCAACGACTTGAGAGAAGCCGCGCGGCTTCGCCCATCCCTCGGGATTGTAGGTTTCCAACATCTGTTTCCCGTCCATATCGTCTAAACTACCGAACAGTCGGATTATCTATCACCCAGTCGATTAATATGTCAACAACCGACTGGTAGTTTTGCCGACCGTCGGCATCGACATTCACGGCCGACCGCGCTACTTCTCACGCAGGCAGGTCGTCGCGTTCATGTGCCCGACGTACTAGGAAGGATGGGAAGAGCATGTCCGCTACTGCATCTACTGACACACCTAGGCGTCGTCGCCCCGGCATAGACAAGAACATGATCATTGCTGCGTCAGCCGAGCTGTTCGCAAAAAAAGGTTATCGCGCCACAAGTCTCGACGAAGTTGCAGAAAAGCTTGGCGTAAAAAAGTCGAGTTTTTACCATTACATCAATTCGAAAGAAGACGTTTTGATGGCGATCTTCGATCAATTCTACGCGCTTTGCGAAAAGCACCTCCGCCCCATTGCTCAGGATACTGAAGTACCGCCTAACGAGCGGCTGCGTCGTATGGTGCACGGCTACGTCAACGTAATGACTGACGACGTCAATATTATCGGCTCGCTTATACGGGCTGAATCGGAGCTGTCACGTCCGAACCAAATGATAGTACTTCGCAGGAACCGTGAACTGGAACGGATGTTCGAAAGCGTTGTCATCGAAGGCCAGAAGCAAGGGGTCATCCGCCACGTGACACCTAGACTGATTGCCTTGGCCATCATCGGGATGATCGAGTTCATGGTGCAGTGGTACAGCTTGGCCGGCTGGCCGCTGCCGGCCGAGAAAGTCGGCGCAGAGTTCGCTCTCCTGCTGGAGACTGGCTGGCTGTCGAACGGTTCCGACCGCACAGGTGCGTGGCCACGCGCCGCATCCGTTCACGAGGCGCTTAAAGATCCGTTGCAGCGGATCGGTCAGTTGCGTGCCGACCTGGAGAGGCTTGCGAGTGATCTCGAGCATATGGGCACACGACTCGAGGACGGGCTGGCAACGGACCGGTCCTCTACGTGACGAAGACCGGTTCCTCCAAAGGGTCAGGCATCATTGCGTTAGGCTGAAAGGCGATCCCGGCAGGCCACGACGGGCAGATCGGCTGTCACCCTGAAACCTGGGGCTACGGATGCAAGCCCGTCGATGCTGTTGACCATCCTGGCCGAGGTGCTGGTCACCCCCCCGGACGACAAAAGGACTTCTCCGCTCAAGTCGACCCGGAACGTCGGATTGCCGACGATCTCGACCGACATCGCCGGCGTTTCGTGCTCGCCTGAAGCATCGAGATAGCCGATCACTTCGAGGTCTATCCTGCGCGATTGGGTAGAATGAACCACAACCTGGTGGCTGAAGCCGCCGACAGTGCCGGCCTTCACGTGCGTATAATCGCCCTTGCGCTCGCGATCGGACACGAAGGCCTGCTTGGCCTGTTCCGTCTTCACGATCGGCCAGCCCAGCTGATGCGCGATGAAATGCGCCGACTGCCACAGCCGCTCGAATAGGAGCATCGTGCCCGCCTTCGCCTGCGCATCGAACTCCTCCGGCGACAGCCCGAAACCAAAGCGCCTCATGACATCGGGTCCGTATTTGTCGAAGTCGGTCCGGTCGAGGAACTTGATGGCCGACACGTCGGCGCATACGCCGGTCAGAAACAGGGGAAGCAGGTCGCTGAAAAAGCCTGGCACGATCCCGACCCCGAGAACGCGGATTCCGGCCTCCACAGCGGTTCGCTCGATGGCTTGCGAGAGTTGCGGATCGATTTCGACAACGTCGACGATGCCGTTGGCGGTGATCACATCGCACTTGGCGGCCGCCGCCTTGGTCACGACATCCAGGATGTGGGCAGGATCGTAGGACGTGCTGAGCAAAACGATGTTTGCTTTCGACCTGGCGAGACATTTTGCGAGGTCGGTCTCGAGCACCGGCGGTTCGCCCTTGAAGCCGAGTCCGGCGGTGTCGATCCCATCCAGGACCTCCCGCCTGTCGACGATGCCGACAAGCTGGTGACCACGTTTCGCGAGTTGGCTCAGATTCTCTCTTCCGACCGACCCGAAGCCGACTTGAACGACGCGCATGAAAACCTCCCGGATCTAGCGGTTCTGGTAATTGGCAGGCCGGCGATCCCGCCAGGCATGCATGCCCTCGACGGAATCCGCCGAGGCATGGACCGCACGGTTCAGTTCCAGGTAGAGGCGCAGCCCGTCATGCAGGTCGAGGCTCAGGCCGCGAAGCGCGATCTCCTTCGTCATCCGAACCGCAATCGGCCCATTGCGGGTAATCTTCCTGGCAAGCTCCAGCGTCGCGGCTTCGAGATTTTCCGCGTCGACCGCATGGTTAACCAAGCCAAGTCTTTCTGCCTCCTCGCCGGAAATCGGCTCGCCGGTGAACATCAGCTCCAGCGCTTTGCCGAGCGAAGTCAGATGCGGCAGCATCAGGGCTCCGAAGCCGTGCAGCACGCTCCAGCGCACTTCGGGCGTGCCAAGCACGGCGTTGCGCGCAGCCACCCGCAAGTCGCAGCTCAGCGCCAGTTCCAGCCCGCCCGCCAGGCAGAAGCCAGAAATGCTGGCGATGACGGGCTTGGAGACCCGCAGACCGGTGTCGAAGCGATCGGGCTTGAAGGCGCTCCATTCGAAGTCGCCTTCCGTCAGCACGGTATGGAGGATCGACAGGTCCGCGCCGGCCGAGAATGCTTTCGGCGTGCTCGAATTGACGATTATGACCCAGACGTCCTTGTTGTCGTCCATGTCGATCAGCGCCTGGCTGATCTCGTAGTACATCTCCATCGTCATCGCATTCAGCTTGTCGGGTCGATCGAGGGTGATGAAGCCGATATGCTCTTCGACCTTGGTCCTGACGAATTCCATTGCGATCAGACTTTCATAGTTGTGAGGGAAAGATGGGTGGCCGATCGGACCATTCCGCGACCCCGATATTGCTCAAATGCCGAGATACGCCTCGCGGACGAGGTTGCTGGTTCTCAATGTGGCGGCGGGCCCTTCCAGCCTGACCTTTCCGCCCTCCAGGACATAGGCGTAGTCGGCGAGGTCCAACGCCATCTGGGCGTTCTGCTCAACCAGGACGATGCTGACGCCCTCGTCGCGGATACGCCGGATAAGCTCGGCGACCTGCTGCACGATCTTCGGCGCCAGGCCGATGGTCGGCTCGTCGAGCAACAGCAGCTTGGGCGACGACATCAGCGCCCGGCCGATCGCGACCATCTGCTGCTCACCGCCAGACAGCGTGCCGGCATGCTGAGTCTGGCGCTCCTTCAGCCTAGGGAACAGGTTCCAGATGTATTCGAGCCGCTGTCTCGTCGCAGCCTTGTCCTTGACAGTGAAGGCACCCGTGAGCAGGTTTTCTTCCACCGACATATACGGAAACACGCCACGCCCTTCAGGGCAGTGGGCGATGCCGCGGCGCACCAGGATTCCCGTGCGCTCGCCGGTGACGCGCTGGCCATCGAACCAGACGTCGCCGCCTGCCGGCTTCAACACCCCGGAGGCGACCTTGAGGGTGGTCGTCTTGCCTGCCCCATTGGCGCCGATGATGGCCACGACCGATCCGGCTGTCGCCGACAGGGTGATGTCCTCGATTGCCGTGGCCTCGCCATAGCGGGCGCACACGCCTTCCAGCCGCAACAACGTGTGATTATCCGAGCTGCTCATTGCAACGCCCTCAGCCGAGATAGACTTCGTGGACAATCGGGTCCGATTGCACATGTTGCGGCGTGCCTTGCGAAATGATCTCGCCGAAGCTCAGCACAATCACCCGATCGCACACATTCATGATCACCGGCATACGATGCTCGACCAGGAGGATGGCGAGATCGCCCCTGGCCTGCAGCCGGCGTAGCACGTCGACGAAACGCTCGACCTCCTTGCCGGTCAGGCCCGTCACAGGCTCGTCCAGGCATAGAAGTCGCGGGCGGGTAGCCAGCGCCACCGCCAGGCCGACCAGCTTCTTGGTTCCGAAAGGCAGCGAGCCGGCCTCCATATCCCGAACCGCGGTGAGGCCCACCAACTGAAGCACGTCTTCCACGAGCGCCGAGTGCTCAGTTTCCGAACCACGACCGGCGGCGCCGGCGGCCAGCAGATTCTGATGCACGGTCAGCTTGTCGAACACGGCCGATGCCTGGAAGGTGCGGGTGAGGCCGAAGCGAGCGATCCGGTCCGGCGTCTTGCCGACGATGTTGACGCCTTCCAGTTCCACCGTACCCTTGTCCGGCCGGATGAAGCCGCTGATCAGGTTGAAGAGAGTGGTCTTTCCCGCGCCGTTCGGCCCGATGAGCCCGAGGGTTTCTCCTTCCCTGATCTCGAAGCTTACGGATTTCGTTGCGTGAAGGCCGCCGAAATGCTTGTCCAGTCCGCCAACCTTCAGCAGCGGACGGCCGCTGGCAAGATTGCGAGGCCGCGGCGCCACGGCTATCGGCGGCGAGGGCCGGTCGCCGGCCGGACTGGCGGCGCGGCTGGAGGATCGCCGCTCACGGTTCCACCGCGCCAGCGTGCCAACGATACCTTCCGGGAAAAGCATCATGATGACGACGATGCTGGCGGCGACGAACAGGGCAACGAAGTTCTGCGACCAGTTGAACACGATCGGAAGCAGGGTGATGTAGATCGCGCCGATGATGACGCCCGAAAACTGGCGCGAGCCACCGATGACGGCGTAGGTCAGTATGTAGACCGAGATCCAGAAATTGAAGCTCTGCGGCGCGACGAAGGTGATGTAGCTGGCATAGATGCCGCCCGTGAACCCGGCAAACACGGCCCCGAGAATGAAGGCCAGCATCATGTTCCTGAAGCGGCTGATGCCGGCAGCCTGTGCCAGGTCGTTGGAATCGCCCAGGGCGCGAAGTTCCAGTCCCCACCGTGAACGATCGATCACCCAGAAAAGCCCCACCGACAGCACAGTGAACAGCAGGGTCAGGTAGTAGAAGCTTGATATGCCCGAAATGCCTGTTGGCGGCGGGATGTTCGCTATCCCGGAAAAGCCGCCCGTAAGCGATACAAAGTTGGCGAAGACGGACTGCATCACCATGAGGAACCCGAAGGTCATCAGGAAGAAGTAGGGACCTCTCGTTCGCAGCGCCGGATATCCGATGACGACGGCGCCGAGCCCAGCCATCACGCCCGCGGCCGGAAACGCCAGCCAGAACGAGAGCCCTGCCTTCGCCGTCAGGATGGCGACGGTGTAGCCGCCTATCCCGTAGAACGTGCCGTGGCAGAACGACGCCGCGTCCGCCGTCATCAGCAACCTGTAGCTCACGCCGAGCACGATCGCGAAAAGCGTCAGGATAAGGACGTGGACAAGATATTCGCCGAGGAATGAAGGGGCGACGAAGAGCAATGCCAGCACGGCCGCAAGGCCAGTCCAAGCCAGTTGGTTGGGAATGCCGGCGGAAATGCCCGCGGAAGACCTCGAAGCGACATTATTCATGGCCGAACAGCCCCTTAGGCCGAACCAGCAGGATCAGCATCGCAAGAAAGAAACTCACGCCGACCGCGAGTTGCGGCGTCCACAACGAAATAACCACGCTTTGAACCATGCCGATGAAAATTGCCGCCGCCAGGGCGCCGCCGATGCTGCCCATCCCTCCGAGGATGATGACGACGAAAGCCAGCAGGAGCGGACCGGCCCCCATGTCCGGCAGCATCTTCTGCAGCGGCGCCATCAGACCGCCGGCCAGGCCGGCCAGGGCGCCGCCCAGGCCGAAGGTCAGGATCGATATCCGTGTCACGTCGATGCCCTGCAGGCGCGCCGCGTAAGCATTCTGCTGCATTGCCCGCATGGCGCGGCCGTAGCGCGTATGGTCGACGAAAAGATAGAGAAGGCCGACCAGCAAGGCCGACGCCAGCATGACGAAGATGCGATGCTTATGCAGGATTATGCCGTCGACATGCCATACCCCCGGAAAGGGCGTGCCGACGCTCTGCGGCGTGCCGCCGAAGACGATCCATGCCGCCGCCTCGACGAACAATCCGACGCCGAGGGCCATCACCGCGCCTTCCAGCAGGCGCCCATGGAAGCGGGAGAACAGCGCTACTTCCAGCAGAACCCCGCATGCCGCGAGCAACAGGCCGGCTGTGGCGAGCGCGACAAAGTAGTTCCAGCCCAGGGTCCCGCACAGATAGACTACGGTGTAGGCGCCGAGCATGTAGAGCACGCCGTGCGCGAAGTTGGTGACCCGCAGGATACTGAAAATCAAGGTCAGGCCGATGGACACGAGGGCGAGCGACGCCCCCATGGCAAGGCCGTTGATTATGATCTGTACTGTTAGCATTGAGGAGTTCCCAAGGGTCGGCCGCCAGCAGCGCCGATCCAAACTCAGTGATTGGGACGGCCTTCGGCCGAACAGGCGGCTCCTTGAATCACCCGGAGAGAGCCGCCTCGCCCGGAGGCCGTAGCCAGCGCGAACCCGCCTCTCGCGGACAGCCTGGGGCCGGACGCACGGGAACAGGATCGCGGCTTCGGAGAGATCCTAAGGCTTATAGACGTATACCTGCTTCAGCGACATGGACGTGCCGTCCTTGCCGATCTCGCCGACGGGAATATCCGATACAAAGGCTCGCGGCAGCCCGTAAGTGACCTTGCCGCCGTAGCTTACCTTTCCTCCGAGGCCCTCGACCGAAACCTCGCCCAGCGCCTCGGCCACCTTGGCCGTGTCCTCGAAAGTTCCCGCCTTTTCGATCGCGGCCTTGAGCAGCCAGAGATTGTCGTATTGCTGCCCGGTCCACATTTGCAGGCTGCCGTAGCGCTGCCGGTAGCGATCCATCCAGCTTTTACCCTTTTCAGAATCGAAGCTCGACCAATAGGGAGCCGAATAGCCGCCGGCGACGGCGTCTACCACGCCGGCCTTTTCTATCGCATCCTTGTCGGCCGTATCCGAGAAGATGAAGATGCCCTGATAGCCGTTTTCCCTGAGCTGCTTCACCATTTCAGTTGCCTGGGAACCGGGTGTCACGCCGAGATCGATGACGTCGGGGGCGTCCTGCATGACTTTCAGCGCGACGGGATAGAAATCTGTGACGTCGCGCGCCGTGAAGAGCGCGTTGAACTTCGTCCCGCCCTTTTCGATGGTCTTGGAAAGAGTATCGGCGTTGGAGTGGCCGAGTTCGTCGTCAGGATACATGGCGAGGAACGACTTGATGTTCGGATTCTTCTCCTTCGCCGCGGCTAGCATTGCCAAGGCGGCTTCCGAGCCGCTGAAGTAAGGCTTGAAGGTGTTGGGTGTCTTCTGGCCAATCCAGGTATCACCGCCGGCCACGCCGAATATCAGAACTTTGTTCGGCTCGGTGATCGGTTGGATGGCAGGGATGACGCCGCCCCCCATCACTTCGAGATACTTGACGCCGTCCTGCTGGACGGCCTGACGGACGACGGTCACAGCCTTGGTCGGATCGTAGGCGTGATCGTACTTGACCAGCTCCAGCTTATACGACTTGCCGCCGACATTGATGCCGCCGGCCGCGTTGATGTCCTCGATCGCGAGCTGGTCGTTGACCTCCTCCATCGACCCCCACGCAGCCGCGGGGCCGCTGAAGGCCGACACCAGGCCATACTTGATGGTTTCCGCCGCAAAGGCGTGCGTCGGGATACCCGCCAATAGCGCAACCACGGACGGTAACACTTGCTTCCAGAGTTTCATGCTCAGTTCTCCCATTAACGAACATTAAGTCAGTAAACCGACTGATAAGTCACTTGTCAATCCGACCGACGCTTTTTTGCCTGTTTTCTCGTTCGGACCGTCGCCCGCAGCTCACCGCGACGTGTAAGGACTACGCTTGGTTGGCGCCCTTGCCGGCGGACAATTCACGCATGTAGAGGCCTACAGTGGCCACGCTTTCGGAATCTTCGTCTTTGGCGATGAGACCGCGATCGACAAGCGCGCCGTGCATCTGACGATCGACCCATCGGTCGATACGAATGAAGTCCTTTGCGGCATAGATATTTTCCGGCTGCCCGCCCATGAACCGCATCACCGCGGTATTCGCGGGCACGGCCTTGGCAACGACCGCGTGGAACATGTTAGCGTCCGCCCATTCGACAAGGTGGTCGAGCAGCGCAGCGCCCAGGCCGCGTCCCTGATAACGCTGGTCCCGGGCTTCGCCGTCCGTCAGTTGGCCGACGTGATAGCAGTAGATGC
Organism: Mesorhizobium sp. Arg314; assembly: GCF_053714275.1. Lineage (NCBI taxonomy): Bacteria > Pseudomonadati > Pseudomonadota > Alphaproteobacteria > Hyphomicrobiales > Phyllobacteriaceae > Mesorhizobium > Mesorhizobium sp. Arg314. The sequence goes on along the minus strand of NZ_JBSKBP010000015.1, from coordinate 163,825 downwards.
ACAATGTTCGATCGGGCAAATTCTGCCGGCGATCGGCGAAGTCACCCCACCAGTCGGGACTAAAGATGCCTTCCCTCGACCGAAGGCCAGGAAGGTGCTTCCGGAATTGCAACTGACCGACATGCTGGTCGCCGTCATAGGCCAGGATGGCGGCCGAGCCCAGTTCCTGGATGCGATCGCTCAACTCCGCCGCCTCGCCATGGCAATTCATCGGGACGTGCCCAACGTCATTGGCGATCATCGGACGGAAGCGAAAGAGGCTGCTGCTTTCCATGCTTCATTCTCCTGTCGCGACGGGAGCGTTCGTGCACCATGGCCAGGCTGTCGGATGCGGATGCACGAGGGTTGCGGACTCGCCGCCACGAGCTGGCGCCGTGAAGCGCCACGTCTCGAAGCCTCATTATCACGCCCGCCTCCTGCTTATCCCCACAGCACGGCCCAGATAGCCGGGTTTCGGGCGCGCCCTCACCTCCAAAGCAAGCCCCTCAAACAAAGCCAAGGTGTCCTTTCGAAAGGGCGCACTCTTCCTGGCCAGAATGTCGACATGTATTGCGAGAACCTCCAACGTCGCCGACAGCCAGCCATCCTCGTGGTGGAGCTCTTGGGCATAGACAAGTTTGCTGTGGTCGTGATCCACGTAGCGAAAGACAGAATAGACCCGGTCGCCTTCATGCAATTCACGCAGGAAACGCATGTGCGATTCTATCGTGAACAATGACCGATTTTCGGTGCGAATGTATTCTGTGCTCAGGCCGATTTCGTCCAATATATTCGAACCCAAAGTCTCGAACAGAAGTGGATAGTAGGCCATGCTCATATGGCCATTGAAATCGATCCACTCCCCTGTGACCGTATGACTGGCAGATCTGAAACGGGTTTCGCTCATAGTGATCCCGACGTCCGTTTGCGGCTTGGCCCGCAACAAGTTGGGCCGCCGACAGAATGTCAGCCGAAATTCGGCTCCCGCTTCTCCAGAAAGGCGCTCGTGCCCTCGATGCTGTCAGGCGACAGGTTGGATTGCAGCATGCTCTCCGTTTCGAAATGGAGCATGACTTCCAGCGATGCCTCCAGTCCGCGATCAAGCATCACCTTGTGAAGCTGGACGGCCATGGGCGCGCGCGAGGCGATCCGGCGCGCAAGCTTGTCGGCCTCCTCGACAAGGTCGCCGTCCTTGACCAGGCGGTTGACCAGGCCGATCCGGTAAGCCTCGGCCGCATCGATGAATTCGCCCGTATAGGCAAGCTCGCGCGCTTTCGCGAGGCCAACCTTGTGTGGCAGGAAGAAGGTGCCGCCATTGGTGATGGTCGCCCCGATATTGACTTCGGGGAACCCGAATTTGGCGTTGGCCTCGGCCACAACCATATCGCAGGCGAACACGAGCTCGCAGCCCGCCCCGACCGCATAACCTCTCACCGCGGCAATGACCGGGAACCGCGCAAGGCGGATCGCCCGCGTGCTGTCCTGCAACGACTTTTGCCATTCCCGCATCTGGCTGGCGCCGACCTTGCCCGAGGCGATGTCCTCGGAATGCTCCTTGATCTCGGCCACGTCATGCCCTGCCAGGAACGAGCGGCCCGCCCCGATGATGACGAGACATCGAATGCTGAGGTCTTTGTCGAGTTCGCGGACCAGATCCCCCAAGCGCGCCCAGGTCTCGATGGTCATGGCGTTCAGCTTGTCGGGACGGTTCAGCGTCAGCCACGCCACGGATCCCTTTTTTTCCACCTTGATCGCTTCGCTCACCCGATCCTCCTTCTCTTGAAATCAGAAAACCTTCCGTTTAGTCTATTAAACTAACGGTCGGTCGAAACACAAGCGAAATTTGCAGGATGGCCGACAAGCTCGCTGGGGAGGAGACGAACAATGAAGCAGTTTGAACCGGGCGAACGGACGATCGTCCACGTCATCAAGGAGGCGGCAAAACTCTCCAGCAAGCCCTTTCTCCGGGGCGATTTCGGGGACGTCTCCTACGCGGATATGGACACGCTCTCGAACCGCATCGCGAACGGCCTGCACAAGGCGGGCCTCAGCGCCGGCGACAGTTTGCTGGTGATGATGCGGGACGGTGTAGAGATGATCGCCCTGTGGGTGGCGTGCGCCAAGACAGGCATTATCGACGTGCCGGTGAACGTTGCCTATCGCGGCGATCCCCTGATCCACGTGGCCAACGACTGCAGCGCCAGGGTCGCGGTCATCGACAGCAGCTTTGCCGACCGGTTCGAAGCCGTGAGCGAAGAGCTCCGGGGGATCTCGGCCTATTACGTCATCGACACCGAACCAAACGGCAAAGCTGCCCCGACGGTCGCGGGCCACCAGGCATATCCGTTTCGGGATCTTCTGCTGGACGCACGCTTCGACGCGGAGTTGCCCGCCGAATCCGACGTCATGTCGATCATGTACACGTCCGGCACAACCGGCGGCTCGAAGGGCGTCATGGTCACGCAGGTCCACGCTTTCGAATATGGCAATGCCTGCGGCAGCGTGCTCGAGATCGGCGAGGATGATGTCTTCTACACGGGCGGCCTGCCGCTCTTCCACGTCGCCGGAAGATGGGGCGTGATATTCGGAACCGCCATTTTCGGCGCGACCGCCATCGTGCCGCGCCAGTTCAGTGTCCGCGGCTTCTGGTCCGACGTCCAGGCTTACGGCGTCACTTCGACATATCTGCTGGGCGCGATGGCCAATTTCCTGCAACGGCAACCCGCCGACGAACGCGATGCCGACACGTCGCTGGGGAAGGTCCTGATGTGCCCGCTTCTATCAGACACCGAAGACTTCGCGCACCGCTTCGGCGTCAGGGTCGCCACGGCATACGGCTCGACCGAGAGCGGCGGGCCCATTCGCATGGCGCTCGGCTCGTTCGTCCCTGACAAGCAGATCGTCGGCAGGCTGCGGGACGACAAGTATGAAGCGATGATCGCGGACGAGAACGACCGTCCCGTGCCGCCCGGCACGATCGGCGAGATCCTGCTGCGTCCGCGCGAGCCGTGGATCACGATGCGCGGCTATTGGAACCAGCCGGAGAAAACCGCGCAGATGTGGCGGAACCTATGGCTGCACACGGGGGACGCCGGACGCCACGACGAGGAGGGTAACCTCTATTTCGTCGACAGGATCCAGGACACGATCCGTCGCCGCGGCGAGAACATCTCCTCGATGGAAGTTGAAGGCATCATCAGCCGGCACCCTGCTATCGCGGAATGCGCCGTGTTTCCGGCTTCTTCGGAACACACCGAGTCCGAAGTCATGGTCGCGGTCGTGCTCAAGCCGGGTGAGTCCGCCGATCCCGTGGACATCATCCGCTTCGCCGAGAAGCGCATGGCCTATTTTATGGTGCCGCGATTCATCGACTTCGTGGAAGCGCTGCCAAAGACCCAGACCGGCAAGGTTCAGAAGAAGGTGCTTCGCGAGGCCGGACGCTCCGCTTCAACCTGGGACCGCGAGGCCGCTGGCATCAAAGTCGCCCGCTGAGCGGCGCGCGGCCATCACCGTCCGACCAAGGCATCAACCAGGAGACACGCAAATGGGCGCCGCTTTTCTGCACCCGCAATTCAAGAACGAGCCGTACTGGCATGAAGCGGCCCCGCGCCGGGACGGCCCGTCTGCCGATGTCCCCCGGTCGGTCGACGTCCTGATCGTGGGATCCGGCTATACGGGCATGTCGGCTGCCCGAACGCTCGCCAAGGCTGGCAGGGAAGTCGTGGTGCTGGACGCGGGTCGTCCCGGTGATGGCGCCAGTTCCCGCAATGCCGGATTCGTGGGAACCTCCCTCCTCGCCTCATTCTCCAGGCTGCGCAGGATCGCCGGCGTGGAGAAGGCCGTCGAGGCCTACACCGAGGCCAAGCGGGCTTACGCCTTCGTCACCGACCTTATCAGGCAGGAATCCGTCGACTGCTCGTTCGAGCAGAACGGCCGCATCTATTGGGCCTACACAACGAGCCAGTTGGACGGCCTGAAGAGCGAGTTCGCCGAGATGCAGCGCTATCTGGGCAAGAAGGGAGAGATCATCGGCCCCGATCACGCCAGCGGCGAAAGCGGCTCCCGCCTCTATTGCGGCGGGCTGTTGTTGCCCGAAACGGGGGCACTCCATCCCGGCAAGTGGCATGATGGCCTGATGGGTCTGGCTGAAGCGGCCGGCGCGACCGTCATCGGCAAGGTCGCGGTGAAGAAGATCGCGTCCGCGGGCAAAGGCCATTCCGTTTCGACCACGCGGGGCACGGTCGTCGCACGCGAGGTGATCGTGGCGACCGACGGCTATATCGGTAACGAGACGCTGGCGCTGCGCCGGCGGATCCTGCCGGTCAATGTACAGGTGGTCGCAACAGAGCCGCTGGCTCCGGAGGTCGTCCAACAGATCGTGCCCACGCATCGTGTCCACGCGGACGTGCGCGCGATGCCCCAATACTGGCGGCTGTCGCCGGACAAGACACGATTGCTGCTATGCGCGCGAAGCGGCCTCCCGCACGGCGACCTGGTCGCACAGGTTCGCGCCAATCACCGAAGCATCGTCGAACTCTTCCCGCAACTGGAGGGCACGCGCATCACGCATTACTGGACCGGCAGGACCGGGTTCACCTCCAACCGGATGCCGCACCTTGGCACACGCGATGGCATCCATTTCGCGCTGGGCTTCAACGGGGCCGGGGTCGCCATGGGGGCCTATATCGGCCACTGCATCGCCTCCCGGTTGATCGGCGGCGGAGAATGCGGTTCTGTCTTCAGCGAAGGAAAATTCGCCCCCGTCCCGTTCGGCGCGAGCGGGTCGCGGTTCGTCCCGCTGCTCAGCACGCTTGCCACCATCAGGCGCTGGCTCGAGGTCCAAGCCAGATGATCCCGTTCCCGCCTGACACCCGTCGTTAGAGGACCGCAAATTTCGAACGGCCGGCTTCAGGACGGGCTCTGCCCGTACTGCCTGTTCAACTTGGCCATGCCGCCGATCCACCGGTCATAGTCGGCGGCTTTCCGGCGCATATAGTCCGTCACCTGCTCATGCGGCAGGATGAGAAACGCATCTTTTTCCACGCCCTCGAGCGCAATCCGGGCGACATCGTGAGCCGACATCACGCCATCGATCGACTGCGGGCCGTCGGGCAGGCCGGCGAGCATCGGCGTGTCGACCGCCTGGGGACACAGGATCGAGACCCTTATCCCATCGTCTCGATGCGTGATCGCAAGGTTCTCGGCGAAGCCGACCGCGGCATGCTTGGTCGTCGAATAAACGGCGCTGCCGATCTGCGATAGCAGGCCGGCGGCCGAAATGGTCTGGAGGAAATGTCCCCTGCCCCTTCGCTTCATCGAGGGCACGAGATGTCGTGCGGCATAGACATGGGCCATGACATTGACAGACCACGCTCGTTGCCAATCCTCGTTCGCAGCACCCGCGGCGTTGTCGAAACTCATGTCGAAGGCGGCGCCTATGCCGGCGTTGGAACAGAAAAGGTCGATGGCGCCGTGTTGCTCCCCAACGGTCTCGATCAGGCCGCGAACGTCCTCTTCCTTGCCGACGTCGCAACGGAACGCCTCGCCACGCAGAGGGTCCGCCGTCTCTCGCGCACGGTCCAGATCGAGGTCCGCAGCCACCACGGTGCGAGCGCCGGCCTCGGCGAACAGCTCGCAAAGCGCCCGGCCGATGCCGCTGCCTGCGCCTGTAACGACAACCACGCTGTCCTTCACGACCAATTCGACGATCTCCTCGATCTTGTGCGCCGGCGGTCTCGCCTCTTCTTGAAACGTCTCCGCTGCGCCCGATGCCGGCGTCCTCAGCGCGCCAGCTTCACGCCCGCCGCCTCGCGGTCCCAGGTGGAAACGCCCCGGCCCTGATCTCTTAGCAGGTTCTTCTGGATCTTCCCGGTCGGCGTCTTGGGCAATTCATCGCGGAACTCCAGATATCGGGGCACCATGAAATATGCCATGCGCGGCTCCAGGAAACGGGTCAGTTCCTCATAGCCCAATTCGGCGCCCGCGCGCAGCACCACCACCGCCATCACCTCCTGCTCGGCATCATCGGCCAGCACCGGGATGACGGCGGATTCCACGACATCTGGATGCGCGTTGATTTCGTTCTCCACCTCCACGGATGAGATGTTCTCGCCGCGGCGGCGCAGCGCATCCTTCTTGCGATCGACGAAATAGTACCAGCCATCGGCATCCCGCTTCATCAGGTCGCCCGTATGGAGCCATTGATTGCGCCATGCGGCGACCGTCGCCTCCGGATTCTTCCAGTAGCCGGCCATGAGCACCCACGGATCGCGCGAGCGAACGACGAGTTCGCCAACCGTGCCGTCCGGCACCTCGAGGTCGTTGTCGTCGACCACGCGCAACTCGAACTGGTCGCTGGCGAGCCGGCCACAGCTGTCGCTGTTGGGGGGCGTGCCGTTGCCGTAGATGGGGCAGCTTGCTTCCGTCTGACCGTAGGCGGTCCACACCTTGCAGCCGAACCGCTCCATGAAGTCATCGACCTGCGGTATCACCGGCGCCATCAACACATGCCGCAGGCTGGTGTTTGCGTCCTCCGGACGGCGCGGCAGCTTGTAGACGAAGTTGACCATCGCGCCGAGCAGGAAAGCGCAGGTAATGCCGTAATCGTCGACATCCTGCCAGAAGCGGGAGACGCTGAAGGACGGGATCAGGACGGCAGTCGCAGCCGCGATGCAGCTGGCGTAGATCACGCCCCACATGCCGCCGATGTGAAAGAGAGGCAGCGGTGCATAGTAGACATCACCCTCGCGCAGGAAACCGCATTCTATGGCGCCTGCAGCATAGTTGTAGCACTGGGCGTTGGTCGTCATCACACCCTTCGAAGGTCCGGTCGTACCGGAGGTGTAGAGCACACCCATCAGATCATGGTGGACTATCTGCCGCTCGAAGGCCGCCGAAGTCCCCGCGAAGGCCTCCTCGAAACGGACGGCCTTGCAGCGCGCGGCAAGCCGGGACGGTAATGTCGCATCCTCTGCGACAGTGCCTCCCTCCGCATAGACGATCAGGGTTTGGACATGCTCCAGTTCATTGGCGAGGAACTCCAGCCGGTCGATGAAGTCGCGGTCGACGATCATCGCCTTGGCGGCCGAGTCGTTGACGATATGGCGCAGGATCCCGCCCTTGTAGGCAACATTCACCGGAACCTGCAGGGAACCCATCTTGCCCAACGCGCAGAAGACGGTGACGAAATCGATCGTGTTCGGCAGCATCGCCAGGACAGTATCGCCTCGCTCGATGCCGAGCGTGGTCAGGCCGTGTGCGAGTTTGTCGGAAAGCCGGTCCATCTCGCCGAAGGTCGCCTTGCGATCGCGGGTGACGATCCAGTTTCGATCCGGATAGGCCTTGGCGGTCTCGCGGACCTGGTCGCCGATCGTCAGATAGGTATGTGCCGGCCGCGCTTGCATCGTCTCTCCTTGGAACAACTACCGGGCTCGCCCTTGGGCCACGACGCCCACAAACGGCCTAGACTTCGACTGCATGGTAGACTAGTCTATCATATAGTCGAAGAGATTCAACTCTGCCTCTGTCGTCAGGCGATGGGAGAATGTCGTGCCCCTCCAGGAAACAATCGTAGCGTTCAACAAGGCGATAGCCTCCGTGGACGGAGACGCCGTGGCGGCGCTGTTCGCGGAAGACGGCGTCTATCACGATCTCGTCTATGGACCGCAGGTCGGCCGCGCCGCGATCCGGGACCTTTTCAGGCGAGTCAGGGAGAGTGGGCGCGACTATCGCGCCGACATGGAGGACGTGGTCTGTTCCGACGCGCAGGCCTATGGTCGCTACCGGTTCAGCTTCACCACCCAGAAAGGCTCATACGCAGGGCGGCGCGTCGCCATCGAGGGCGTGGGCTATTTCGCCTTCAAGGACGACCTGATCAGCCACTACCAGGAAACGGCGAACCAGGGCCTGACCCTGGTGCAACTGGGCATGGAACCGGAAAAGATCGAACGCGTGCTCAAGCGCTGGACGATCGAACTGCTGAGCGACTCCAAAATGCAGCGACACCTATAGGGAGCGGGGGCATGGCCTACGACGAAATAATCTATGAAGTGACCGACGGTATCGCGACGATCACGCTCAACCGTCCGGACAAGCTCAACGCCTCGACGTTCAAGATGGAACAGGAGATTCGCGATGCCTTCGTGGCCGCCGGACGCGACGACGACGTGCGTGTCATCGTGCTGACCGGAGCGGGGCGCGGATTCTGCGCAGGCTTCGACACCAGTTCCCTGGCCGAGGCCGCCAACGAATCGGAGGGCGCACTGGATGGCGAGCAACTCGGGACGCATGTTGAAGATGTCTTCGGCACTCCGCATCCAGACTATCTCGGCCGATATTCCTATTTTCCGTCCATCCCCAAGCCCATCATTGCCGCCATAAACGGCCCCGCGGTCGGGCTGGGCATGATCATGGCGATGTTCTGCGACGTCCGGCTCGCCTCCGATACGGCCAAGATCGGCGCGCCCTTCACGCGCCTCGGCCTCGTCGCCGAGCACGGGATAAGTTGGCTCCTTCCAAGGCTCGTTGGCCTGTCGAGCGCACTGGACCTGCTGTTCACCGCGCAGCCCGTCAACGCTGAGGAGGCGAGCAGGATCGGCCTCGTGAGCCACGTGTATCCGTCTGCCGATTTTCGAGCGAAAGTAGCCGAATATGCCGGGCATCTGGCCAGGAATGTTTCACCTAGGGCCCTTCGCATTACGAAGACTCAGGTCTACGCGGACCAGTACCGAACGCTCGACGAAGCAACACTGATCGCCGACGAAGAGATGGACAAAAGCCTAACTTCGCAGGACTTCCGTGAGGGCATCAACCATTTCCTTGAGAAGAGACAGGCCCGCTTCACCGGACGCTGACGGCATGGATCGCGGGATTGGCGAAAACGCAGGGCCCGGTATGGACAGCTACCGGCACGAAGCCTTCACGGGCAGGGCACTCCCTTTCCATCGTTGCGGGAGCATTTAAATGGACGAGCGGAAACTCACTGCCATTCTCAAGCAAGAAGGCGAGATCGTCACTGAACGCCTCGACCACTGGGCAGCCGTCGCCGGCGACCGCGTGTTCGTCTACTACGGAGAAGATGACGAGGCATTGACCTTCGCCGAATTTGCGCGGCGCGCCGACGCCGTCGCCGGAAATCTGGCGCGCCTCGGCATCCGCAAGGGTGATCGGATCAGCATTTTCTGCAAGAATGCCTTCGTCAGCACCCTGATGATGTTCGGCATCTGGAAAGCCGGTGCGGTCTATTGCCCGATAAATTTCGCCTACACAGGGCGGCTGCTCACATACCAGTTGAACGATACCTCGCCGAAACTGGTCGTTACCGATGCCGCGTGCCTGCCAACCCTCAACGAGGTGATAGACGACGTGGGATCGAAACCATCGATCGTCCTCTATGCACCTACGCCCGGCGCCCATGACTATGTCGCGGCGCCGCCGGCGATCCGGCCGGACCATACGGAGATCGCCTGGTCCGACCTGACACGCGACGCGAAGGCTCCGGAAGTCCCCGTATCGTTCGATGACGATGCCAGCCTCTTCTACACATCTGGCACAACGGGTCCGTCGAAGGGCGTCCTGCAGCCCTACCGTTACGTGGCAAACTACACTTTCGGCTTGCGCGGGCTCACCAGCCAAGACGACGTGATCTACAACGACCTGCCGATGTATCACGTCGGCGGCGCTATCGTGAACGTCTGCCGGGCTGTGTGGGTCGGCTGCGAAGTCGCCATCTGGAACCGCTTCAGCCCCGAAAAATTCTGGGATCGGATAAAAGCACGCAACGTTACGAGCGCGATCTTGCTCGATGTGATGGTCCCGTGGCTTACCAAGGTTCCGCCTTCCCAAAACGATCGCCGCAACACACTCAACAAGGTTCACCTGCAGCCGCTACCGTTGCAGCATCGCGAATTTGCGACACGCTTCGGAATCGATTTCGTCAGCGCCGGCTTCGGCCAGACCGAAACCGGCAACAGCTTTTTCATCATGCTTGAGGAAACAAAGCAGGGCGAAGGCACCCCTGACGATCTGTATCGCGGTTTCTCCCATGACGAAATGACCGAGCTGGCTGCGCGGCGCGGCCTCGCCCTCCAGCCCGGCGGCGAAGCGGTGCGCAAGGGCCTCATGGGCATATCCACGCCCTTCGTCGAAATCAGCGTTCGCGACGATCTGGACGAGGAATGTCCCGATGATGTCGTGGGTCATCTGGCGGTCCGCCCTCGCCTGCCCGGCGTCATTTTCAAGTCCTATCTCGGCAAGCCCGAAGACACGCTGAAGGCTTTCCGCAATCTCTGGTTCCATACGGGAGACGCTGGACTGCGCGGACATGACGGGATGTATTACTATGTGGATCGCCTCGGCGACCGCATCCGGGTTCGCGGGGAGAACCTCTCTTCCTTCCAGGTCGAAGACATGATCAACCAGCATCCAGCCGTGCGGATGACGGCGGCGGTGGCCATTCCAAGCGATGAAGGCGACGAGGACCAGGTCGCGGCCTTCGTCGTCGCCACTTCGGACGGATCGGTGACGGAAGCGGAAATCCATGCCTTCGCCGCCGAGACCATGCCGAAATACATGCGGCCCAGCCACGTGCGTATCGTCAACGATCTGCCGCGCACCCCGACCAACAAGGTGGAGAAGTACAAGCTGCGCCAACTCATCCTGGAAGAATTGAAGGCTTCGGGCGCCTGACCTGCGCGCGGGTGCGCCTTGATACCGAGGGACGATTGCCCGGCAGGTGCGGCGATGCCGTGCAACCTCGGTTGAAGTCCCGGTCAGCTCGGATTGTCGTCGAAAACCAGCATGGTCAGCCAGTCGGCCGAGAGGGCCGGCTTGCCTTCATTTTCGATCTCGATGTCGGCCCCATAGCGAAGGAGAAGCCGGCCACCCGGCCTCGGCGTCACGTTCTCCAGCGTGAAGCGGGTCCGCACGCGCGTCCCGGACTGGACCGGAGCCAGAAAGCGAACGCGGTCGAAACCATAGTTGATGCCGGCCGCGACGTTGCCGGGCAGCGGGATCGCCAGCTGGGCCATGCGGCTCAGCAGGGAAAGGGACAGAAAGCCGTGCGCGATGGTCTTTCCGAAGGGTCCCTTCGCGGCTGCCTCCGGATTGACGTGGATAAATTGATGGTCCTCCGTCACGTCCGCGAATGCGTCGATGCGCTCCTGGTCGACCACCATCCATGGCGAAACGCCGATGAGACTGCCTATCTGACCAACCTGCTCCGTGAAATGCCTCAGGAGCCTGGCTTCCCTTGTGTCTTCATGCCAATCCAAACGTCTGCTCCAGAAAGTGGGGCCGGCCCATCAGGGGCGAGCGAAACGGGGGGCAGTTCCGGTCACGCGACCGGCAATGCGCTCGTCGGATGCAATCCCGGCGGAAGCGTCGCTATCGCGCCTATGGCGCGAACCATCCGCGCCGCGGTACCCGGATAGGGATCCAGCGGCGGGTTTACCCGCAGCTCGATCCCGGTTCGGTCGCCACCCACCAGATGGATTTCTACGGCCGCGACCGGGCCCGCCCCTGAGACCCGTGAAGCGACCGCCGCCAGACCTGTCCATTCCAGCCTTACTCGCTCCCGGCCGGCTGCAGTGACGACGAGTTCCTGCCGGAAGCCCTCGACCTGACCGGGCAGCACGTCGATCTCGCCCACCCTTCCGGGCTCTTCCGCGAGGGCAAGCCCGCCTCGCGTTTCGAGCGAGAACTCCCCGAGGTTGAGCGCATCGGCAATCATATGCGCCGACTCGCGAAGGATCAGGTCGATCCTGGGAGACGCGCCCGTCTGCGTCGAACCGACGCCGAGCTCGTGACGCAGCACGTCGCTTCCCCAGGACGAGATGTCCGACAGGCGCCGCCCCCACACCGAGACCGGAGCGGGCAGTCCGCTGCTGAGCAGCGAAGGCAGCACGTCCAGCCACAGGCCCGGGATCATGCCCGTGCCGACGATGCGCGATCCCGTCGCGGCGGCGCGCCTCGCGAGGTCCCGATGGAGTTCCTCCCCAAGCGCGACCCGCGGATGGACGAAGCAGGCATGGACGACGTCAACGCCTGCGTCCGCGCAGGCAGCCATCACCTCGGCCTGGCGCTGGCCGGACAGGCCGACATAAAGCAGCACATCGAACGTCCCGGAGCGGAGCGCGGCATCCAGATCCGCGGTCGCCGTCACGCCGATCGGCTCGCCGATCGTCAATGCCCCTAGGTCCTGGCCAGCGCGCCGAGGGGAGTGAACGATCGCAGCGGCAAGACTGTGCCGGCTGTGCCGCAGTTCCTTGACGAGCTCGCCCGCCGTGCGGCCGCTCCCGTAGATGGCAACTCGTCTTGCGGTCATGTTTCCCTTCCCTGCCGCGCAGGGGCACCCGCGCATGGCGCGGGTGCCCGCGTTGAACCAGACTTACAGAACCTCGAACAAGCCGGCCGCGCCCATTCCGCCGCCGATGCACATGGTCACGACGACATGCTTCGCCCCACGGCGCTTTCCCTCGATGAGCGCGTGTCCGACCATGCGGGCGCCAGACATGCCGTAGGGATGCCCGATGGAAATCGCGCCTCCGTCGACGTTGAGCAGTTCATCTGGAATGCCGAGCTTGTCACGACAATAGAGCACCTGGACGGCAAAGGCCTCGTTCAGCTCCCAAAGGCCGATGTCGTCGACGCCAAGGCCGAAACGCTTCAGCAGCTTCGGCACCGCGAAAACCGGGCCGATGCCCATTTCGTCAGGCTTCGTGCCGGCCACCGCCATGCCCACATAACGGCCGAGCGGCGCCAGCCCGCGCTTTTCGGCGAGGCTCGCCTCCATCACGATGCATGCGGACGCGCCGTCCGAAAGCTGGCTGGCATTGCCGGCGGTGATGAAACCGCCCTCCCTGACCGTGCGCAGGCCCGCCAAGCCCTCGGCCGTGGTGTCGGCGCGGTTGCCTTCGTCGGCGCCTAGCGTCAACGTCTCGTGGGACACCGCGCCGGTCACCTTGTCGACGACGGCCTTGCGCGCGGTCACAGGCACGATCTCGTCATTGAACCGGCCCGCCGCCTGGCCCGCGGCCGTGCGCCGCTGCGATTGCAATGCGTACGCATCCTGACGGTCGCGGGAGATGCCGTAGCGCCGGGCAACGACTTCCGCAGTGTCGAGCATCGGCATGTAGATATCGTCATGCATAGCGAGGAGTTCGGGATCGGGATCGACGCGCAAGGCGTCGGTCTGCACCAGCGAAATGGATTCCACCCCGCCCGCCAACACGACATCCATGCGATCGACGATGACCTGCTTGGCGGCGGTGGCGATGGTCATCAGGCCGGACGAGCACTGGCGGTCGATGGTCATGCCCGACACCTCGTGCGGCAGGCCGGCGCGCAGCGCCGCCGTGCGGCCGATTGTGTGCTGCAGACCCTGCGGCAGCGCGGAGCCGACGATGCAGTCGTCGATTTCGCCGGGATCGACGCCGGCGCGCTCCACGGCGGCCTTCAGGGCGTGAGCGGCGAGCGTCGGTGAAGGGGTGGCATTGAACGCCCCCTTGTAAGCGCGGCCGATCGGGGTACGGGCAGTCGAGACGATGAGTGCATCGCGCATGTCATTTCACTCCACTTGGATGAGGGATGTGGTTACTTGCCTTTTTCGATCGCATCGCGCGCCAGGCCGGCGAGCAGGCCGACGGCCCGGCCGAGGGTTTTGGCTCTCTCGGGGTTCGAGGCATTTCCGTCGAGCGAGCGCTTGTAGACCCCCTGGCAGATGGCGGCGAGGCGGAAGAAGGAGAAGGCAATATAGAAGACCCAGTGATCGATGCCGCCGACGCCCCGCCGTTCGCAGTAGCGGGAAACGTAGCCTTCTTCACTCGGAAGCCCCAGCGCCGCGCGATCGGTCCCGCCCAGTCCGCGAAAGACGGAGCTGTGCGGCAGCCGCCACTGCATGCACTGATAGGCGAGGTCGGCGTAAGGATGCCCGAGCGTGGACAATTCCCAGTCCAGCACGGCAATCACCTGCGGCCGGTCCGGCGCGAAGATCATATTGTCGAGCCGGTAGTCGCCATGGACAAGAGAGACCAGGCCGTCGTCGGGGACAAGGTGCCGCTCGAGCCATCCGATCAGCATTTCCATATCATCGATCGTTCCGGTCTCGGACGCCCGGTACTGCTGCGACCAGCGCGCTAGCTGCCGCTCGAAATAGCTGCCCGCGCGGCCGAAATCGGACAGTCCGGCGGCAGTGACATCCACGCCGTGCAAAGCGGCCAGAACCTCGTTCATGGCGTCGCTGGCCCTCGCCCTCTCCTCGTTCGAGGCCAGCTCGGGCAGCGCCGGATTCCAGAAGATGCGGCCTTCAACGAAGGCCATGACGAAGAACATGCGACCGATGGGTGAATCCTCGCCCGACAGGTGAAGCATCTCGGGCACCGGCACCCCCGTGCCCTGAAGCGCCTTCATCACCCGGTATTCGCGGTCGACCTGGTGGGCGGACCTCAGCAACTCGCCCGGCGGCTTGGCGCGCAGGACATAGCGCCCGCTCTGCGCTTCCAGCAGATAGGTCGGATTGGACTGGCCCGCATTGAACTTGCGGATCGACCGGAGCGACCGGAAGCCAGGGACATGCGCCTCCAGGTATGGCGCCAGAACCTTGCCGTCGAGATCATGAACCGTGCTCATGCGATCAGTTCCTCGCCTGCCTAGAGTTTTTCCTGACTGTATTTCTTCAATTCGGTGCGGGCGATCTGCCGGCGATGCACGGCGTCCGGCCCGTCCGCCAACCGCAATGTGCGCAGATGCGTCCACGACCGCGCCAGAGGCGCGTCCTGGGAAATGCCCTGCGCGCCGAACATCTGGACCGCCTCGTCGGTGACTTTCAGCGCCACGCGCGGCGCGATCACCTTGATCTGGCTGATCCATGGCGCAGCCGCCCTGGCGTCGCCCTGATCGATCATCCAGGCCGCCTTGAGGCAAAGCAGCCGAGCCATCTCGATCTCCATGCGGCATTCGGCGATGATGTCGTAGTTCGCGCCGAGCTTGGCCAATGGCTGGCCGAACGCTTCGCGGCGCATGGCGCGTCGGCACATCTGCTCCAGCGCCACTTCGGCCTGGCCGATGGCGCGCATGCAGTGGTGGATGCGGCCCGGCCCGAGGCGGCCCTGTGCAATCGCGAAGCCCTCGCCCTCGGTCAGCAGGATGCTGTCGGCCGGCACGCGGACGTCCTCGAACCGGAGATGCATGTGACCGTGCGGCGCGTCATCGTCGCCATAGACTTTCATCGGCCGCAGCACCGTGATGCCCGCCGTATCCGCCGGCACAAGGATCATCGAATGCTGCTCGTGCTTGCGGCGGCCCTCGTCCGGCGTGCGCACCATGACGATGTAGATCCGGCAGCGCGGATCGCCCGCGCCAGACGCCCACCATTTCTCGCCGTTCAGGACATAGTGGCCGCCGTCGCGCTCGCAGCGCATCGAAATATTGGTGGCGTCCGACGACGCCACATCCGGCTCGGTCATCAGGTAGGCTGAGCGGATTTTTCCCTCGAGCAGCGGAGCCAGCCACTCATCTTTCTGCGCCTGCTTGCCGTAGCGTTCCAACACTTCCATGTTGCCGGTGTCCGGCGCCGAGCAATTGAAGGTCTCGGCACCGAGATGCGCCTTGCCCATCTCCTCGGCCAGATAGGCGTATTCGACCGTCGTCAGGCCGTAGCCGCGCGTGGAATCGGTCAGCCAGAAATTCCACAGGCCGCGCTCCCGCGCCTTGATCTTCAGCCCTTCGAGGATTTCGGCTTGGCGCGGCGTGAACGCCCAGCGGTCGCCAGCCTTGCCGACCTCGGCGAGAAACTCCTCGTCGAGCGGCAGGATCTCCTCGCGCACCATGCGCGCGACCCGCTCGTGGATCGGCTTCAGCCGCTCGGTCATGCCGAGATTCATTTCACCCATCGGTCAATCCTCCGTCGATCCAAGGCCGCGCATCGCATGCGTCACGACCTGAAAAACCAGCCTGTCGATGTCGGCCTCCGTCTCGCCCGCGCGCGGCGCGTACCAGAAAACCGGCGAATTGAGCGTGACGAACATCAGCGACACCGCTAGGCCGAGGTTGTCGAAGCGCAACGCGCCTTCGACACGCGTGCGCTCCAGCTCGTCCCTGAAGATACGCTCATAAGCGTCCCGGCCGTCGTTCAATCGGCCGAGTTCGTTTCTAAGCTCGGGGTTGGTTGTACCCCGCAACAGCATCTGCACGCCCTGCCAGACGACCCGCTGATAAGGTCGCGAAACGATGATCTGCCGGCAGTGTGCGGCAGCCATGGCGCGCAGCCGCGTGAGCGCCTGGCCAGGCACTTGCCGGTGCGGTGCGATCGCCGCGTAGTCCATTTCCAGGCCCGTCCGGAAAATGGCGACGAACAGATCGGCCTTCGACGCAAAGTGATGGTAAACGCGGCCCTTGGTGGCGCCAAGGCGCCGAGCCACGTCGTCGATCGCCGTCTCCGTGTAGCCGCGATCCATGAAGCACTGAGCTGCCGCCGAAAGGATATCGGTGCGAGAGCCGTCCTGTGGAATTTCGATCGCGGGTAAGGGCATGGGTGCTGTTTTAAGTTACCGAACGTTTGTTAGACTTGCTGACTGGTAAGAAACATACTATCGAGTATGCTGTCAACCCCGACCAGGACCGGGTCGAACCGCAGGAGGAACCCTTATGAGCTACGTGGACGAACTGTTTTCGATAAAGGGCAAGACGGCGTTGGTCACGGGCGGCGCCACCGGCATCGGCCGCATGATCGCGACCGCTCTGGTGCAGGCCGGAGCCAACGTCATGATCTCCTCGCGCAAGGGTGCAGATTGCGAGAAGGTTGCCGCGGAGCTGAACGCGCTGGGCGGCGGCAAGGCCGAGGGTTTCGCCGGCGACGTGGGCAGCGAGGCGGGCATCGCCGCGCTGGTGGAGGCGATCAGCGCCCGGACGGACAGACTGCACATCCTGATGAACAATGCCGGGGCGGCCTGGGGCGAACCGCTGGAGACATTCCCCTACCATGCCTGGGCGAAGGTGCTCGGCGTTAACGTCACCGCCGTCTTTCATCTGACGCGCGAATTGCTGCCGCTGCTGGAGGCCGCGGCTTCCGACGATGATCCGGCTCGTGTCATCAATCTCGGCTCGGTGATGGGCACGCAGCCCATCAGCGACGGCAACTACGCCTACACGGCCTCGAAAGCAGCAGTTCACCATCTGACGCGCACCCTGGCGCTGGAGCTTTCAGGACGCCGTATCACCGTCAACGCCTTCGCGCCCGGACCTTTCCAGAGTCGCATGATGGACGCTTTCGTCGGCACGGACGACAAGGCGGTCCGCACCGGACAGTTGGTACCGCTCGGCCGCATCGGCGGGCCGGACGACGTTGCTGGCGCAACGATCTACCTCACCAGCCGCGCCGGCCGTTACGTCACCGCGGCGATCCTGCCAATCGATGGCGGCCTGTCCGTACACGATGTCCATCTCATGGACAGCGAACGAGTCTGAGGCACGGCCAACGACCCCGGCCACTGTGAAACGCGGTGCCGGCACTGAAGGAGGCAAGACATGGACAAGACACTCGTCCTGGGAGCGACCGGCCGCCTGGCCGGCCTGACGGCGAAACGACTGCTTCAGGCTTCGCCAGGCTCCTTGCGCGTCGCAACGAGCCGGGAAACGAGGCTGCCGCGCCTGCGCGAGCGCTTCGCCGGCGCGGAAGCCGTCGTAGCGGATTGGAACGACGAACCCAGTCTGGTTGCCGCATTGCAGGGCGTGAGCCGGCTGCTGGTGGTGACGCCTGACTTCGTCACCGATGAGAGCACCGTCACCCCCAACATCATCCGGGCCGCCCAAAGCGCCGGAACGGTCGAGCTTCTGGTGCGGTTTCTGGGTATGCCGCCGGGGCTCACCGCCCAGGACCTGACGCGGGAATTCCTCGACACTCGCTGCGGCGCCAACCTGCACGCGGTGGCCAAGCCACTGCTCGACGCCAGCGGACTTCCGGTCTGCTACGTCAACGTTCCGGGCTGGATCATGTTTAACATGGCCTCGTTCTTCTTCCCGGAAGTCAAGGCGAACCGGCGGATCGCGATGCCCGCCATAACCGACGAAAGCCGCATGTGGATGTCGGAACATGACGTCGCCGCCGTGATGGCCGACGTCCTGTCGGGGGTGACTGCCGACCACGCCGGGCAGGAGCATGTGCTGACTTCTGCTGGGCGCTACGCTTATGCTGACGTCGCTCGGCTGTTTGCCGACGTGCTCGGCGAGCCCGTCGCCAGCGTTGACGACGACACGGCGTTGCGCGCGATGATGGGCGAGGAGTTCGACAAGCTGATGACCTACTTTCGTCACGAGCGGCACGCCTACCGAAACGTCGCGCACACGCAAACGCTTTCGCGACTGCTCAGCCGCCCGCCGCAAACGCTGCGCGACTACATCGAAGCCAGCCGCCAGAAATTCCAATGATCCGGTTCGGCGACGGTCGGATTTCCGCCCGGCTCCGCCTTGCCGGTCTTACCACTGCCCGCGGCTTCGGCTGCGGAATTTGAAATCTCTCGAACAGGCAGGAACCAGGTCATGTCCATGATTGTCGACCGCCGCGAAGTGGATTTCGTCCTTTATGAGCTTCTCGACGTGGAGCGCGTGCTGCAGCACCCCCGCTTCCATGCCTACGATCGAGGGGCGATCCGACAGATGCTGGACGTTGCCCAGAAGATCGCGGAGCAGAAATTCCTGCCGAGCGCCGCCGAGGTCGACGCCAACGAGCCCATCATCGTCGACGGGAAGGTGAAGCTGCCGGCCGTCACCGGCAAGGCCTTGCGCGACTATGCGGAAGCCGGTTTCTTCGCGCTGCCCTTTGCGGAAGAGTCGGGCGGCTTGCAGGCCCCCTGGTTCCTGCACACGGTCATAACCGGCATGTTCAGTTGCGCCAACGCGTCGGTGACCAACTACGCCTTCCTCACCATCGCGGCCGCCAACCTGCTCGACGCCTTCGGGTCCGACGCGCTCAGGCAGACCTTCCTCCGGCCGATGCTGGAAGGACGTTGGTTCGGGACGATGTGTCTTTCGGAGCCCCAGGCCGGCTCCTCGCTCGGAGACATCACCACGACCGCGACGCCGGGCGCGGACGGGCTCTACCGCATCAAGGGCAGCAAGATGTGGATTTCGGGCGGCGACCAGGAAATCACCGACAACATCGTGCACATGGTTCTGGCCAAGATCCCCGGCGGCCCTGCCGGCACCAAAGGTATCTCGCTGTTCCTCGTGCCGAAGCGCCGGGTCGGCGCGGACGGCACCCTGGGCCCGCTGAACAACATCGCGCTTGCGGGCCTCAACCACAAAATGGGCCAGCGCGGCACGACCAACTGCCTGCTGAATTTCGGCGAGAGCGGCGAATGTCTCGGCTACCTGATCGGCGAGCCACATCGCGGGATCGAATACATGTTCCACATGATGAACGAGGCCCGCATCGGGGTGGGCCATGCCTCGACGATGGCAGCGCTCGGCGGCTATCTTCATTCAGCCGAGTATGCGCGAACGCGCACGCAAGGCCGGCGACCCGACCAGAAGAACCCCGCCGGCCCGCAGGTGCCGATCATCGAGCATGCCGACATCAGGCGCATGCTGCTCGCCCAAAAGGCGGCGGCGGAGGGAGCGCAGGCGCTCTGCCTCTATTGCGCCACGCTGGTGGATGAGTTGGCCGCCCTCGATGATCCGGCCGAGAAGCAATGGAAGGCGAGCCTGCTTGGGCTACTGACGCCTGTGGTGAAATCGTGGCCCTCGGAACACTGCCTCGAAGCGAACAAGTGGGCCATCCAGATACTGGGCGGCTACGGCTACACGCGCGATTTCCCGCTCGAACGCTTCTATCGCGACAACCGGCTCAACCACATCCACGAGGGCACGTTCGGCGTTCAGGGCATGGACCTTGTGGGACGCAAGGTCGGCGGCGACCGCGGCGAAGCGCTCGGCCGCTTCGTGACGATGATGCGTGAGACGGCGACGGCGGCCCTCGGCATCGAGGAGCTCCAGCCGGAGGCGTGGCGGCTTGACGGCTGCCTGGACGCGCTCGTCGAAACCACACAGGCGCTTCTTGCCTGCGAGGATCCGCTTCTTCGCCTCGCCAATGCGACCGTGTATCTGGACGCATTCGGCCATATCGTCGTCGGCTGGATCTGGCTGCGGCAGGCATTGACGGCAACCGCCGCGCTCGCGCGGAACGATCTTTCCGAAGCGAATCGGACTTTCTACGAGGGCAAGCTGGTGACCTCCCGCTACTTCAGCCGGTACGAGCTGCCCCATTCCATGACGCGCCTGGCGCTTTGCAAATCGCTCGAAGCCACCTGCCTCGATGCGCCCGCACGGATCTTCGGCGAATAGGGGGCGGCGGGATGACTGGTTACACCGCACCGCTTGGCGACATCCGCTTCGCGCTCAACGAACTTGCCGGCCTGCCGGCCATCGCCGCCCTGCCGGCGTTCCAGGACACATCCCCCGACCTCGTCGAAAATATTCTGGAGGAAGCCGCGAAGATCGCGGCCGGCGTCCTGGCGCCGCTTAATCGCAAGGGCGACCGTGACGGCGCGCGGCTGACCGAATCAGGCGTGAGGACCACGCCCGGCTGGCGCGACGCCTGGACCCGTTTCCCTCGAACCAGTCTCTCCCGCCAGGCCTCCTTCGCAGCCCGCCGCATTAAGTGGCATAGCGTTTCACACCCCGTGCCGTCGCCAACACAGTCGAGCTTGCGGCTGTGTGGACAGCTGTTCGCGTACTTCATCGCAAGAGCTGATTTGCGAGCGGGCTTGCGGTGCTGGCACACATGCAAACCATCCTATTTGTACCCCTTTGCCGCCGATCGCCGCACGCGCGGCTGAGAGGTCTTTCGAACGCAGCATTGCTAGACTATGTGTCGCTCATAGGTAACCAAAGGAGAAATCGAACTCGGACAGCGACACACGGTCACGCTGGCCCGCACTGCTTCCGTAGGACGGGTTCAGCCTTGCGGCCAATTGCCAGCAACCTTTCGGGTCGATAGCACCAGCCATTCTGGCCTAACCCATTGATATTATTGACATGGTGGGCCCGGAGGGACTCGAACCCCCAACCAAGCGGTTATGAGCCGCCGGCTCTAACCATTGAGCTACAGGCCCCACGCGGGCTGGCTTAGTGTTTTTCGCTGTCTCGCACAAGGCTTTCGAAAGCGCTGGCGGGAACCGTCAAAATCAGCCCATATTCGCTGCGTAGAGCGGCTTGCGCCCATAAGGCGCGTGAACAGGTCCAGGCCCCATGCGCCGCATTGCAGGGAATCGACACCCTTTTCGGGGTCGAGGCAGATTGCGGCACCGGGCTGCGGACCGCAGACTTCGAGGAGTTTTCATGACCAGACATCTTTTGCCCATCGCGCTCGCTGCCGCGGTCGCGTTCCCTGCGCTGGCAAGCGCCGCCGACACCCAGCCCCCGCCCCGCATCATCGTGTCCGGCGAAGGCGAAGCGACCGTGGCGCCCGACATGGCGATCCTTTCGCTCAGCGTCATGCGTGAGGCAAAGAGCGCGCGTGAGGCGCTCGACGCCAACAACGACGCCATGGCCGCGGTGATTGCTGCGATGAAATCCGCAGGCATCGCCGAACGCGACCTGCAGACCGCGGGCATCCAGGTCAATCCGCGCTACAACTACACCAACAAGGCCGACGGCAGCCAGGAGGCAGAACTGGTCGCCTATCAGGTGACCAACACGCTGTCGGTACGCGTGCGCGATGTCGACAAGACAGGCGAGATCCTCGACAAGGCGGTGTCGCTCGGCGTCAACCAGGGCGGCGGCATCACCTTCACCAACGACGATCCGAAGGCGACGATCACCGAGGCGCGCAAAAAGGCCGTCGCCGACGCGATGGCGAAGGCAAAGACGCTCGCCGAAGCGGCCGGCGTCAGCCTGGGCAAGGTGCTCGAGATCACCGACCAGAACGTCGCGCCGGTGCCGATGCCGATGGCCGCCAAGTCGTTCGATGCCGCCCGTTCGGCCGTGCCGGTGCAGGCTGGCGAGAATTCCTACAACGTCCAGGTCACGGTCACCTTCGAGCTGAAGTGACGTGCGGCCCGCGTCGCGGGCATGCCATCGACAAAAAAGCCCCGAAGGATCGATCCTCCGGGGCTTTTTTCGAGCCGCGCCTCACTTTGAGGGGCTCCGCTAGTTAACACTGACCTTCGCAGAAGGTCAGGTCCTGCAGGCGATCCTCGCAGAGGATCGTCCTTTCAGCTCATCTATGTTTTGGGATTGATCTTCGCTCAAGATCCTATCCAAATGATCCTCGCAGAGGAGCATGCTTACAGGCGATCTTCGCGGAGGATCGTCCTTTCCAGCCTCAGCGATAGATGATCGGACAGCCGCGCTCATTGGCGAAGACCACCACCACGCGGTCGCCATATTGACGGCCGGCCACCTTCACCGTGCGGCGGCTGATGTCGACGACGCGGGCGCGGTGCAGGCCCATGCGTTCGGCCTTGCCGAGCGCGCGATCCGGCGAGCAGCCGCGCCAGTCGCGGTCGCGGTCGCGGCGCCAGTCGCGGCGGCCATAGTCATCGTCACCGCCGGTATAAACGCCGAAACGCGGATCGTGCCTGTCCCCGAAACCGAGATAGAGGCTGTCCGCATGCGCCGGGACGGCAGCGAGCGTGCCAAGCCCGACAAGGGCCGAAAGGGCTGCCGTCTTGATCATGTTGAACATCGTCTTCTCTCCTTGTTGTGGGCTTTCGCCCCTCACACTGATGATTGGCGAACCAATGATTGGAAAATGCCTTTTTGTGTATGAACTTTCTGCGAACCGGCCATTCATGTCCGGTTCATGTAAGCGCGAACCCGTCAGGGTTCGTCGCTCGCGACCTCAGGGTTCGTCGCCAAACACGAACACGTCAGTGTTCGTCATCATCAAAATGCGAACTCGTCAGGGTTCGTCATCAAGTATATAGTCAAAATAGTCGTCCGGCTCGGCCAGGTCGGTTTCCTTGGCCTTCACACGGCCTCGGATTGAAATGCCGGCTTCGTGCACGGTCTGCGCACTTCCCGAAACAAGTCGGTGCCACCAATAGAGATCACGGCCTTCGGCGACCAACCGGTAAGCGCAGGTTTTTGGCAGCCAGGTGATAGTGCGCACATTCTGCGGCGTCAGCCCGACGCAGTCGGGCACCCGCGCCAGGCGGTTCGCATAGTCCGAGCAGCGGCAGTTTTCGGCATCGAACAGCCGGCAGCCAACGCTGGTCCAGAAGATTTCGCCCGTATCCTCGTCCTCGAGCTTCGACAGGCAGCATTTGCCGCAGCCGTCGCAAAGCGATTCCCATTCGGCCGGGGTCATCGCCTCAAGCGTTTTGGTTTTCCAGAATGGTGCTGTCATTTCGCTGGATTTGGCCCTCCGCGGCCTTCCGGTCAAGCACTGCTGTCACAGAGACTCAGTATCAACATTGGAAAATCACGAAATTGCCTTCAAAAGGCCGGCCAGGCATCCTTGGCTGGCGCCAATGCCTGACGGAACCAATTGCGGTTGATGAAAGTTTGGGCAGGGATGGGACCCCACTAGGAGAAAATTGATATGAAACGCCAACCACGGATTCTGGCGGGCACTGCAATCGGCCTGCTTATGGCATCCGCGCCGTTGGGCGCGTACCCGTTGCAGGGGGGTGTCGCTTCCGGCAGCCTGCACCGCGCACCGCTCGTCCTCGCGCAGGCTGCCTGCGCCGAAGGCCAGTCGGCCGAGGAATGCGCGCAGGGCGGTCAGGAACAGCCGCGGAAAAAGAAGCGCGAACAGCAGCAGCAAAGCGAATCGGCGCCGGCAGCCGAGCAAGCCGCGCCCGCCGAGACCGAGCAGAAGCCGCGCAAGAAGCGGCAAGAGCAGCAGCAGATGGATAACGGCCAGTCCGGGGAAGCTGCCCCGGCCGAGCAGCAGTTGAAGCCGCGCAAGAAACGCGACCAACAGCAGCAGATCGAGGCCGCGCCAGCCGATCAGGGCGGCCAGCCTGCGACCGGAGAACAGCCGATCAAGCCACGCAAGAAGCGCGATCAGCAGCAGCAGATCGAGGCCGCGCCCGCCGACCAGAGCGGCCAGCCTGCCACCGACGAGCAGCAGCCGCGCAAGAAGAAGCACAACCAGCAGGCCGAATCGCCGGCTGAGCAACCGGCCGAGCAGGTCGCCCCGGACCAACAGCAGCAACTGCGCAAGAAGAAGCTAAATCAGCAGCAGAGCGAGACGGCCCCGGCCGAGCAGGTCGCCCCGGACCAGCAGCAGCAACTGCGCAAGAAGAAGCTCAATCAGCAGCAGGGCGAGACGGCCCCGGCCGAGCAGGTCGCCCCCGACCAGCAGCAGCCAGGCAAGAAGCAGCTCAATCAGCAGCAGGGCGAGACGGCCCCGGCCGAGCAGGTCGCCCCCGACCAGCAGCAGCCAGGCAAGAAGAAGCTCAATCAGCAGCAGGAAGCCGCGCCGGCGGAACAGCCGTCAGAACAGCCGGCAAATGACAACCAGCCTGGAAAGAAACGCAAGCAGGGCCAGCAACCTGTCGAGCAAGGCCAAGCCCCCGCCGAACAGGCACCCGCAGCGCAGGGCTCTGGCAAGCTCAAGCCGTTGCCGGTTCCGGGAACCGAACAGGCACCTGCCGGGACCGAGCAGGCGCCGGCTCAAGAGGAACAGCCTTCGAACCAGAACAAGAGGCAAGCCAAGAAACCGCTGATCGAGCAGCCCGCAACGGGGCAGCAGCAGCCTGCCACAGGCGAACAGCCGGCCAATAACAATCAGCCCACGACTGGCGGCAATGCCGCGCAGGGCGAAGCTCCCGCCAACCCGAACGAAGCGCCTGTCCTCGACAGCCAGAAGGACGTCCTGCGCAGGCACAAGGGCCGCCAGCCGGCCAGCCAGAACGAGAATGGCCAGGTCCAGCAAGGCGGCAACCAGGCCGAACAGCAAGGTGGCCAGCAGACGCCGAAGCCGGCTCCGGTCAATCAGGGCCCGCCGCCCACCGACGACAAGTCGGCGCAGCAGGCGATCAAGCCCGAGAAGATCGCTCCTGTTATCGAGGAGAAGGGCAAGCGCGTCGAACTCACGCCCCAGGAGATTGTGCGCGATCGCCGCCGGCCGCAGGGCGCGGACGTGGTGAAGCAGCTCGGCGACCGCGTGATCCTCCAGTTCAACAACCAGACGTTCGTGGAAAGCAACGAGGCTCCTCGCATCACGCGCGGCGCCAGGGATGTCTACTACGAGGATCTTTCGGGCGGCCGCACCCGCGAAACCGTCGAGCGCGAGAACGGCATCCAGATCGTCACCATCCGCAACCGCAATGGCGACGTCATCAGGCGATCGCGCATAACGCCGGACGGCCGCGAATATGTGCTGAGCTATGTCGACGAGCGCTACTACAATGATGTCGACGAATGGCGCGATCCGGGCGACGACCTGCCGCCGATGCGGCTGGACATCCCGCGCCGGGACTACATCCTCGATTCGCAGGATGTGCAGGGCCCCGACGACTACTACACCTTCCTGGAGCAGCCGCCGGTGGAAAGGGTGCAGCGCCTCTACTCGATCGACGAGGTCAAGCGCTCGGCCCGCGTGCGCGACATCGCCCGCCGCATCGATCTCGACACGCTGAACTTCGACTTCGGCTCTGCGACGATATCCGATACCGAGGTGCAGAAGCTCGATGGCGTCGCCAGCGCCATGGAGAAGCTGCTCAAGAAGAACCCGGCGGAGACCTTCCTGATCGAAGGCCATACCGACGCCGTCGGCACGACGGAGGCGAACCTCGCTCTGTCGGACCGGCGCGCCGAAGCGGTGGCCGAAGCGCTCACCAACGCTTTCGGCATCCCGGCCGAGAACCTGACAACGCAGGGCTATGGCGAGGAATATCTCAAGGTGAACACGCCCGGTCCGAACCGTGAGAACCGTCGTGTCGCCATCCGCCGCATCACCTCGCTGGTGGCGCCGGTGGCAAGCAACAGCGACCAGCAATGATCGTATGATTTCAATATCCTGATCGGATTTTTGGAATCACCGCGTAAGATGAAGGCCCGTCCGCTCCGGACGGGCCTTTTTCCCTGCCGGCTCAAGAAGAATTGTCCCGCCGAACCCGCCCTGCTCATTGAATCGCCGCATTGCGACACCCAGATTCAAAGCAGGGCGTTCCCTGCCCTGTCCCGACTCCAGCGGGACACATTGAGCCCCGCCGGGTCCCTCCCGGCGGGGCTTTTTTTGTCTTGAAAACCGGTCCTATCTGGCCGAAATACGACCTAACAAGAATTGCCGGAACACCTTATGAAGCGTCTCGAACTCGCCATCGAATCCGTTATCCTGGCCTCGCGCTGGCTGCTGGTCGTCTTCTATCTCGGGCTCGGCGTAGCGCTGGCGATCTACGCGCTCTCTTTCGGCAAGAAGCTGTACGAGTTCGTGATGAGCGCCTTCACGCTCGGCGACACCGACACGATCCTGAAGATGCTGGGCTTGATCGACGCCGCCCTCGTCGCCTCGCTGGTGGTGATGGTGATCATCTCGGGCTACGAGAATTTCGTCAGCCGCTTCGACGAGCAGGACGGCGAGGTCCACTGGCTGGGAACGATCGATGTCGGCTCGCTGAAGGTCAAGGTCGCCTCGACCATCGTCGCGATCTCCTCCATCCACCTTTTGCAGGTGTTCCTGAATTCCGTGTCCTACACGACCGACCAGTTGATGTGGCTGACCATCATCCACCTCGCCTTCGTCGTTTCGGCGCTGATGCTGGCCTATATCGACCGCGTGATGGCGCTGGCTAAAGGCAAGAAGGCTGAAGAATTGGCTAGGCTTGTCAGCTTGACCGTACCTTGATACCATCTATTGGTATTGGAGATGAGAGATGTCCAAAAACACCTCCGTGACCCTTGGCGATCAGTATGATGCCTTCATCCAGCGGCAGATAGCGAAAGGCCGCTTCGGCTCGGCGAGTGAAACCGTCCGTGCCGGTCTTCGCCTTCTTGAAGAACAGGAATTGAAGCTCGAGCAGCTGCGTGCCGCTATCGACGATGGAGACATGTCGGGCAACCCTGAGCCGTTCGACATTGAGGCGTTTCTCAAGGCAAAGAAACGCGGATGAAAAGAACGGTCCGGTTTTCGCCAAAGGCGAGGCGGGACCTTGATGGTGTATGGGATGATTCGCTGAGCCAGTGGGGCGCAGAGCGGGCAGAAGCCTACATCCGCTCCATCCATTCCACGATGAATCTGATAGACCAGTTTCCGGCGATAGCGCGGAACGCCTCGGATATCCGACCTGGCCTGCTGAAATATTCAGTCGGCTCTCACGTGGTATATCTGCGGATGAGTGAGCAATCCATTGATGTTGTGCGCATTTTGCATCAACAGATGGATTACCCCAGACACCTTTAGCCTAGAAAGCTCGCGTTATCTTCGTGTCCGAATTGGCGAACACCTCGTCGGGAACAAAGAAATCG
Organism: Mesorhizobium sp. Arg314; assembly: GCF_053714275.1. Classification (NCBI taxonomy): domain Bacteria; kingdom Pseudomonadati; phylum Pseudomonadota; class Alphaproteobacteria; order Hyphomicrobiales; family Phyllobacteriaceae; genus Mesorhizobium; species Mesorhizobium sp. Arg314. The sequence continues at coordinate 136,435 of NZ_JBSKBP010000015.1, read as the reverse complement.
CCCGCAAGCGCCCCCTCGGCGCCCGGCGCATAGACCGAAAAGTCCGTAACGCCTTCGGCTCGCAGCACCTCTTCGTCGATGTAGAAATTGCCTGTCGCCTCGCGCGACGGGCGCATGAAGATCGCATGCGCCGCGTCGGCCATGATGTCGGGCGAGCGGCTCATCGCCGCCACCGTCGCGCCGCCCAGAAGATTGCGCACGGCGGCCGTATCAATGGTCGAGATCGGCCACAGCGAATTGACCGCGATGCCATCCTTGGCAAACTCGGCGCTCATGCCAATCGTGCACATCGACATGCCGAACTTGGCCATGGTGTAGGCGACGTGGTTCTTGAACCACTTGGCCTTCATGTCGAGCGGCGGCGCCAGATTCAGGATATGAGGATTCTTTGCCAACTTAAGCTGGGGGATGCACATTTTGGAGACCAGGAACGTGCCGCGCGTGTTGATCTGGTGCATCAGATCGTAGCGCTTCATGTCGGTCTCCAGCGTCCCGGTCAGCTGAATGGCGCTGGCATTGTTGACGCAGATGTCGATGCCGCCGAACCGCTCGGTCGTCTTGGCCACCGCGTCGGCGACCTGAGCCTCGTCGCGTATGTCGCAAAGCGCCGGCAGCGCCTTGCCGCCGGCCTGCTCGATCTCCTCGGCAGCGCTGTAGATCGTACCCGGCAGCTTCGGATGCGGCTCGGCGGTCTTGGCCGCGATCGTCACATTGGCGCCGTCGCGCGCAGCCCGCAGCGCGATCGCCAGCCCGATACCGCGCGATCCGCCCGAGATGAACAGCGTCTTTCCGTTGAGCGACATCCTTCGCCTCCCTGTCTTTCCTCGGTGAAATCCTTGCCCGCACCGGCCCGCGGACACAAGGGCGCGCGTATATAGTCCGTGATGACGCAGCGGAGCCTCGCCGCCTTGCCGAACCCCGGCGTAGAGAGTATATATTCTATACAGAAAGGTAGAATATAGAATGGCACTGTCGATCAAGAACATCGAAGTCGAGCAACTGGCACGGGAGCTTGCCCGCCGCCGCCGCGTGTCCGTGACCGAAGCGATCCGCCAGTCGCTCGAACGCGAAGTCGCGCGCGAGCGGCTGGTGCCGCGGCCGAAAGAATCTGATCTGCTGACCAAGCTTAGGGAGATTTCTGATCAAGCGGGTCGTATTCCGCGAATTTCCGACATGACCGATGATGAGATCCTTGGTTACGATGAACTCGGAATCCCTACGCGATGATTGTCGACTCGTCGGCGATCGTTGCCATTCTGCGAGCGGAAAGCGACCGCGATATCTACCTTTCTGCCATAGATAGGGCCAACCAATGCAAAATCCCGGCGCCGACCCTCGTCGAGACGACGATGGTCCTCGCTGGAGCGCATGGTGCCGACATGATGGATAAATTGGACGCCTTCCTGCGCGCGGCTTCGATCGAGACCATTGCCTTCACCGCCGAGCATGCCGCCGTCGCGCGCCAAGCCTTCCTGCGCTACGGCAAAGGCCGTCATCCCGCGGCGTTGAACTTTGGCGACTGCATCGCTTACGCCACCGCCCGGCTCGAAGCGATGCCGCTGCTGTTCAAGGGTGAAGATTTTCGGCTGACCGATATCGAACCGGCCATTTGAGGCATCACACCAGCACCAATCCCTGCCGCATCGCAATCGCGATCGCGTCGGTGCGATTGGCGGCGCCGAGCTTGATCAAAATGGCGGCGACATGGAACTTCGCCGTATGCACCGAGATGTTGAGTCGGCGGGCGATGACCTTGTTCGGCGCGCCTTCGGCCAGAAGTGCCAGTACTTCCGCCTCGCGCGGCGACAAGGCCGCGCGAGGATGGTTGTCGTCGGGCGTCTCCTCCTCGGACAGTTCGCCGTGGAATTCGCCATCAGAGGCGACCTCCGACGGCTCCGCCCGCCTAACGCGATAGCCTGACGCCGCCAACCGCAAGGCGGCGGCAATCAGCAGGCCGTCGGCCAAGGTCGGCAACACGGCAAGCACGTTGGCGGGCAGTTGTTCGCTGCCGGCGCGCCGCGAGAGCAGAACGACAGGCGTGGTCGAGCCGATGGCGCGGTTTGCCAATGCCGTCTCGTCGGTCACCGCGACATCCGCTGCCTGGCCGGTGCTGCTTCCAGCCAGCATCGGCAGCAGATCGTCGCTGGCCGCAAGCGCGTCAGTCAGTTGCTCGGCGCGCGCAGCGTCGCCGAGCGCGATCAGCACCGTCAGCCGGTGGGTTGCCGGCTGCGATCGCTCGATAGTTTGCGCTGCGCTGTTCGCCATCGGCCCTCTCAGCTCAGCGGCTTCTCGCCGATTGTGATCGACACGTCGCGCTGCACGCCGCCGCTCGATACGCCGAGCGTCACGGTGGTGCCGGCGCTGTCCGGCCCGAGCTTGCGGATAAGCTCGCGCGGGCCATGCACGGGCTCGCCATTCCAGGCGACGACGATATCGCCGACATGCAGGCCGGCGGCCTTGGCCGGACCACTGTCGTCGAGGCTCATCACCATGGCGCCTTTCGTGTCGCCATTGCGGATCGGATGCAGCCCTGCACCAAGATAGCCGCGCGCGACGTGCCCCTTCTCGCGCAGCGTCGCCACCGCTCGCTCGATCGTCTCATAGGGCATCACCAGCGCGCGCCTGCGCGGTCCGAACAAGAGCATGCCGATCAGGCCACCCTTGGCGTCGAGCACCGGGCCGCCCTCGAAGCGCCCGCCGGTGTTGATGGCGAGGTTGATGCGCCGGTCGATCGTGCCGCCGCGCATCGATCGCCAGGCCGGCCCGACCTCGCCGACCGTGCCAAAGACCGCAAGCGCGGCGCCGTCACTGTTGCCGACGGCAATAGCCAGGTTGCCGGGGCGTACAGCGCCGGCCTGCGCCAGTTGCGGCAGACCGGCGGCAGCGGAAGCCGGCTTCAGCAGGGCAACGCCCGTCGAAGGATCGCGCCCGACGAGTTCGGCCTTGACGGTCTCGCCCGAGGCCAGTGTCAGCTCGATCTCCTCACCGGCCTCGACCGCTTCCTCGGCGGTGACAAGCAAGCCGTCGCGCCAGTGGAAGGCGCTCGCGGTGCGGTGATGGTGCGTGGTAAAACTCGCCAGCGCCGGAGCAGCGGTAGCCGCTACGTCGGCAATGGCTTCGGAAAAGGCACTCAGGTTGAAGTCGCTCATAAGAATATCTCCTGGGTTCGGTGCCCCAGATATCGCTCCGTAGCGCCGTCGCGGGTACTCGCCTGACGGCTAGTCGCCGGCCGGACTGGCCATGTGGTCAGGTCGCGGCGCCTGCGGCTGCTCCGCACATATAGTGCGTGTCGCCCAAAAGTGCTTAGCGGTTTTGGGGCAACGACACGCACCTAGGAAAAACATCATTCCACATGGGAACACACCGATGGCTTTAGTGGCCGAAAAACTTCCACCCGACGACATCCTGCTCGATGCCTATTCGGCATCCGTCGCCGACGCAGTCGATCGCATCGGCCCGGCCGTCTGCCGCATCGAGCGCATCGGCGCCGGCGGCCATGGCTCCGGCTTCGTCATTGCTCAGGACGGGCTGGTCGTCACCAACTTCCACGTCGTCGGCGATGCGCGCGCCGTGCGCGTCACGATGCCGGATGGCGCCACTCGCGAAGGCCGTGTGCTTGGCCGCGATCCCGACACCGATATCGCGCTGGTGCGCGCCGACGGAAACTTTGCCGATGTCGCGCCGCTTGGCGATTCCAAGCGGCTGCGCCGAGGCCAGATCGCGATTGCGATCGGCAATCCGCTCGGCTTCGAGTGGACCGTCACCGCCGGCGTCGTATCTGCGCTCGGCCGCTCGATGCGCGCCTCGACCGGCCGGCTGATCGACGACGTCATCCAGACCGATGCCGCGCTCAATCCCGGCAATTCCGGTGGTCCGCTGGTGTCGTCGGCGGGCGAGGTGATCGGCGTCAACACGGCCATGATCCACGGCGCGCAAGGCATTGCCTTCGCGGTCGCCTCCAACACCGCCAATTTCGTCATCTCCGAGATCATCCGCTTCGGCCGCGTGCGGCGTGCCTTCATCGGTATCTCGGCCGACACGACCAACCTGCCGCGCCGGGCGGCACTCTTGTCGCAGGTGACTACGAACACGGCAGTGCGCCTGCGCAGCGTCGAGAAGAACGGCCCCGCCGCAATGGCCGGACTGAAGGAAGGCGACATCATCGCCGCCATCGACGGCCGGCCGGTTACCGGCGTTGACGATCTCGTGCGCATGCTCGACGCCGAGCGCATCGGCCGCGAGACGCTTTGCACCGTCGTGCGCCGCACCGGCGTCAGCCAAGTGGCGGTGACGCCCGTGGCAAGGAACGGCTAGGCCGTCGCCTCCGGCTCAAAGAGACAGAGCATGATGTCGTCCGAAAACCGCTTCACACTTTTCGGCATCATGCTCTAGCCGGCTGTTGATCCGTCGACAAATTGCACCTGAAATTCGGGGCTGAGCGGGATCGGCTTGATGACGTCGATCAGCACCCCGTTCGGATCCTTGGTGATGAAATGGCGCTGGCCGAAGGGCTCGTCTCGCAGCGGACACAGAATCGGCAGGCCGGCCGAGACAATGCGTTGGTACACCGCATCGGGATCGCGGACCTCGAAATTGATCAGCAGGCCAAAAGTGCGGCCGCGTCCCTCTTCTGGGATCGTCTCATGGTCGCCGTGAACGATGCCGAGATTGACGCGGCGATCCTCGGCCGACTGCAGATGCACATACCAGTCGCTCTCAAACAGCGATTTGAAGCGAAAATGCTCGACATAAAAGACAGCCGTGCCCGCGACATCGCCGGTCATCAGCACTGGATAATAGCTTGTCGTCTTCATCTTTCTTTCTCCCATCGCATAACATACAGTTTGTATGTAAATGAGATAACATACAGGCTGCATGTATGCAAATGGAATCCGGGCGCCGCTCCAACCGTGATCGCACCGAGGCGACGCGCGCCGACCTGATCCGCGCTGCACGAAGACTGTTCACTGAAAAATCCTATGCCGAGACGGGCACGCCGGAGATCGTCGCGGCGGCCGGAGTGACACGCGGCGCACTCTACCACCATTTCGCCGACAAACAGGCATTGTTCGCCGCCGTGGTCGAGCAGGAAGCGGAGATCGTGGCAGCGGAGGTGGACCGCGCCTCACCGTCCGCTCTTTCTGCCCGCGACGCGCTGATTGCCGGATCGGACGCCTATCTGGAGGCGATGCGCGCGCCCGGCCGCACGCGGCTTCTGCTGCTCGACGGCCCGGCCGTGCTCGGCCGCGCCGCCATGGACGAGATCGACAACCGTCACGGCAACCGATCGCTGCGCGAGGGGCTTGTCGCCGCGATGCGCGCGCAAGCAATGACGAGATTGCCGGTCGGGGCGCTGACCGCCCTTCTGGCCGCTGCCTTCGATCGGGCGGCGCTGGCCATCGAGGCTGGCAACTCGCCCGAGGATTACCGCACTGTTCTCATGTCGTTGATTGACGGGCTGGCTCCGGCTCGGTCGCGAAGCCCGGCTCGAACTCGTTGAAACAGCCGAGCTCGCGCTTGAACTGATCGATCAGCCAGGCAGCCACCGGTTTCGGGCTGCGATCGTTGCGGTGCATGGCAAACAGTGGGGCGCTCGTCTCCCTGTACGGTTCTAGATCGAGTTCGACCAGTCGACCGCTCGCCAAATCGTCGGCGATTAGCCAGCGCGGCAGCCCGCCCCAACCCAGTCCCGCGCGCATAAGCGTGTGCTTGGTGCGCATGTCGGTGAGCCGCCAGGTTCGGTAGGCAAAGACGCCGTAGTCGCGCCCCTTGGTGCGCTCCGACTGGTCGGTGACGACAAGCTGGGTGTATTCGCGCACGTCCTCCAGCGCCACCGGCTTCGGCAGTCGCGCAAGCGGATGGTCGGGCGTGGCGGCTGGCACCATCGACATGAAACCGATCGCCACAAGATGCACGTCGTTGACGACCTCGCCCAGCAGACCGCTGACGCCGAGATCGGCCTGCCCGCTGAGGACGTTATCCGGGATCAGGCCGAGCGAGCCGACGTGCAGACGCAGCATCACCGTCGGGAATTGCTCCTCGAACGCCCTTAGCACCCGCACGAGCACCGGCGACGGCAGCGCCACGTCGACGGACAGCGCGACCTCGACCTCGAGCCCCTGATTGTAGCCGTCGGCGCGCGAGCGGATGCGCTGCAGGACGTCGATCATGCGCCTTGCATCCTCAAGCATCGCTTTGCCGACATCGGTCAACTGCGGTTCACGCACCCCTTCGCGCTCGAACAGCCTCAGGCCGAGCTGTGCTTCGAGATTGGCGATGCCGTAGCTCACCACCGACTGCGCCCGTTTGAGCTTGCGCCCCGCTGCCGAGAAGCTGCCGGTGTCGGCCACTGCTACCAGGATTTGGAGTTGATCCAAGGTCGGGTTTGGTTGCATGCGTATCATCTATTTTGTTGATGGATTGTATACATATTATACCAGTTTCATGGATAAGGCGGCAATCCCATATTGGCGAGGAAAGTTCAATCCAACCCCAAGGGGACACCGCCATGTCTATTCTTCTCGTTACGTCCAGCCCGCGCGGCGCTGCTTCGCATTCGACCCGCGTCGCCACCGACCTTGCTCAGAAGCTGGTCGCCGCCGATCCGTCCAACACGCTTGTCGTGCGTGATCTGGTTGCCAATCCGCTGCCGCATATCGACCCTGATTACGCCACCGGCATCTACACGCCGGCCGAAGCCCGTACCCCGCGCCAGGCCGAGGTCGTGGGCGTTTCCGATTCCGTGCTCGATGAGCTGTTCGCCGCCGACACCGTGATCCTCGCCACCGGCTTCATCAACTTCAACATCTCCTCGACGTTGAAGTCATGGGTCGACCATGTCGCCCGCTCCGGCAAGAGCTTTGCTTATGGCGAAGGCGGCCCGAAGGGTCTCGTGACCGGCAAGAAGGTCTATATCGTGCTCGCTTCCGGCGGCATCTATTCGGAAGGCGCCGCGGTGCAGATGGACCATGCGGTTCCCTACCTGCGCAGCGTGCTCGGCTTCCTGGGCATGACCGACGTTGACGTCATCCGTGTCGAGGGCGTCGGCATGGGTGCTGATGCCGTCACCGCAGCACTTGCCAAGGCCACCGCCAAGGTCGACGCGATCGCCGCCGCCAATGCGGACCACATCGCTGCAGCTGCATAGTCACTGCTTTTTGGTCTCACGAATGAAAGAGGCAGGCGCCGATCGGCGCCTGCCTCTTTGCATGTCGCCGATCTGGAACGACTTTTTCTTTCCCCTGGTCCTGATCACCTCCGACGATTTGAAGACACTGCCGCAGGGGGCTGACCGTGTTCGTCGGCGAATTCACCACCGACTTGGGGTGCTGTTCACCGGGCTGACACTGGCGGCGCTGCCGATTACGCTGCTCTATGTCGTGCTGTCGAAACAGTTCATTCCCGGCATCGCGCAAGGGGCGGTCAAATAGCGAAGGTCGAGGCAAAACGAAGTGGCAAACCAGAACAAGATCATCATCACCTGCGCGGTCACAGGATCGATCCACACACCGTCAATGTCGCCGCATCTGCCGGTGACGGCGCAAGAGATTGCCACCGCGGCCGTCGAGGCGGCCGAGGCAGGAGCTGCAATCGTCCACCTTCACGCACGCAATCCGGTCGACGGACGCCCCGATCAATCGACCGAGGCCTTCGCCCCGTTCCTGCAAATCATCAAACAGCGCTCCAACTGCGTCGTCAACATCACCACCGGGGGTGCGGCGACGATGAGCGTGGAAGAGCGGGTCAGGCCGGCGAAAGTGTTCGCGCCCGAAGTTGCGTCGCTCAACATGGGATCGATGAATTTCGCGCTGTTCCCGATGCTGGAGCGGTTCAAGACCTTCGAGCATGACTGGGAGCGGCCCTATCTCGAATCGTCGCGCGACCGCATCTTCCGCAACACCTTTGGCGACATCGAGCACATCTTGCGCACTTGCGCCGACAACGGCACGCGTTTCGAGATCGAGTGCTACGACATCGGCCATCTCTACACGCTGGCGCATTTCGTCGAGCGCGGCCTGGTGAAGGCACCTTTTTTCGTGCAGAGCGTGTTCGGCATCCTCGGCGGCATCGGCACGCATCCAGAAGACGTCGCCCACATGAAGCGCACGGCAGATCGCCTGTTCGGCAATGACTATCACTGGTCGGTGCTGGGCGCCGGCCGCCATCAATTGCCGATCGCCACGCAGGCGATCGCGCTCGGCGGCAATGTGCGGGTCGGCCTGGAGGATTCGCTGTGGATCGGCAAGGGCAAGCTCGCCCGCTCCAGCGCCGAACAGGTGACCAAGGTGCGTCAGATCATCGAAGGCCTCGGCGCCTCCATCGCCACGCCCGACGAGGCGCGGCAGATCCTGCAGCTCAAGGGCGGCGACAAGGTCTCGTTCTGATCGAACGGAGAGCAGCGAGCCGGCGGGATCCGAAACCGCTGCGGCAGCTAACCGAACATCCGTTCGCCCTGCTCGTCGACCAACTGGATACCCTTCTTGATCGAGATGTCGACGGCGTCGTCCAGCCCGGCGAAGCGGTCGGCGCGGATGAAGCGGTGTTCCTTCATCACGCCGTCCACTTCCTTCGAGACGACGCCGCAGGTCTGGTACTGGCCCTCGGCCTTGTAGGGCGTCGCGCTGATCAGGAACCCCTTGTGCTCAACCTGCTTCGCCGGCTTGGCAGTGCCGGTCTCCGTCGCCTCACTACTGCCGCCGCCAAAAAGCTTTTTCAGAAAAGACATCTCTCAAAACTCCCATTCCACGTGGACGCCGAGGAATCGCGGCGCCCCTTGTTCACGCAGGCTTAATGCATGTCGCCCACAAGTGCGCAGCGGTTCTGGGACAACGACATGCATCAAGACAAACACTTAAAGCGCGTCGCCTGAATCCGTCTCAGCGCGACGCGCTTTTGTCTCAGCATGCGCGAATGCGCCGCCGCGTTCCAGTCCCTTGACGAAAACGCCGACCAGAAGCTCGACCTGACGCCAGATCTCCTCGGCCTGCCTGCTGTTCGAATTCGCCACATAGCCGCTGGTCACGATGCCGTGCACGCTTGACCACAAGGTTCGGGCCGCAAGCGCGCGGCGGTCGTCGTCGAGGTCGAAATCTCCCGCCTTGAGCACGCCGGCGACGATGTCGAAGAGTGCATCCAGCAGCGCGTCATAGGCATCCGGGCCAGGCCGCGTCGCGCGGCGGCGGTTGAAGGCAAGCACCGCCGGCCAGCTGCCGGGATGCGCCTCGACGAACCGCACATAGGCGGCGGCCATCGCCAGGATGCGATGCCGGACATCGGTTACCCCTTGCCTTTCGAGATCGGCCATGGCCGCCAGGCCCGTCGCGCCGAGCCGGTCGAGCAGCCGCATGTTGACGGCACGGTGCACCTCGTCGAGATCGGCAAAGAGGTTGTAGACGGATCCGACCGAAATGCCGGCTTGCTCGGCGATGCTACGCGCTTTCAGATTGTCGGCGCCGCCCTCGTTGAGCAGCGCCTCGGCAATGGCGAGCACCTTCTCGCTCATTTCTTCCTTGTCCAGCGCCATGCTCTTTCCTGTCCTTGCGCGCGGAACCGGGGCGCCCCGCGCGGATTTCGTTCCATTTGCTTGCGTTTACCATGTCCAGCGCTCCATGAACAGCGTTCAAAATGAGGCTTGAACAATGTTCATTTCCTGCTATGTTGAGCTCGTGAACAACGTTCACAAAACCAGGGAGAAGACCATGCTTAGCCTGATCAAGACATTGCTGGACGGCGCCAGCGCCCGGGCCGAGGACAATCTGAAGGATCGTTTTGCGATCGACCTTCTGGCCCAGCGCATCCGCGACGCGGAGGCGGGCCTCGCAGCCGCCAAGCAGACGCTCGCCTCGCTGATCGTGCGCCAGCGTGCCGAGCAGACCAGCCTCGACCAGCTCGACCGCCGCATCGCCGATCTGGAAACCCGCACGCTCAGCGCGCTTTCCGCCAACAACCAGGCGCTTGCCGAAGGCGGCGCTTCCGCAATCGCCGAACTCGAGAACGAGCGCGAGGTCCGCCGCGCCACGGTCAAAAGCCTCGGCGAGAAGACCTTGCGGATGCGTCTGTCGGTAGAACAGGCGCATCGCCGCATCATCGATCTCAACCAGGGCATGATTTCCGCCAGGGCGATCGATGCCGAACGCAAGGCGCAGTCGCGCCTTAACCGTTCGATCGGCCGCACCGCAAGCCTCAACGAAGCGGAGGAACTGCTGGCCCGCATCAAGGAAAGCAGCGACCCGTTCGAGGAGGCCGGCATCCTCGACGAGATCGACGGCGAGCTGCGCCACGAGGCGATCCGCGACCGCCTCGCCCAAGCAGGTCACGGACCGGCCACCAAGGTGCGCGCTGAGCACGTCCTGGCACGCCTGAAATCCCTGAGTTGAACCCGCAATTTTCCCAAACAATCAAATCCAAGGAGCAATACGATGAACGGCAATCAGACCTATATCCTGTTCAATACGGTGTCCGTGGGCGCAGCCTATTTCATGCTCGGCCTGTCGCTGTGGCTGGCGCCTGTCGATCTCTCGACCAAGGGCTATTGGGCGATGGGCGTCCTCTTGCTCACCGGCAGCCTGGTGAACCTGGTCAAGTACCGCACCGACGAACGCATCTCCGCCGAGACCACCGCCAAGATCGAGAAGGCGCGCAATGAGAAGCTGATCAGCGAATATGTCGGCAAGGAATAATCCCTGCCCATGCCGATCGACGACAGAATGCAAAAAGCCCGGAGTGATCCGGGCTTTTTGGGTTTCCATATGAGAATGCCTTAACGACGTGCCAGCGCCTCGATCGCGTCGGCGGCGTCTTCGAGGATGCTGATCGCCTCGGCCTGCTTGTCTTCCGGCGCGTCGGCGATGTCGCCGAGCGCGGCACGCAGCCGCTGGCGCAGCGCGCGGAACTGGTCGCGCTTTTCCGAACGGCCGCGGCGCCAGCCGCCCTCGTCCTTGTCATCGCCCCAGCCGAACCATTCGCGCGCCGCGGCCATCTTGCGGCCGAACCGCTCGAGATGGTCGAGCACGCTGTCGATCATCTCGCGGTTCTCCTCGAGATGCGCCTTGCCGGCCTCGGTGATCGAAAACACCTTCTTGTTGCCTTCGCTCGAGGACACCGCGTAGCCCGCCTCTTCCAGGAAGGTCAGCGTCGGATAGACCACGCCCGGGCTCGGGCTGTAGATGCCGCTGGTGCGCTCTTCCAGCGCCTTGATGATGTCGTAGCCGTGGCGCGGCGCATCGGCCAGAAGCGACAGCGTGATCAGCTTGAGATCGCCGTCGGCCAGCATGCGCCCGGCGCGGAACATGTCGCCCGGCCCGCCGCGTCCACCGCCCCTGCCGCCATGGCCGAACGGACCGAAGCCGCCGCCGCGGCCGCCGAATTTGCCGGCCATGTGCATGAACATGCGCTCGCCGAAGTGGTTGTGCCCGGAATGATTATGCCTGTGCATGGGTTGCTCCTGAGTTATATCTTACGATACATCTTAAGTAAGGTGCACCGCTTGCGGAGTCAAGATATATCTTAAGATGTATCGTAAATGGTGCCAAGCCTATGGCATGTCGCGGTGATGCGGACGCGGGGCCGCCTACCAGCGGCCCTTGCGCCGGTTCCAGGCGTAGAGAAGGTCCGCGAAGCGGTCATAGGCAAAGCGCGTCAGCGGCAACGCGACAGGGTTGCCGAACAGGGTCGCCAGCCACTCCTCGCCCGGCGTGAGCCGCCAGACCGCGATCGCCACATCGGCGCCGACCAGCAGCCGCCCTTCGCCATCGGTCGCATGCAGCCGGCGGCGGATATCCTCCAGCGAGGCGCCGAAGACTGAAAGCGCTTGAGGTTCGAAATTGATGTCGCGGAATTCGACGCGGCCGGCCTTGATCGCCTCGACCAGTCGCCGCTTCTGGTGGCTGATGCCCGCATCGCACACCGGACAGCGTGTGTTGTACCAGACAGTCAGCAGCGGCTTCGGCATGGCGCGACTATCGGGAATGCGGCGCGGCTTCGCAACAGCCGCGCCGATCCTTCAGCCACTTTACCCAAGCGAGCTGATGATCTCGCGGTAGGCGAATTCCGGAAACGCCTTCATCGTCCGAGTCTTGACATTGCCGCCCGACGACAGCATCAGCGCGAAGCGGGCAAGCACCGCATCGTCCGGCGCTTCGACGATGGCGACCATGTCGCATTCGCCCATGGTCAGATAGAATGCCTTGAACGATCCGCCCATTTCCCCCAGCAGCTTTTTGGCGGCATCGAGCCGTTTCGGCGACTCCCGCACATTCTTGGCGCCCAGCTCGGTCCAGTTGATAAGCACGATGTAGGTTGTCATGCACACCTCCCTCCGGGGCCACGGTGCGGGCGCCTGGCCGTTGACGGTCGACGCCGGGCGGGCATCCGGCTTGTCGCCCACAAATGCATCCGACGCGGGAATTATCCTCCTGTCGAGCGGCCCCGGCAAGGCGACGCTCGCAAATGAAAAGGGCGCCCGAGGCGCCCTTTTCATTTGCTTGTCTGATTTCCGGATCAGCTGTCCAGGAAGCTTCTGAGCTTCCGCGACCTGCTCGGATGCTTGAGCTTGCGCAGCGCCTTGGCCTCGATCTGCCGGATGCGCTCGCGCGTCACCGAAAACTGCTGACCGACTTCTTCCAGCGTATGGTCGGTGTTCATGCCGATGCCGAAGCGCATTCTGAGCACGCGCTCCTCGCGCGGCGTCAGCGAGGCAAGCACCCGTGTCGTCGTCTCGCGCAGATTGGCCTGGATCGCCGCGTCGATCGGCAGGATCGCCATCTTGTCCTCGATGAAGTCGCCGAGATGCGAATCCTCCTCGTCGCCCACCGGGGTTTCGAGCGAGATCGGCTCCTTGGCGATCTTCAGCACCTTGCGCACTTTTTCCAGCGGCATGGCGAGCTTCTCGGCCAGTTCCTCCGGCGTCGGTTCGCGGCCGATCTCGTGCAGCATCTGGCGCGAGGTGCGCACGATCTTGTTGATCGTCTCGATCATGTGCACCGGAATGCGGATGGTGCGCGCCTGGTCGGCGATCGAGCGGGTGATCGCCTGCCGGATCCACCATGTGGCGTAGGTCGAGAACTTGTAGCCGCGGCGGTATTCGAACTTATCGACCGCCTTCATCAGGCCGATATTGCCTTCCTGGATCAGGTCGAGGAACTGCAGGCCGCGGTTGGTGTATTTCTTGGCGATCGAGATGACGAGGCGAAGGTTCGCCTCGACCATTTCCTTCTTGGCGATCGCGGCCTCGCGCTCGCCCTTCTGCACCTGGTTGACGATCTTGCGGAATTCCAGGATCGAGATCGCCGTTTCGGTGGCGAGGTTCTGGATCTCGGCGCGCAGCTCCTTGATCGTGTCCTTCTCGTTCTTGGTGAACTCCTTCCAGCCGCGCGAGGTCAGGTTGGCGATCGAACGGGTCCAGTTCGGATCGAGCTCCGAGCCCTGATACTCCTTGAGGAATTCCTCGCGACGCACGCCATAGCTTTCGGCGAGACGCAGCAGCTTGCCCTCGTTCTGCACCAGGCGCTTGTTGATGTCGTAGAGCTGCTCGACCAGCGCCTCGATGCGCGCGGCGTTGAGCGACAGCGACTTCACCGCCTTGATCAGCTGGTCCTTCAGCTCCTTCAGCCGGCGGTCCTGGCTGGGCGAGAGCGTGCCGGCTGCGGCCAGGCGGTTTTCGACCTGCTGGTCCTGCAGCTTGCGAAGCTTCTTGTAGGTGTCGGCGATGACGTCGAGTGTCTCCATCACCTGCGGGCGCAATTCCGCTTCCATCGCGGCCAACGACAGGCTCGCCTCGTCCTCGTCGTCTTCCTCTTCCTCCAGCCCGCGCATGTCGCCGCCGACATTGGTGATGTCGTCTTCTTCCTCGCGTGCCGCCGCGCGGCCGCGCGGCTTCTCTTCGGGCTTGGGCGCTTCCTCGACGCGTTCGACGACAGGCGCCTGCTTGGCCTCGGGGCCGGCATAGGTCGCCTCAAGGTCGATGATCTCGCGCAGCAGGATCTTCGATTCGTTGAGCTCGTCGCGCCAGATGATGATGGCCTGGAACGTCAGCGGGCTTTCGCAGAGACCCGCAATCATCGTTTCGCGGCCGGCCTCGATGCGCTTGGCAATGGCGATTTCGCCCTCGCGCGACAGAAGCTCGACCGAGCCCATCTCGCGCAGATACATGCGCACCGGATCGTCGGTACGATCGGTCGGCTCTTTCTTGGTGGTCGTGGCCGCGACGGCGGTGCCGGTCTGCTCGGCGAGTTCGTTGGCGTCTTCCTCGGTGTCGGCGGGCGCCTCGGCTTCGCTCTCTTCACCCTGCTCGTCGTCCTCGACGACATTGATGCCCATGTCGCTGAGCATCGCATTGATGTCTTCGATGCGGTCCGGATCCGTCTCTTCCGAGGGAAGCACCGCGTTGAGCTCGTCGAGCGTGACATAGCCGCGTTTCTTCGCGGCCTTGATCATCTTCTTGACAGCATCGTCGGAAAGGTCGAGCAGGGGGCCATCGGTGGCGCCTTCGCGTTCGGTCTCGACCTCTTCCTTTTCCTTTGTCGCCATTCTTTGTCGTCTCCAAGCGGCCGAATATCGAGGCCGCGTAAACTGCCGGACCGGTTATGCTGGACGCGCTCGCACCAGAACGCTTTTCACCGGTCCAGTAACCGCGTCATCTCTTTTGTTTTGTGCACGTCGCTGTCCCAAACCGGTTTCCACTTTTGGGCGACATGCATTAAGTCCAGATTAACCCTGATATCTGGAGCAGGCATTTTGCCTGTCCAGTCGTCACCGGCACCTCACATCGCTCGAATTTCCCGCCGACGCCAGGGCACGGTTAACGTTTCGAATCGTCCTGATTCCGCCAATCTGCCAGAAGGTCAAGCGCCTCTGGCATGATTCGCATGAAAAAAGCGAATCAATTACCCGACTTAGAGGCGTCGATTCGACGCGCTAAGCATTTCCACTTCATTTCCAGGGGGCAGTTGCGGCCTAAACGCGCCCAACCCTGCCCGACGAGACGCCGAACCCTTCGATCAGCGCTTCCGTTGCCTGCACATCGTTGAATTGCGCTTGAATCTCGACGAGATGCCGGAAGTTTTCATCCGAAGGGTCTGCATCGAGCGCCGCCTGCGCCTGTTTCAGCTCTCTATGTAATGTGCGGGCGCTACGCTGCAAGTGCAGCGCCTGGTTGAAGGCGTCGCGGGCATCGTCAAGTGCGGCAGTCTCCAGCGCCGGCCATTGCCGCGCGCGCTTGATCAACTCGACCGCGCGCTCCCAGATGCCGCCGCAGCCGGCGCGCTCGATGGTTGCGATGACCGCGCCGCGCTCGTCGGCCGCGTCATGCGCCATGGCGTCGAGAATGGCCGCGTGGAGTTTGCGCAGATCCGAATTGGCAAGGTCGAGGAATTCGACATGCGCGAAATTCTCGTCGATCAGTGCCGGATGGTTGACCAGAGCCACAATGATCGTCGCCTCGCGCACCGACATCCCCTCGCCTGCTCGCTTGACCAGCGCCGAGCGGCCGAGACTCTCGGTGATCGCGGCGCGCCCGCCGGCCGCCCCGCCCCGCCCGAAGGCGCCACCGGGGCCTGTCCCCTTGCCCCGCTCGCCAGGCCGGCCGTCGGAGCGCCCCCCGTGATGGCCCTGCCGCGCGGCGCGCTGCGAGCCGAAGAAACTCAGCACCCGTTCGCGCATCTCTTGTTGGTAATGGTAGCGCAGGCTTTCGTCGCGGATGCGGCTGGTGAGTTCGCGCAGCGTCTTTTCGAGCTCTGCCCGCCGCTCGGGCGTATCGAAGACGCCGCCGGCCGTCTCGCGCATCCACAGCAGATCCGCAAGCGGCCGCGCTTCCGAAAGCACCGCGCGGAAGGCATCGGGACCATCCGCCTTGACCAGGTCGTCCGGGTCCTTGCCTTCCGGCAGCAGCGCGAAGCGCGCCGAGCGCCCGGGCTGGATCGCCGGCAGCGCCAGATCAGCTGCGCGCCACGCCGCCTTCAGCCCGGCCTGGTCGCCGTCGAAGCACAGCACCGGCTCGCCGGCCATGCGCCACAGAAGCTCGAGCTGGTTCTCGGTTAGCGCCGTGCCGAGCGGCGCCACGGCGTTGTCGAAGCCGGCCTGCGCCAGCGCGATGACATCCATATAACCTTCGACGGCAATCACCGAGCCGCCTTTCGCCAGGGCTTTGCGGGCGCGAGCGAAATTGTAGAGCACGTTGCCCTTGTGGAAGAGCTCGGTGTCGGGCGAGTTCATGTATTTGGCCAGCGCATCGGGCGCCAGCGCGCGTCCGCCGAAGGCGATGATCTTGCCGCGCGAATCCGGGATCGGGAACATGATGCGGTCGCGGAACCAGTCGTAGGAAACCGGAATGTCGTCGCCATGGCGGACCAGCCCGCAGGCCTCGATATCGGCCTTCGGCACGCCTTTGGCGGCGAGATGTTCCTTGAGCGCGTTGCGGCTGTCCGGCGCGTAGCCCAGCCGGAACGATTGCTGCGTCGCCGGCGTCAGCCCGCGATCGCGCAGATACGCGCGAGCTTTGGCACCGTCGGCGCTCTGCAGCCGCTCCTGGAAAAAGGCCGTCGCCATCTCCATGACGTCGGTCAGGCTGGCGCGTTCCTTCTCGCGCCGTTCTTCCTGGGCGTCGCGCACCGGCATCGGCACGCCGGCCATCTCGGCGACCTTTTCGACCGCTTCGGGAAAGCTCACGCCGTCGAGCTCGGTGAGGAACTTGAAATGGTCGCCCGAAACCGAGCAGCCGAAACAGTGGTAGCGGCCCTTCTTGTCCTCGCAGTGGAATGACGGGCTTTTCTCGCCGTGGAACGGGCAGCAGGCCCAATAGTCGCCGCGCGAGGCGTTGGTCTTCTTCCTGTCCCACGCGACGCGCGCGCCGATGACCTGCGAAATCGGCACGCGGTCGCGTATCTCGTCGAGGAAGGCGGGCGGAAAGCGCATCAGGGAAACTCGTTTGCCCTCCATATAATCAAGCCGCCCGGGCGCTGCGACTCTGTCTCGCCCATCGTACCCGCTTTTCACAGACGAAAAGAAGGCGGCCATGCGGCCGCCTTCTCCTGGATTTCCGGATGTGGCGGATTACTGCGCGGCGATCGCGCCGAAGATGATGCCGGAGAGGATGCTGACCAGCACATAGTCGTTGCCGACGCGGATCCATTCCTGGCCGGGGCCGGGGCGGCGCAGGCCGTGGCGGTTCCAGTCGCGGACCGGCTGGTGACGCTTCCAGTTGGAATAGCGCTGACCGTTGCGCCAATGGCCGCGCTTCACGATGACCTTCTTCTTCACGACCCGCTTGTCGACATGCCTGCCGGGTTTCTGCCAGTCGACCTGCGTGTAGTTCGACTGCGGCGCGCTCGGTTGGGCGAGCGGCGCGGCCTGGCCGGACAAGGCCGAGGCGGCCAGCATCGAGGCGGTCACGGCGGAAAGTATGAGACGCTTCATGGTCGGTATTCCTTGTTGTCGATAGACGAGGAATAGCCGCCAATGGATGAACTGAAACTGAACATGAGAATTACAATTCTGTAATGGTTTCCGATGCTTGCGCAGGTTGCTTCAACAAGGCCCCGGATCGCGCTTGGCCACGCCGCCCAAGCGTCGGACGTTATGAGGCGAAGAACCGCTGCGCGGCACGTGCAACCAATGCGCCTCCCTTCATTTCCGACATGTTCCGTCGAGCGGAGACGATCATCGCATCAGAAAAATCTATTATCCGGCTAATGTTAATTGGTGTATCTCCGAGCTTCGAAATGACTAAGATTCGTACCCCTCTCCGCGTTGCCACGATCACCCCGCCAGGTCGGCCGTGAGCGGCTCCGTCGTCCTCCTGCAGCTTGCCGGCGCGGTGGCGCTGATGCTGTTTGCCACCCGCATGGTGAAGACCGGCGTCGAGCGCGCCTATGGCGACGTGCTGCGCCATCGGCTGCGCGCCACCATGCGCAACCCGATCATGGCCGTGCTGGCCGGCTGCGGGCTGGCGGTCGCGCTGCAGAGCTCTACCGCGGTGACGCTGCTGGTCGGCTCCTTCGCCGGCGCCGGCATCGTTTCGGGCGCCGCCGGACAGCTTGCCGTGCGCGGCGCCGAGATCGGTTCGGCGCTGGTGGTCAAGCTGCTCACCTTCGATCTCACGCTGCTGGTGCCGCTCTGCCTGATCGCGGGGACGGTCATGTTCATGGCCACCGAGCGGCGCGACTGGCGGCAGTTTGGCCGTATCCTGATCGGTATCGGCCTCTTGATCCTGTCGCTGGAGATGATCGGCCAGGCGTCGGAACCGTTGCGCCAGAGTTCGCTGATGCCGATGATCATCAGCTATTTCTCCGGCGATTTCGTCACCGCCTACCTGCTCGCCGCGCTGGTGACCTGGCTCTTCCATTCCTCGATCGCCGCCGTGCTGCTTCTGGTGACGCTGGCGGGGCGTGGCTTCATTCCTCCGGAGCTTGGCATCGTGCTGGTGCTTGGTGTCAATCTCGGCTCCTCGATCATCGCGCCCTTGCTCACCCGCAATGCCGATCCGGGCATCCGCGTCGTGCCGATCGGCAACCTCCTGATGCGCGGCATGGGCTCGCTGGTGATGCTGATCCTGTTCATGACGGTGAAGCCGCCGATCGGCTTTCTTGGCGCTGCCGTGCCCGACCAGATCGTCAACGCGCACATCCTGTTCAATGTGATTATCCTGCTCGCCGGCCTGCCGCTTGCCGGCCTTGTCTACCGCGTTTCCGAGAATATCGTGGCGGCCGGCACCAAGCCGGACCCGGCGGCAGCGCTCGACGTCGTTGAACTGTCGGCACTGAACGAGAGCGCGCTCGACACGCCAAGCCAGGCGCTCGCCAACGCCACGCGCGAGGTGGTGCGGGTCTGCGAAACGGTCGAGATCATGCTGAAGCGCATCATCGAGCTCTACGAGGATGCGGATCCAGCCAAGATCAAGGCGCTTTCAGCACTCGACGACCGCGTCGACAGGAAGCACGCCGCGATCAAGCTCTATCTCGCCAAGATCACCAGGAACCCGCTGACCGAGGACGAGGCGTTGCGTTGCCAGGAGCTGATCGGCGCCTGCGTCAAGCTCGAGCAGGTCGGCGACATCATCGTGCGCAACATGCTGGTGCATGTCAGGAAGAAGCTGGAACGCGGCCTGGAGTTCACGCCGGAAGGCTGGCGCGAGCTTTGCGCCTTCCATGCCTCGGTGCTGGTCAATGCGCGCCTCGCCTTCAACGTGCTGGTCTCGCGCGATTCCGAGACCGCCCGCCAGCTGGTGTTGGAGAAGGACCAACTGCGCGAACGCGAGAAGGAAACCAGCGCCAGCCATTTCCTGCGCCTGCGCGAAGGCACCACCAAGAGCGTCGAGACGAGCTCGATCCACCTCGACACCATCCGCGACCTGAAGCAGATCAACTCGCTGCTTGCCTCGATCGCCTATCCGGTGCTCGAGGAGCGCGGCCTGCTCGGCGGCTCGCGATTGAAGGCAGGCTAGGTAGAGCACCCGTCCTTCCCCCCTTGTGGGAGAAGGTGGCCTCGCGAAGCGAGGTCGGATGAGGGGTGCTCCAGGGAACGCCAACGTCTCACTCCGCTGGAACACCCCTCATCCGTCTCGGCGCTGCGCGCCGATCCACCTTCCCCCCAAGGGGGGAAGGAAGAACCCGACGCTCAAGAAAAGCTAAAGCGGCATCGACAATTTCTGCATTGCCGCGCCCGCCCAAGCGTGGTTTGAGGCGTGCATTCCTCGCATATGTTTGAATCATGCTGCCGCTGATTGCCCTTTTCCTTGCCGCCTTCGCCTTCGGCACCACTGAATTCGTCATCGCCGGCGTGCTGCCCGAGGTGGCACAGGGCCTTGGTGTTTCGATACCGACCGCCGGCTATCTCGTCTCCGGCTATGCCTGCGGCATTGCCATCGGCGGCCCGCTGCTGGCTTTAGCCACCAGCAAGGTTTCGCGCAAAACGCTGCTGCTCGGGCTGACGATTGCCTTCACCCTTGGCCAGGTGGCCTGTGCGCTGGCGCCCGACTTCACCTCGATGCTTTTCCTGCGCATCGCGATCGCGGTCGCGCATGGCGCCTATTTCGGCGTCGCCATGGTGGTTGCGGTCAGCCTGGTGCGCGAGGACCAGCGCGGCCGCGCTGTCGCGGTGATCCTCTCGGGCCTGACAGTCTCCAATGTCATCGGCGTGCCGGCGGGTACCGCGATCGGCAGCCTGTGGGGTTGGCGCGCGACCTTCTGGGTGATGGGCGCGCTGGGCATCATCGCGATTGTCGCCATGCTTGCGCTATTGCCCCGCACGGCCGGCGCCGCGAACCGGCCGGCTGGCCTGGCGCGGGAGGTCCGCGTGCTCGGCCGCCAGCAGGTGTGGACGTCGCTGATCCTGATGCTGATGCTGATGATCGGCCAGTTCGGTCTCTTCACCTACATCACGCCGACGCTGCTTGAAGTGACAGGCCTCGACGAGAGCCTGATCCCCTGGGTGCTGCTGCTCAACGGCGTCGGCGCCACGATCGGCGTTTTTGTCGGCGGCAAGCTTGCCGACTGGAAGCTGATGCCGTCTCTGATCACCATGCTTGCCCTGCAGGCGGTGACGCTCGGCATCATCCATCTCGTCAGCCCCTACCCGATGCCGATGATCATCGCCATCATCATCTGGGGTGGTCTCAACTTCGCCATCGGCGCGCCGATCCAGACCCGCATCCTCGCCTGGACGGCCGATGCCTCCAACCTCGCCTCCTCGCTGATCCCGTCCGGCTTCAATGTCGGCATCGCGCTGGCTGCATCGCTTGGCGCGGCGATGCTCAATGCCGGCTACGGCTATCGCAGCCTGCCGCTCGCCGGCGCTTCAGCGATGCTGGTGGCGGTGATGGTGGCTGTCGCCTCGCAGACCTGGGAATGGCGCAGCCGCGCGACGCCGCCGCTGCCGGCGGCAGCGGAATAACAGGCCTGCGCATCCTGTCAGCCTGTTGTCTCAGATCTTCAGTCGCGAGCCAGGCGCCCCCGAAAGGATGGAAGCCAGGCTGTGAAGGCCTTCCTTCAACCTTTCCCGGTTGGCAGTAGCGCCGAGCGCCAACCGGAAGCCGTTGGCGAAGTCGTGCCCGACGGCGAACTCTTCCGCGGGGCTGATGGCCAGTCCTCGACGGCGGGCGATGTCGGCGAGTTCGGCCGAGCGCAACTGGCTCTGCAGTGGATACCACAGATGCAGGCTGGACTCCGACGCCGCGAAACCGTTGGGCAAAATGTTGCGGGCGATCTCTTGCCTGGCCCGTGCCTCGGCCCGCACGGCGGCGGTGATCTCCTCGGCAAGACCGCTTCGCAGCCACTCGCAGGCGAGACCCGTCATCAGCGGCGGCGCCATCATGGTCGTGCCGCGTATCGCCGCCGCGATACGCTCGGCGGCTTGCGCGTCAGGCGCCGCCAGGAAGGCCGTGCGCAGGAAAGGCGAGATACATTTCGCCAATGTCGCAACATGGAAGGTCCGCTCCGGCGCCAGGTTCAGAAATGCCGGCGACGCCGCGGCGAGCAGCCGGCTGTAGGGATCGTCCTCGACGATGATCAGCTTGAGCTTGTCGGCCATGTGGGCGAGTTCTCGACGCCGGCCTTCGGACATGACAAGCGCGGTTGGATTTTGAAGCGTCGGATTGAGGTAGAGAACGCGGGCGCCATGCCGT
This sequence comes from Mesorhizobium sp. Arg314, assembly GCF_053714275.1. NCBI lineage: Bacteria > Pseudomonadati > Pseudomonadota > Alphaproteobacteria > Hyphomicrobiales > Phyllobacteriaceae > Mesorhizobium > Mesorhizobium sp. Arg314. The sequence goes on along the minus strand of NZ_JBSKBP010000015.1, from coordinate 114,822 downwards.
CGCGCCGCCTGCTCGAGATCATCCGGCCGCATCCCCTCATCATCGTTTCCGACAGCGGCGAGCTTGCGTCGCGTAGCTTGGGCCAGCGCGATCAGTCCGGGATAGGTCAGCGCATCGGCAAGGATCGTGTCGCCCTCATGCGTCTGCGAAAGCAGGATGGCCGTGAGCAACGCCTGCGCGCCTGAACCGACAACGACCCTGTCGACCGGCAGCCTATCCTGCGTTGCGGCAAGCCATGACGAGCCGACGGCGCGCTCCACAGGCGAGCCCGGACCGGGATGATAGGAAAGCAGCGCTTCCGCACTGGAGCGCTTGAGCAGCCCTTCGATACCCGCCCGGATCAAGGCCGGCAGGTTGAGGCCGGCCGGCGCCGGCGGAATGTTCATGCTCAGATCGAGGACAGGTTCTTCCGGTTCGCCGGGTGTCACGAAGGTGCCGCGGCCCGCCGTTGCATCGATAAGGTTTCTGCGCCTGGCCTCGGAAAACGCGCGCGTGACGGTCGTAAGATCGACCCCCAGCAACCGGGCGAGTTCCCGTTGCGGCGGCAACCTGTCGCCGGGTTGCAAGCGGCCGATCGAGCGGGCATCTGCTAGCGCGTCGACGATCTTGAGATAGACCGGGCGCGGCCCTGCCTGCAGAACCGGGAGCCAGCCGATATCGCTTTCATTGCTCACTTGCCACCAATCCATACATTTTGTCGCATTGTATGCATACAAGTATGATATATGTATGTATCCGAGACCTCAAGGCCGACCTGGCCAATGCGAGGTCCACTGGAGCGACGATCATGGAAGACCATGCGCATTATCCACATCTGGTGCCCTGGCAGGTAGGGATCCGCGGCCGCTGCCCGCGCTGCGGCGAGGGCCACCTGTTCGAGGGATTCTTGAAACTGGCGCCCAAATGCGATGTCTGCGGGCTCGACTATTCCTTTGCCGATCCCGCCGACGGCCCGGCTTTCTTCGTCATCTGCTTTGCCTGTGTGCCTTCGGTGCTGTTCGCCGTCTGGGCGCAGGTGACCTTCGAGCCCTCCATGTGGTTCCACGCCTTCGTTTCGGTGCCGATCGTTCTCTTGACCTGCATCCCGCCGCTGAGGCCGCTCAAGGGCTGGCTGGTGGCAAGCCAGTTTTACTACAAGGCGGAAGAAGGAAGGCTGGCCAAGCCCGGCGAATAAACGCCGAATCATTCCGATCTAAAGGTCGATCCGGAACTTGAGGCTCTCTGCGCCGCCATAGACGGCGTCCTCGAAGAAGCGGCAGACGAGCCTGCCGCCATTGGTCGTGATGACCTTGTGCGAGGCCGGATTACCCGGCTTCGCGGTGATCTCGACATGGTCGAGCCCGACCGCCCTCGCCTCGTCCAGCATCAGCCGCAGCGCTTCGGTGGCATAGCCGCGGCCTCGCTTCCATGGCACCACCGCATAGCCGATATGGCCTAGCACATGCGAAGGCAGCGCCGACGCGCCCTTCTGCCAGCGAAAGCCGATCGAGCCGGCGGCCTCGCCATCCCAGATCCAGCGCCGGAAGCCCGGCAGCGCGCGACCTTGGTGCCGTCGGGCAAGGTTATGGGCGGTCCCTTCGCCTCGGGGTCGTCAAGGCTGGCGAGAAAGGCGACGGGGTCCTGCTCGATGGCCGCCAGTTCCTCGCGCGTTGCTTGCAAAAGTCGCACATCGTCGGGTGACCACCCGCGCTCCAGCGCCGCCTTGTAGGACGGCAGGTGTTCGAGCGCCGGTTTGACGATTTCGATCATGGCTCGTTTCCTGTCGAGACAGGCACGGATAGCCGCCGGACGGATCGCCCTCAAGTCTCCTGAAACTGGATTTCACCCTTGTTCAGGAAACAGGCCTTGTCGAACAGCGACAGGTCGAGCGGATTCGGCAACCGGATATCGCCGATATCCGGGAACGGTTTCGTGGCGGGATTATAGGACCTGTCGATCTGCGAGATGAAGACCAGCATCAGCCTGCGTTCCCGGGCAAACGATCTCAGCGCGCGGATCTGGACCATGAGCTCTGGATTCGCCCGCTTCTGGTCGAGCAGTTGCAGATAGTCGATGACCGCCAGCGTGCCGCGCGGCGCCAACCGCAACCTCTCGATGATGTAGCCCGCACTGATGGCGTCGGAATTGTCGAACTCGAACAGGTGGCCGAAGTCGGTCGAATCGAACCCAATGTCACGGAACCGGTCCAGGATGTCGGCATGCACATATTCCAGGGTGAAGAATACAGCGCGATTGCCCTGCTTCATGGCCGCCACGGCGAGTTCGAGGCTCATCAGCGTCTTGCCTTGGCCCGGTCGCGCCGCCACGAGAACCATGTCGCCGGGCATCAGCCGGGCTGACACCTTGCCGGCGGGCGCGGCCTCGGCGGCTTTGGCCGCAAGCAGGCTCCAATTGCCGAAGCCTTCCTTGGCGGCAACGTGGTCGAGCGCCTTGTGAAGGGGGATATTTTCGCTGCGAGACAGGAGCCTCGCCTGACGTTTCAGATGATAGAGGGGTGCGGAAAGCCGCATCGAAATACCTCCTGCCGCGAGCAGTCTTAGCAGTCCCTCCTTGTGCCTGGGTGCTCGAACAGTTGGTTGAGTGATCGACTGCCCTGCATGAACAATGCTTTCCGATGGAGGGAGGAGGCGTGGGCGCGCCGGAATCAGATGATAGCCCAATCCATGCCGACCGAAAATCGAGGAGATGGCGTCTTGAAATGTCGTCGCCGCGATTCCGCCTCCAAACGACGCGCTGAACTAGAAGTGTTTCGCCGATGGATAGAAGACCTTCTATGATCGGGTCGGGTGATTCACAGGTACGAGACGCTTCGACAGGAGGGGCATAACGGTGCGGTTGAGATCTGTTCCGCTGGGCGCGGCCATCTTCTGTCTTGTCGCGATCCTCGCGGCCCTGACGGCATCGGTCAGCTCGTTTGCGGCGTTGCGGCCGTCGAACGTTCCCGACTGGCTGCAGCGCCATGTCGGCGATGGCGAAGGCCAGATCTCGCAGGTCGTGCTGGAGCGGGCGCGCGCGCTCTACCAGAAAAAGGTAAGCGATGGTTCGGTCAGCAACCCCTGCTACTTCGCCATGGATGCGACTCGGCCCGGCGACCTGGGCAACAGCGTGCTTGGCGAGCGCTACTATATTGTCTGCGAAGGCAAGCAGCTCTTCCGCGCGGTTTCCTCGGGCCATGGCGGCGGCCGTAACCTGAAAGGCGTTGCCGATTTCTCGAACGGCCGGCGTTGCGCGAAAAACTTCGGCAACGCGATGGACTCCGAGCTGACGGCCGGCGGAGCCTACATCACCGCCGAGACCAAGACGTCGTTCAAGGGCTATTACCGCGTCGGCGCGCAGAACGCGGTGTTCATGCGCAGCTTCATCCAGTTCGACGGCGAAGGCGAAGCGGCGAACGCCAGGCAGCGCGTGATCGGCGGGCATCCGGCTGCCTTGCTCAGGGGCATGTGCCTGCGCAAAGATCCGAACAGCTCGTACGCCGACCATGACGGCTTGGTCCCGTTCGGCAAGCTGGTGAATTATGCCGGCGGCCGCAGCAATGGCTGCACCAGCTGGTCGCCTGCCGATGCCGAGCAGATCATCCCCATCGTGAAGAACAACCCGACGACGCTCTATATCTATCCCGAGTCGCGCGACATCGCTGCTGTCGCGCGTGCAAAAGCCGCTGGCCAAGCGCTCTCAGCTGCGGGAGCCTATTGGAATGCCTCCTGCCTGAAGGAGATCGGCTCGCCGAAATTCTGGCCGAAGAAGACGCTGGAACCGATCATCGCGCAGTACAAGAAGGACCATCCGGCACCGCCGCCACAGCCGGTTCCGATGTGCAAGGGTCCGTGAAGCCGCGCCCCTACTGAAGCAGCCCCTTGATGATGGCGCTCGCCTTGGCGAAATCCATCTGGCCGGCATATTTCTGCTTCAGCGCGCCGATCACCTTGCCCATGTCTTTCTGGCTGGCAGCACCGGTCGCGGCGATCGCCTCGCGCGCTGCGGACGTGATTGCCGCATCGTCGAGCTGCGTCGGCAGGAACGCGCGGATGATTTCCATCTCGCCACGTTCCTGCGCCGCGAGTTCCGGCCGCTTGCCGTCTTCGAAGGCCTTGGCCGACTCCTCGCGCTGCTTCACCATCTTGGCGAGGATCTGCAGGATTTCCTCCTCGCTCGCCGGCGGCTTGCCGGCGCCGCGATTGGCGATGTCGCGGTCGTGGATGGCAGCCTGGATCAACCGCAGCGTCGGCAGGCGGTGCTTGTCCTGCGACTTCATCGCGCTCTTCATGGATTCGGCGATTTTCTCGCGCATCGTGCTTCTCCTTCGAATGCGGCGGACAATAGCTTTGCCGAACGGGTAACGCAAATTCGGACAAGCCGCTGATATTGCTGGACGAAAGCAAATCCGCTGTGGTTCGAGGGCGCCGCATTGACCGCTCCGGCGCCTTCCCCTATGTACTCGGTCCTGCATGAGACAATGAAATCATGTCGCCCAAAAGTGCGTAGCGGTTTTGGGAAAACGGCATGACTGGAAAGAACCGGCGTGTGAGGGCGGGAAAGCCTGCTTCGCGCGCCTTGCTGCGCGAACGGCCCAGCCGGCCGGTTTGAAGCGTCTGACAGGAGTGCCGCCATGGCCACCATCACCGCCCCCTGGGCCACCGAAAAGCCGACCGCCCTTCTGGTGCTCGCCGACGGCACGGTGATCGAGGGCCGCGGCCTCGGCGCCGCCGGATCGGCCGTTGCGGAAGTGTGCTTCAACACCGCGCTGACCGGTTACGAGGAAATCCTCACCGATCCGTCTTACGCCGGCCAGATCGTCACCTTCACCTTTCCGCATATCGGCAATGTCGGCACCAATGACGAGGACATCGAAGACCTCAACCCGGCGGCCCGCGCGGGCGCTGTCGGCGCCATCTTCAAGGCCAATGTCACCGACCCGTCCAACTATCGCGCCGCCGGTCATCTCGATCAGTGGCTGAAGCGGCGCGGCATCGTCGCGCTTTCCGGCATCGACACCCGCGCGCTGACCGTGCTGATCCGCGAGAAAGGCATGCCCAATGCCGTCATCGCGCATGCGCCCGATGGCGTCTTCGACATCGAGGACCTGAAGCGGCAGGCCGCGGCCTGGTCGGGCCTGATCGGCCTCGATCTCGCCAAGGAGGTCACGTCGGGCCAGTCTTCGGTCTGGCGCGAGACGCCCTGGATCTGGAACGAGGGCTATGGCGAGCAGGACGCACCGTCGCTGCATGTCGTCGCGATCGACTATGGCGTCAAGCGCAACATCCTGCGCCTGCTGGCAGGCCTCGGCGCCAAAGTCACCGTCGTGCCGGCCAAAACAGGTGCCGAGGAAATCCTGGCCATGCAGCCGGACGGCATCTTCCTGTCGAACGGCCCGGGCGACCCGGAAGCGACCGGCGAATATGCCGTGCCGGTCATCCAGGACATCCTCAAGACCGACATACCGGTGTTCGGCATCTGCCTCGGCCATCAGATGCTGGCGCTGGCGCTCGGCGGCAGGACCGAGAAGATGCACCAGGGCCATCACGGCGCCAATCATCCGGTCAAGGACCACACCACCGGCAAGGTCGAGATCGTCTCGATGAACCACGGTTTCGCCGTCGACGCCGACTCACTGCCCGAAGGCGTCGAGGAAACCCATGTCTCGCTCTTCGACGGCTCGAACTGCGGCATCGCGCTGACCGGCCGGCCGGTCTTCTCGGTCCAGCATCACCCCGAGGCCTCGCCCGGCCCGCAGGATTCGCATTACCTGTTCCGGCGCTTCGTCAACCTGATCCGCGAGCGACGCGGCGAGGAAGCACTGGCCGAACGTTGACACGCTCGAGGAGAAGTCAAACGCCTTGCTGGCTGCGCATTGGTCGCTACCGGGTCATATTCGACGAAGATCGAACCACTATCTTCGCGATCTACATAGGAAAACGCGAAACCACGACATACAGCAGGCCATAACAGGACAACACGTCATGAATGCCCCGCAAATCATCAAAACTCCGACCGGCGAGGAGTTGGTCGTCATCCCTAAAGCGGATTACGAGGCGTTGCTGCGCGCTGCCGAGGAGGCTCTCGAAGATGCTGCGGACATCGCAATCTACGACGAGCGTAAAGCCGACCTCAAAACCGATAAGACCCTGCCGGCGGACGTTACAATGGATGTATTGCGTGGCTCGAGCCGGCTAAAGGCGCTGCGCAACTGGCGAAAGCTTACCCAAGCCGAACTGGCGGCAACGATCGATGTCAGCCAGGGTTTCCTGTCGGATCTCGAAGCCAATCGCCGTAAGCCGTCCGAGCAGACCAGCGCAATGCTGGCGAAGGCGCTCGATATCCCCAGGGAATGGATCGAGCCTTAGTCGTCCTCAAGCCGCGTCGGTCACCGCTTCCTGCGTATGCATGCGCTCGACTTCCTTCGGCGTCGGCCTGGCCACTTTCGTCACGAAGACGATAACCGCCAAAGTGAGGAAAATAGCGCCGAGCACATAGGGCGCGCCGCCGAACACGACCGGCGCGGTCGGGCTCGTGAACCAGGAAAAGATCGCCGTATAGAGCAGCGGCGTGATGATCGAGGTGATCGAGAAGATCGAGGTCATCGCGCCCTGCAATTCGCCCTGCGCCGAAGGCGGCACCTTGGCTGCGGCGAGGCTTCTGAGCGGCGGGTCGGCCAGCGCTTCCAGGCAGCCGGCCACGATCACCGCATAGATCATCCAGCCTTGCGTCGAAAACGCATAACCGAAGGCGCTGAGCGCGGTGAAGGTCAGCCCGATCGCCGCGGTCTTCCACTCGCCAAGCTTGGGAATGACGCGCGGCAGCACTGTCGCCATAATGATCGCGCCGCAGAGGCCGAAGGCGCCGAGCGAGAAGCCGATCTGCTGCTGGTTCCAGCCGTAGCGGTAGCTGGAAACGAACGACCAGACCGCCGGATACATCATGTGGCCGAGCGTCATCAGGAAGAAGACCAGTCCGATCCAGCCGATCCCCGGATAATTGCGCATCTGCATGAGCGTGCCGACCGGATTGGCGCGCTTCCATTCAAAGCGGCGACGATGCTTTTCGTCCAGCGTCTCCGGCAGCAGGAACATCGCGATCAGGAAATTCACCAAGGCAAGCGCCGCGGCGAAATAGAACGGCACGCGCGGCCCGAAGGTGCCGAGCAGGCCGCCCAGCACCGGGCCGATGACGAAGCCGACGCCGAAGGCGATGCCGAGCAGGCCGAAATTCTTCGCCCGGTTCTCGTCGTTCGAGATATCGGCGATGAAGGCCGATGTCGTCGAATAGCTGGCGCCGGAAATGCCGGCCAGCACCCGGCCGATGAACAGGATCGGATAGGACCAGGCGACGGCGCAGATCAGATTGTCGATCGAGAAGGTCAGCACCGAGGCAAGCAGGATCGGCCGCCGCCCGAAGCGGTCGCTCAAGCCGCCCATGATCGGTGCGAAGAAGAACTGCATCGCCGCATAGACGAAGAACAGCCAGCCGCCCTCGATCGCGGCCTGGCTGATGCTGACGCCGCTCAATTCCTCCAGATAGGCCGGCAGCACCGGCATGATGATGCCGAAGCCGATGATGTCGAGCAGCAGCGTGGTGAAAACAAGCGCAAGGCCCCGCCTGGCGGTCTTAGGGTCGATCATGGTGATAAGCTCCTCACGCCGCCCGGGCCAAAGGCGGGAGGCACCTTATAGGCGAGGTTCGCGGCGGGAACAATCCGCGAACGAAGGCAAACGTCTTATGCTGGCATCACTTGCCAGCTGCCACCGATCGCGGATCGCCGTTGGAAATTAGCCGCATGCGCAGCCTCAGATCGGACCGCTCATCGTGTTGCAGTCGGACAGCTTGCCGCTCTTGAAGCCGCGCGCCAGCCAGGTCTGCCGCTGCTGCGAGGTGCCATGGTTGAAGCTTTCCGGCACGACATAACCCTGCATCTTCTTCTGCAGCGTGTCGTCGCCGATCTGCTTGGCGGCATTGAGCGCGCTTTCGATGTCGCCCTGCTCCAAAATACCCTTTTGCTGGGTGAAATGCGCCCACACGCCGGCGAAGCAATCGGCCTGTAGCTCGATGCGCACCGACAGCTGATTGGCGTCGGCCTCGCTCATGCCTTGCCGCATCTGGTTGAACTTGCCCATGATGCCGGTGAGGTTCTGCACGTGATGACCCACCTCATGCGCGACCACATAGGCGCGGGCGAACTCGCCGGAAGCGCCGAACTGCTGGTCGAGTTGCTGGAAGAAGGTCATGTCGAGATAGACCTTGTGGTCGCCCGGGCAGTAGAATGGACCAGCCGCCGCTGAAGCGAAACCGCAGGCCGAACGAACCTGCCCGCTGAACAGCACCAGCTTGGGATCCTCATAGGTCAACCCTTGAGATTTGAATATGCCGGTCCAGGTATCCTCGGTGTCGGCAAGCACGGTTGCGACGAACTGCTTCATCTCGTCATTGGCGGGCGCGCCGCCATTATCCCGCGAGCCGCTGTTGTCGGTGATCTGGCCGCCGCCACCCCCGCCGCTGCCGTCGCCCAGTATCTGCGATGGATCGAAGCCGAAATACCATCCTGCGAGCACAACCAGGATGACCAGGATGATGCTGCCGCCGCCGCCGGCGCGGCCGCCGATCGGAACGCGGAACTGACCGGGGCTGCCGCCCAGTCCGCCGCCGAGCCCGCCGCCGCTGTCGCTGCGGTCATCCTCTACGTTGTCGCTCTGACGACGGCCTCTCCAAAGCATGGCAACTCCTCGCAACGCAAATGTCCTGGAGGGACCAGCCCGCGACCGCCCCCTGCAGACAATTATCGCAACGGCCGGCCCAAGTCACAGAATTTTTCGCGCTTGGCAAATGCCGACACGCAGGCAATTCCGGTCAAGCGGACAGAGTTCGACTGACCATAAACCGGCTAAAGCCTCAACTTTTCTGCTTGGCGCCGGCGCTCTTGCCGTCCGAACTTTTCGAACGTTCCTCGAAACGCGCCGCGCCCTTCTTCAGCGGGTGGCCGGTCTCGGCCTCGGTCTTGCGCTCGTCCTTGGCGGCCGCCTGCCGCAATCCCCTGGCTGCCCGCTTTCCTTTAGCGGTCGGTGCCTGTTCGACGCCCATTGCTTCCTCCTTACGCGCGACGACCGCGCTGTCGGGACAAACGTGCTTGAGATGCGGCGGTTCCGCCCACCGCGTTTCAGCGATGCGTCATCGCGCGGCGGAAAGCTTCCAGCGTTTCGGCGCTGACATGGTGCTCGATGCCCTCGGCGTCGATGCGCGCCGTCTCGGCGCTGACGCCCAGCGAGCGCAGGAAGGCCTCCACCGTCTGGTGGCGGATACGGCTTTCCTCGGCGACCTTGCGGCCGGCCTCGGTCAGGAACACGCCGCGATAGGGCTTTCGCGAGACCAGCCCGTCGGCGCACAGCCTGGTCAGCATCTTTGCCACCGTCGGCTGCGCGACGCCGAGCCTTGCCGCGATATCCACCTGCCGCGCTTCGTTGCCGTCCTCGATCAGATCGGCGATCAGCTCGACATAGTCCTCGACCAGCGCGCTGCGGCGCGCTTCGCGCTGCTGCCGGAACCCCTCCGAATGAATTTCCGCGTCCGGTAGCGGCTCTTCGCGTCGAACCGGTTTGTTCCTCAGCGCCAATACGCGCTCCTCCTTGGCTGTCCTAGAGCATGATGCCGAAAAGTGTGAAGCGGTTTTCGGACGACAACATGCTCAATCTCTTCGATTGTATCGGGATCGCATCCATAGCACGAACCCCTGACCGTCCGGCCGTTTATTTGCATTCCCGCGCAGGCGCAACCGGCGTTTGCAGCAGCCCGCCGCCAGCCTTGCTCCGGCGCATCACGAAAGCACGATCAATAAAATATAGCATATTGCATAATGTTGAGCCGTGGCATAGATAAAGGCACTTTCGATACGTTCCAGCGGAAATCCCCCATGTCCGACGCCGATGCAACAGCCGCAGCCCGACCCGCGTGGCGATTCGACAGGCCCGACGACGAGCAGCCCAGCCTTCGCGAGGTGAACGCCTCGATCGCGGTGCCGCAGGGCGGCGTCTGGTTCCGTCGCTTGTTCGCCTTCATGGGACCGGGCTACATGATCTCGGTCGGCTATATGGATCCGGGCAACTGGGCGACCGACCTCGCCGGCGGCGCCCAGTTCGGCTACACGCTGCTTTTCATCATCATGCTGTCGAACCTGATGGCGATCCTGTTGCAGGCGCTGGCGGCGCGTCTCGGCATAGCCACAGGGCGCGACCTCGCGCAGGCCTGCCGCGCCTACTATCCGCGCCCGGTCAATTTGATGCTCTGGATCGCCTGCGAACTGGCGATCATCGCGTGCGACCTCGCCGAGGTGATCGGCACGGCGATCGCGCTGCAGCTTCTGTTCGGCATTCCGCTGATCGGCGGCGCCATCCTCACCGCGCTCGACGCCTTCCTTGTGCTTCTCTTGATGAACAAAGGCTTCCGTTACCTCGAAGCCTTCGTCGTAGCGCTGCTGATCATCATCTTCGGCTGCTTTGCCATCCAGATCTTCGTCGCTGCGCCGCCGGCCGGCACCATCCTGCATTCGATGTTCGTGCCGTCGTCGGAGATCGTAACCAATCCGGCGATGCTCTACATCGCCATTGGCATCATCGGCGCCACCGTGATGCCGCACAATCTCTATTTGCACTCCTCGATCGTGCAGACCCGCGCCTATGAGCGCACCGATGCCGGCAAGCGCGACGCCATCAAGTGGGCGACCACCGATTCGACCATCGCGCTGATCCTGGCGCTGTTCGTCAACGCTTCGATCCTGATCGTCGCGGCGGTCGCCTTCCACAACACCGGGCATCAGGACGTCGCCGAAATCGGCCAGGCCTTCGAGCTCTTGTCCCCGCTGCTGGGCCTGAGCATCGCCTCGGTCCTGTTCGCAGTCGCGCTGCTCGCCTCCGGCCTCAATTCGACGGTCACCGCGACGCTCGCCGGTCAGATCGTGATGGAGGGCTTCCTGCGGCTGCGCATTCCGCAATGGGCGCGCCGCCTGCTGACGCGCGGCTTCGCCATCGTCCCCGTTGTGGCCGTCACCGCGCTCTACGGCGAAAAGGGCACAGCCCAGCTGCTGGTCTTCAGCCAGGTGGTGCTGTCGATGCAGCTGCCGTTCGCGGTCATCCCGCTGGTGCAGTTCGTGTCGGACAAGAACAAGATGGGTAATTTCGCCATACCGCGCGGCATTGCCGCTCTGGCGTGGGTGGTGGCCGCCGTCATCCTGGTGCTCAACTGCAAGCTGCTCTACGACACCGTCGCCGGCTGAAATCGGGCCGCGACATTCCAGCCGGCCGCGCTATCTTCTTCATGCATGGTCGGATCGGACGAAGCCCGCAAATTCTACGCCAGGCTGATGGCCGCGCATGCGCGCTCGGCCGACCCGCGCATTGAGCAGGTGTTTGCGTCAGTGCCGCGTGAGGCCTTTCTCGGCCCGGGGCCATGGACGGTCTTTGCCGGTGACGGCAGGATCGAAACGCCAACGGCCGATCCAAGCTATGTCTACCAGAACGTGCTTGTCGTGCTCGATGCCGACAAGGGCATCAACAATGGCGAGCCGCTTCTGCATGCCATGTGGCTCGGCAAGGTCGCGCCGAAGCCAGGCGAGGCCGTCACCCATATCGGCGCTGGCACCGGATATTATACGGCGCTGCTGGCCAAACTGGTCGAGCCGGGCGGCAACGTCATCGCCTTCGAGCTGGAGGCCGATCTGGCCGCGCGCGCCAGGGCGAACCTTGCCCGACATGGCAACATCGAGGTGGTCCATGGCGACGCCGTCGCCAATCCGTTGCCGCCGTCCGACGTCATCTATGTCAATGCCGGCGTCGTCGCTCCGCCCGCCGCATGGCTGAAGGCGTTGAAGCCCGGCGGCCGCATGATCTTCCCATGGCGCCCGTCCGAAACGGTCGGCCTGGCGGTCCTCGTGACCCGCCTGGAAAACGGCTTCGCTTGCCTGCCTTTCATGGGTTCCTGGTTCATCCCCTGTATCGGCGCCTCCGTTGCCGAACCCGAGGCGAGAATACCGAGTCGCGAGCGCGCCGCGCGCACCCGCTCGATCTGGCAGACAGCGGCCAAGACACCAGACCGGACGGCAACCGCCGTGTTTGGCGATGTCTGGTTCTCATCTCGCGCCGTTCGCCGATATAGCACGCGATAGAAATTTACAGGCCCTTGTCGAAAACGTGCCTTGCCGTTCGTCCTAGAAGCAATTCCAGGAAAAGTGCGAAGCGGTTTTCCGTCAGGAATTGCGTCAAACCACTCTAGGGCAGAAATCCGGCCGTGACGGCGCGGATCAGCGAACAGGAGAATAAAGATGCGCAAGATCATCGCCGCCACATTCGTCAGCCTCGACGGCGTCATGCAGGCGCCAGGCGGACCGGAAGAGGATCCGGTCGGCGGCTTCAAGTTCGGCGGCTGGACCTTCCATTACTTTGACGAGGTGGCGGGCGCGGCAATGAATGAATTATTCTCCAAACCGTTCGACCTGCTGCTCGGCCGCAGAACCTACGACATCTTCGCCGCGTACTGGCCGTATCAGAAAGATCCGATCGCGGATGTCTTCAACCCTGCGACCAAATACGTGGCGACGCATCGGCCGGATAGCCTGACCTGGCAGAACACGCAATCGCTTGGGCCGGATATCGTCGCGACGTTGCGCCGTCTCAAGCAGGAGGATGGACCCGACCTGCTCATCCAGGGATCGGGCAATCTGATCCAGACCCTGCTCGCCAACGGGCTGATCGACGAGATCCGGCTGATGATCTTCCCGCTGTTGCTGGGCAAGGGCAAGCGGCTCTTCGGCGACGGCACGCTGCCGGCCGCCTTCAGGCTTGTTAAGTCGCAGGCATCGAGCACAGGCGTGATCATGGCAACTTATGAGCGCTCAGGCGAAATCAAAGTCGGCTCGTTCGCGCAGGAGAAGCCTTCCGCGGCCGAACTCGAGCGGCGCAAGAACTGGAGGTAGCACAAGATCTGTCGCGTGGCGGGCCAAGCCCGCCACGCACTCGCTCGCAACCTGCGACCTACGACCTGAACCACCAGGGGCTGCCGATGATTCCCACCATTACCGCCTTCGAACGGTCGCCCGACGGCGGCAGGGGGCTGGCACGTGACATGCAAGTCCGCTGGGCACTCGAGGAAGTAGGCCAACCTTATGAGGTTCGTCTTGTTTCGTTCGGCGGGATGAAGCAACCCGCGCACGTTGCGATTAGCCCGTTCGGCAATATCCCGACCTATGAAGAAGGCAATCTCGCTCTGTTCGAGTCGGGGGCCATCGTCTTTCACATCGCGGAGCGTCATGCTGGCCTGTTGCCCGACGATGCGAGCGCCCGGTCGCGCGCAATCGCTTGGATGTTCGCAGCGTTCAGCACGGTGGAACCGCCAATCCTCGAGCGCACGATAGCCGTGATCCTGGAGCGCGATGCGCCGTGGCACGACGAGCGCCTGCCCTTGGTCGACGACCGGATCCGCAAGCGATTGGCCGAACTCTCCCGCCGCCTGGGCGATAGCGAATGGCTCGATGGCGCATTCAGCGCCGGCGACCTCGTCATGGTGGGCGTGCTGCGCCGGTTGAACAGATCAGGTCTGCTGAGCGAATTCCCGAACCTCGCCGCCTACGTCGCCCGCGGCGAGGCGCGGCCGGCCTTCAAGCGCGCATTCGATGCGCAATTGGCGGTTGCCATGGCGGCAACGAATGGCTGACCCAGAGCAATTCTAGCTAGGAAAAGTGCGCAGCGGTTTTCCGTCGAGAATTGCGTAAAAACAAAGAGCTGGAGCAATTCAGCGATTCTATCAAATGCTGAACTGCTCCAAGTCCGACCGTTCACGCCGCCTGGCGATAGCGTAAAAGACCCTCGCGGATATGGCTGGCAAAAGCCTGTGCGCCCGGCGCGGCGGCTTGTTTGGGCAAATGCAGGTTGACGGAGAAATTCGGCAGCGCCGGAAGGCCGGCATCGGACAGGATGTCGAGATCGGCCGGAACCGTCGAGGCAAGCCAGGTGGTGACGGCAAGGTCCGAACGCACCGTCGCGGTCGTTGCGTCGATGTTGCCGTTCTCGAACACGGTGCGCCAGTCGAGCCCGTGCTCGCTTAGCGCTGCCAGCACCGCCGGACGAAAGGCGCAGGTGTCGGCGACGATCGAAACCGGCAGCGGCCGCTTCAGGCGCGCCGAGCCGCCTTTGGCGCCGACCCAGACCAGCCGGTCGACAAGCAGGCATTCGCCGGCGGTGGGACCGACGCGTTCCTCGATAATCGCCAGGTCGATCGTGCCCGCCGCCAAGGCCGCCGTGAGTTCCGGCGAGGATGCGCAGACCAGCGAGATCTCCACCTGCGGATAGGCTTCGGCGTAGGCTTTCAGCACCGGAGCGAGCAACGTGCCGACGAGATCGTAGGGCACGCCGATCCGCACCTGGCCGGCAACTGCCCTGCCCCTGATCTCGGCCAGGATCTCGTCGTTGAGCTGCAGCAGGCGCCTCGCCTTGTCGAGCAGCCGTTCGCCGGATCGTGTCAGCCTCAGGCCGCGGCGATCGCGCTCGAACACGCTTTGGCCGAGCACCTCCTCAAGCCGTTTGATCTGCTGGCTTACAGCGCCTTGCGTCAAATGAAGCGCATTGGCGGCCGCCGTCATGCTGGCCTTGTCGGCCGTCGTGACAAATGTGCGGACGAGGGTCGTGTCGAGGTCGCGGATCATCGCTGGCATTATAATCGATAATGCAACCCATATCAAACATTGCATTTACTGATGCAGCGAAGGGCCTAAGCATGCCGGCTCCTTCGACTGGGAAGCCCGCATGTCCGAAACCATTATCCCGCTGGTCTTGTTCGCGCTGATCTCCACCTCTACGCCCGGCATCGCCACGACATTGTCGACCGCTTCCGGCGCGCAGTTCGGCTTTCGCCGTTCGGTGCCGTTGATGGCCGGCAGCGCAGCGGGACTGGCTACCGTCGCTGCGGCGGGCGCGGCCGGCCTCGCCGGCCTGCTTGCCGCCGTCCCTTCGCTACAACTCGCGATGAAGATCGCCGGCTCGCTCTATCTGGTCCTACTGGCGATCAAGATCGGCCGCAGCGGTCCGCCCAAGCTTGACATCAGCATGGCCAGGCCGAACAGCTTTTTCGGCGGCGCCGGCATCCAGTGGATGAACCCGAAGGGCTGGGCGATGGGGCTGGGCGCCGCGGCATCCTTTGCGGCGCTTGCCGACGGCCCCTTGCAACTCGCGCTGCTGCTCGGCGCCGTGTTCGGCCTGGCGGCTGCCTTCTCACTGTCGCTGTGGTGCGTGGCGGGAACCCTGCTTGCCCGGCTGCTCAAGACGGAGCGCCAGTGGCGCGCGCTCAACATCGCGCTCGGCTTGTTGCTGGCCGCCTCGATCCTGCAGATGTGGCGGCCGGCTTAGAGTCTCCAAATCCGCTAAACCAGAACCAGCGGCCTACCCGGACCTTGGGTCCGACCTCCCCACAAGGGGGAGGTCGGGAACTTGCCTTTCTATGCCTCACGAAATGGCTTCAGGCCGCGTAGCGGGCCGCCGGCTTGTCGGCATGCAGGCTGCCATAGAAGGCTTGCCGGGCGCCAAGGAACGTTGCCACCTTGGCCTCATCGGCAAGCGCCGGCGCGGTGACGGCTTCGCCCCTGGCCAGGCCGACAAGCGCCGCATCGACCAGATCGTCGGCGGTCATAATGATCTCCTTCGGCAGTTGGTCGATGTCGCTGCCGGCGAGCTCCCAAAAGTCGGTCCGGGTCGCGCCCGGCAGCACCACCTGCACCGTCACATTGGTGCCCGCGACCTCGCGGTGCAGGCCCTCGGTGAAGTTGACGACGTAGGCCTTGGTGCCGCTGTAGATGCCGCCGAACGACGTCTCGTAAGCGAGCACCGATGCGATATTGACAATGGCGCCGCGGTTGCGCGCCAGGAGACCCGGCAGCACAGCGCGGGTCAGGCGGGTCAAGGCGATGACATTGACCTTGATCATGCGTTCGGCTGCGTCGGCGTCGGCCGTTGCCACCACCTGCTGGCCACCGAGGCCGGCATTGTTGACCAGCAAGGTGACGCTCTCGTCGGCGGCGATCGCCTGCTCGACGCGGCGCACGTCACCGTCATCGGAGAGATCGGCGGCAATCACCTTGACCTTGCGGCCATAGGCATAGGTCAGCTTGTCCGCCAGTTCCTGCAGCCGGTCGGCGCGCCGCGCCACCAGCACCAGATCGTAGCCCTGCCCTGCCAGCCGGTCCGCGTAGACCGCGCCTATGCCCGATGAGGCGCCGGTGATGACGGCCGTACCCTTGTTGTTCTTCGTGCTCATTGTCGTGTTCCTTTTGTTCGCTTCGCTTTGTCCGGCACTGATGAATCGCATCATCCGCCGCGCTTCTGATTTCAATTAGTGGCATATGCCACTTTCGCGAAATAGGTATATGCCACTATCTTGTCAACGGCTGCGGCGAAAACTATTTCTGCGGCAGGCTGGCGCGTCTTTGCGGCGGCAAGGAGTGATCATGACCGAAGCTCACAAGCCCGGATTCAGCGACTGCAACAACGCCACGCTGCGGCGCGCCGCGCGCAGCCTCGGCCGCTTCTACGATGACGCGCTGGCGCCCACAGGTCTGAAGAGCACTCAGTTCGGCCTGCTCTTTCAGATCCACATCAGCTATGAGCCGGCGATGGGCGCCATCGCCGAGGCGCTGATCATGGACCTTTCCGCGCTCGGCCACACGCTGAAGCCGCTGATCCGCGACGGTTATGTCGAGACCTTTCCCGACAAGGACGACCGCCGCGTCAAGCGCGTGCGGCTGACGCCACGAGGCCAGGCCAAGCTCGACGAGGCGCTCAAGCTCTGGAGCGTCGCGCAGCGGCAATTCGAGGACAAGGTCGGCGCGGAGCAGGCGGCGAAGCTGCGCGCGGCGCTGGACGCCGTGGCCGATCTCGATCTGGAAATGCCGGCGGCCGCTCCTTCGAACTGAAGAAGCGGCCGCTGGCCGGGATTTGAAAACAGCTACTCGGCTGGCATCGCGACCGGGCGCGCGAACACACGACCAGCTAACACCACGCCCAGGCCCACGATCGGGAACACCGCGGCGATCAGGCCGAGGTCGGCCGGCGCACCGAAGCGCAGCACGGCGGCGCCGACCACCGCGCCCAGCGCGACGCCGAAATAGAGCGCCGAGGCGTTGAGCGACAACACGATGGGCGCGGCGTCCGGCGCGATCTTGATGATGCGGCTCGCCTGCGCCGGCGGGAAGGCCCAGCCGACGATGCCCCACGGCACCATCATGGCCATCAGCGCCGGCCCGGCGAGATGATGCGGCAGGAAGGTCGGGATCAGCGAGAAGGTGACGAGCATCGCGGCCGACAGCGCCAGCGACCAGGCGACGGTGCGGGTCGCGCCGAAGCGGTCGGCGGCCTGACCGCCGGCGATGTTGCCGATGACGGCGCCAACGCCGAAGGCGAGCAGCATGCCCGGCAGCGCGATCGGGGAGAGCCCACCGCCTTCGATGGCCAAAGGCGCGATGAAGCTGAAGACCGTGAACGCGCCGACCAGCGCAAGAGCCGTGGTCAACAGGATCGGCATCACGCCGGGGCGCACCGCCGCTGCCAGCCTGCGCTTCAGCGGCAGCTTCGTGCCGATGATGCCGCGCGGCAGCCGCCACCAGAGGATCGCGCCTGCGAGCGCGCCGAGCCCGGCGATGGCGAAGAAGGTGCCACGCCAGCCGGCAATCGCCGCAACCAGCGCGCCGAGTGGCGCGCCGACCGCCACCGCCACCGTGGTGCCGCCGACGACGACGGCGATGGCGCGCGCCCGATGATGGTCGTCGACCAGCGCCACCGCAGTGCCTTGCGCGGTCGCCGCGAACAAGCCTGACGACAGCGCCATGACGATGCGGGCGATCAAGAGCAGCTCGAAGGACGAGCTCACCGCCGCCACCAGATTGCCGATGACGAAGAACGCAATCGTCCACAGGATGACGCGCCGCCGGTCCCATTCGCCGGTCAGCGTCGCAAGCACAGGCGCACCGATCGCATAGGCGAGCGCGAAGGCGGTGATCAGCGAGCCGGCGAGCGGCACGGAGATGCCGGCGTCAGCGGCGATATCGGGAAGAAGGCTCGAGATGACGAAGCCTTCGGTCGAGATCGCAAACGATCCGAGCGCCAGCCAGAAGATCCGCTTGTCCATCGGGAATTGTCCTTAGTTCAAAAGTTATTGAACAATTGGACATAACAGGGCATGATGTCAACCGAGCCGGGACAAAATAGCTGAACCCTGCTGACAGCCCTGTGTCAGGACCGGTCTGAAAAAGAAGAACCAGCGTCCATCGCAGAGAGAGGAGCCGCGTTGAAGTCCGTGCCATTTGTGCTTAATTCTGGGTCATGAGCTTGCCCCATCCGACCACCGACCAGATCAGCCTGCCGATCGTGCTGGCCGTGCTCGGCGATCCGACTAGGCTTGCCATCGTGCGCTATCTGGCAAGCAAGGAAGGCGTGCCGCTGAACTGCAGCAAGTTCCTCGATCTCGCCTCAAAGACCAATCTCAGCTACCACCTCGCCAAGCTGCGCGAGGCGGGCGTCACCCGCAGCGAAGCGGTCGGCACCAGCCGGCTGATCACGCTGCGCCGCGACGACCTCGACAGGCGCTTTCCCGGCCTGCTCGACAGCGTGATTGCCGCGGCTGAGGGCGATCCCGGGCTGCCCGCGGTCGGCACTTCCGAAATCGAGGTTTCGGCCTGAGCGATATATTTGCGCGTGTTCCGGGTCTCAAAATCGCCGCTAAATTCAGGATGACATCTCGCCGCGTCGCCGCCTATAAACGCCTCGGCTTGTGGTCGGCGCGCCCTGGACCCGGTCGCGCCTCGGGAATTGCAGCCAAAAGATGAAGCGCAAAGTCACGCTCCGATTGACGCTGAAGGCACTCTTCGCCGTTCCCTTGCTGCTTGCGGCCCCGCCAGTTCTAGCCCAGGATGCGCCGGGAACGATCATTTCGATCATCGGCGGCCTCGCGCCGAACGATCTCCTCAACATCCGCGCCACCGCTTCACCAAGTGGAAAGATCGCGGCGCGGCTGCCCAGCGGCGCGGCGGTCAGGAATTTCGGCTGCAACGTCATCAACGGCTATCCCTGGTGCAAGGTCGAGGATACGCAGGACGCGCACATCGTCGGATGGGCGCCGGGCCGCTATCTCAGCCCCAACAATCCCGCGCCTGCGCCTGAGGACGCCGTCGCGCCGGCCGCCGAAGCCGTTGCGCCTCAACCACCTCCCGAAGAGCCGCAGCCTGACATAGCGGCGCGCCTGGGCGGCGGCGAGCCGGCCGAGCCGCCTTCCGCGGCCGAGATCGGCAGGACCGCCATGCAAGATGCCTATGGCCTCGCCTTCGCGGCCTCGGCAAGCGCCGAGCCCGGCGCGCCTGCCGCGGACGGCGGCTCCGGCATTCCCTGCGCCCGTCACGTCGGCCAGCCTATGACCCGGTGCGAGACCAGCGTCGCCCATGAGAGTGGCGACAGCACCGTGACGGTGACCTGGCCGGATGGCGGCAGCCGCGTCATCACCTTTCACGACGGCAAGCCGAGCGGCTCGGACTCGCCGGACGAATTCCGCTTCACGCGCGAAGGCAGCCTCAACATGATCCGCGTCGGCGTTTCCGAACGCTTCGAGATCACGGATCAGCTGGCGCTGGGGGACCAAGGGAATAAGGCAGTAGGCCAGTAAGGCAGTATGTGGGGCTGGGACGCTCCCCTACTCCCCTACTCCCCTACTCCCCTACTCCCCTACTCCCCTACTCCCCTACTCCCCTACTCCCCTACTCCCGCATTTTCGGGGTTACATCCGCCAAAACTCTTCCCTATAAGGCCCTCCTAGCCTGATACCAGAATCGCAAGCACAACCGGCCGGGTCCTCCCGTCCCGGTTTTTCGTGCAAGCCGCTCGTCGAACGGATTTTTCGAACATGCCAAGACGCACCGACATCAAGTCGATCCTGATCATCGGGGCCGGCCCCATCGTCATCGGTCAGGCTTGCGAGTTCGACTATTCCGGCACCCAGGCCTGCAAGGCGCTGAAGGAAGAGGGTTTCCGCGTTATCCTGGTCAACTCCAACCCGGCCACCATCATGACCGATCCGGAGCTGGCCGACGCCACCTATATCGAGCCGATCACGCCGGAAGTGGTGGCCAAGATCATCGCCAAGGAGCGCCCGGACGCGCTGCTGCCGACCATGGGTGGCCAGACGGCGCTCAACACCGCTCTCTCGCTGCGCCGCATGGGCGTGCTCGAGCGTTACAATGTCGAGATGATCGGCGCCGACGCGCATGCCATCGACAAGGCCGAGGACCGCGCGCTGTTCCGCGAGGCGATGAGCAAGATCGGGCTCGAAACGCCGCGCTCGATGCTGGCCAACGCCACCGACGTCAAGAACGCCGACCGCAAGACGCATGAGGCCGAGCGCGCCGCGCTGAAGGCCGAGAACCCGGAAAACCTCGACGCCGCGCTCGATGCGCTGGAAACGCGCTGGAACCTCGGCGAAGGCGACCGCAAGCAGCGCTATATCAGCCATGGCATGGCGATCGCCGCGCAGGCGCTCGACCATGTCGGCCTGCCGGCCATCATCCGCCCCTCCTTCACCATGGGCGGCACCGGCGGCGGCATCGCCTACAACCGCGCCGAATTCTACGACATCGTCCAGTCCGGCCTCGACGCCTCGCCCACCACCGAGGTGCTGATCGAGGAAAGCGTGCTCGGCTGGAAGGAGTATGAGATGGAGGTCGTCCGCGACAAGGCGGACAATTGCATCATCATCTGCTCGATCGAGAACCTCGATCCGATGGGCGTGCACACCGGCGACTCGATCACCGTCGCGCCGGCGCTGACCTTGACCGACAAGGAATACCAGATGATGCGCAACGCCTCGATCGCGGTGCTGCGCGAGATCGGCGTCGAGACAGGCGGCTCCAACGTGCAGTTTGCCGTCAACCCGGCCGACGGCCGCCTGGTGGTCATCGAGATGAACCCGCGCGTGTCGCGCTCGTCAGCACTTGCCTCCAAGGCCACCGGCTTCCCGATCGCCAAGGTCGCGGCCAAGCTTGCCGTCGGCTACAGGCTGGACGAACTGGAGAACGACATCACCGGCGGCGCGACGCCCGCCTCGTTCGAGCCGACCATCGACTACGTCGTCACCAAGATCCCGCGCTTTGCCTTCGAGAAATTCCCCGGCGCCGAGCCGGTGCTGACCACCGCCATGAAGTCGGTTGGCGAAGTGATGGCCATCGGCCGCACCTTCCAGGAATCGCTGCAGAAGGCGCTGCGCGGACTGGAAACCGGCCTGACCGGATTGGACGAGATCGAGATCCCCGGCCTTGGCCACGGGAGCGCGCCCGCCAGCCACGCCGACGACCGCAACGCCATCCGAGCCGCGCTCGGCACGCCGACGCCGGACCGGCTGCGCATGGTGGCGCAGGCGATCCGCATGGGCACTTCGCTCGAAGACGTGCACGCCATGTGCAAGATCGACCCGTGGTTCCTCGAGCAGATTGCCGGCATCATCGCCATGGAGGAACGCATCCGCGAGCACGGCCTGCCGCAAGATGCCGTCAATCTGCGCATGCTGAAGGCGATGGGTTTTTCCGACGCCCGCCTCGGGTCGTTGACGAAGACCGACGCGGAAGTGGTCCAGAAGGTCCGCGAAAAGCTCGACGTTCGTCCGGTCTACAAGCGCATCGACACCTGCGCGGCCGAATTCGCTTCGCCGACCGCCTACATGTACTCGACCTATGAGGTTCCCTTCGTCGGCCAGCTCGCCAACGAGGCGCGCGTGTCGGCGCGGAAAAAGGTCGTCATCCTCGGCGGTGGTCCGAACCGCATCGGCCAGGGCATCGAGTTCGACTATTGCTGCTGCCATGCGGCGTTTGCGCTGCGCGACGCCGGCTATGAAGCGATCATGATCAACTGCAACCCGGAGACGGTGTCGACCGACTACGACACCTCCGACCGCCTCTATTTCGATCCGCTGACGGCGGAGGACGTGCTGGAGATCCTGCGCGCCGAGCAGGCTTCGGGCGAGCTCGTCGGCGTCATCGTCCAGTTCGGCGGCCAGACGCCGCTGAAGCTGGCCGACGCGCTGGAGAAGGCCGGCATCCCGATCCTCGGCACCTCGCCCGACATGATCGACCTCGCCGAGGACCGCGACCGCTTCCAGAAGCTTCTGCACAAGCTCAACCTCAGCCAGCCGAAGAACGGCATCGCCTATTCGGTCGAGCAGGCACGCCTCGTCGCCGGCGAGCTCGGCTTCCCGCTGGTCGTGCGCCCGTCCTATGTGCTCGGCGGCCGCGCCATGCAGATCATCCATGACGAGGGCATGCTGCAGACCTACCTGCTCGACACCGTGCCCGGCCTGGTGCCGGAGGACATCAAGCAGAAATACCCCAACGACAAGACCGGCCAGATCAACACGCTGCTCGGCAAGAACCCGCTGCTGTTCGACACCTATCTCTCCGGCGCCATCGAGGTCGATGTCGACTGCCTCTGCGATGGCAAGGATACATTCGTTTCCGGCATCCTGGAGCATATCGAGGAGGCCGGCATCCACTCGGGCGATAGTGCCTGCTCGCTGCCGGTGCACTCGCTGCCGTCGGACCTCGTCGACGAGCTGGAGCGCCAGACCGCGGCGCTTGCCCGCGCGCTCAATGTCGGCGGCCTGATGAACGTGCAATACGCGATCCAGGACGGCACGGTCTATGTGCTGGAGGTCAACCCCCGCGCCTCGCGCACCGTGCCCTTCGTCGCCAAGACCATCGGCCGCCCGATCGCCAAGATCGCCGCCCGCATCATGGCCGGCGAGACGCTGGAAAACGCCTTCGCCCATTACGGCGCGATGCCCGATCCTAGGCGGCCCGGCCACATCGCCGTCAAGGAAGCCGTCTTCCCCTTCGCCCGCTTCCCCGGCGTCGACATCCTGCTCGGGCCGGAAATGCGCTCGACCGGCGAGGTCATGGGCCTCGACCGCGATTTTGCCCTCGCCTTCGCCAAGAGCCAGCTGGGCGCGGGTGTCGATCTCCCCCGCTCCGGCACGCTGTTCGTCTCGGTCCGCGACGAGGACAAGAAAGGCATCCTGCCGGCGGTAAAACGCCTCGCCGGCCAGGGCTTCAAGGTGCTGGCCACCTCCGGCACCGCCCGCTTCCTCGCCGAGAACGGCGTGGTGGCCGAAAAGATCAACAAAGTGCTCGAAGGCCGCCCCCACATCGAAGACGCCATCCGCAACCGCCAGGTCCAGATCGTCTTCAACACCACCGACGGCCAGAAGGCGGTGTCGGACTCGAAGTCGCTGCGCCGCGCAACGCTGATGCAGAAGGTGCCGTATTATACGACGCTGTCGGGTGCGGCGGCAGTGGCCGAGGCGATTGCGGCGTTGAGGGCGGGGAATTTGGAAGTGCGGCCGCTGCAGGAGTATTTTGGGTAGGCGATTGGCTGATCTTCCTCCTTGGTGAGGGAGATGGTCTGCAGGCCAAGGGGCGCGCGCTGTCTCACCGGCGTAGTCCCAGTCTCGCCAAGCGAGCAATTGGAAGTTGAAGGGACAACAATCGCGCTAACTCACCGGAATGCTCCGAAAGAACGGTCCGCGTCGATCTTGTAATACTGCTTAAGGTAATGCAACATCTTCCTGCTGGGATTGTTTCACTACCGGGGGAGAAGTTTGCGATGGTTGAGAACGTTTCGGACGAGCTTCTCAAGCCTGATATGCAGGCGGTTTTATCGAGAACTTACCTCGGCTACGATCTACACAGCTTTCTGCTCCCAGTTTTGGAAGCCATCTCGAATGGGATGCACGGCATTGAAGCAAAATTCAAAGGCCGAGCCGCTGAGCAGGGCCTGGTCCAGGTCAACTTTTCACACTCGGCAGACCCATATAGATTTCGAGTGACAATATCAGACAACGGAATAGGACTAACGGACGAAAACTATAAGTCGTTTAGAACCCCGTTCTCTGGTTACAAACTTAAGGAAAATGGTAGGGGGTTCGGACGATTTATAGCTTTTAAAATATATTCATATGTTTCTTATAAAAGTCGATATAAGTTCTTTGCCGTCGAAAAGAAAAGATCGTTCAAGTTTGATCTCTCAAACGACGAAGAAATCATATTCTACGAGGCTGAACCGGAGTTTTCTGGTTCAGGATTGCAAGTAGAGTACCGCCAGCCTCTCACCAATTGGCACGATTTGATACGAGGATTACGGCCCGATCACGTCGCCGACGAAATCGGAAGCCACTTTCTCCCGTACTTCCTGTATAAGTGGCTTCCGAAAATTACCATACAGTTTGACGACAAGCCCCCGCAGGACATAAGGGAGCATTTCCAAAATGTCTTTGTGCAGTCAGATTCTGGCCAGATAGAGTGTGAAATCGATGGCGCAATCGAGAAATTAGATTATTCGGTAACCCGAATTCCTAAGACACGCACGTTCAGCAGCCATTGCCTGTTACTTTCCGCCGCAGATCGAATTGTCGGAAAACCACGCGATCTAACGAACAAGCTCGGTCAGCCATTCTTTGTCGACGAAAAAGGGGAGAAATATATTGTAATTGCTGTTGTTAGAGGCCCGGCATTTGAAACGCGGCTCAATGACGCTAGAACTGGAATCAATATTCCACCCAAGTCGATCGAGAATATCGTTTCCGCTGTGAGTGAGGTAATTGAAAAAGTAGAAGTCGGTCAAATCGAAAAAATCAAAGACGAGCAATCTAGCGATTTGGGTGATGCGCTTCGGGAGAACCCCATCCTCCGGCTCGGGCTGCGGGGCAAGACGGTCAGCGAATATGTTGCCGCAAAACCGAACAATTGGTCAGCCGAGGAATTTGTCTCAGATCTGGCTATCGAGCGCTTTCGCGCCTCTGGCGATCTTTCGAAGGCCATCACCATAGCTGCCGGTGACCCAGAGAATTATAGCGAAAAACTGTCGGATATAGTCAAAAAGATTGACGCGGCCAAAAAAGAGGCTTTAGCAGAGTACGTAATACACAGAAAAAATATCATTGAGCTATTGGAGGCAGCACGGAAGTTTAGAGAAGACGGCAAAAGAGAACCCGAGGACGTTATACATGAACTCGTCTTTAGAAGGTTTTCTGACAGTGTTAATAACGAATATTTCTCTCACAATTTGTGGCTCATAGACGATGCGCTAGCATTTTTGCCGTATGTATCAAGCGACCGGACCTTACACGGCCGCGGCAGGAGATCAGGCGACAAGGTCGCAGATTTGGTGTTCTTTGACGATAGCATCATTCTGGGTGACAATGACGGGACCACGATAAATATTGTGGAGTTCAAGAAACCGAGCCGAGACGACTATCGATTCGGCAATGAGAAGCTTGATCCCGTTCTACAGGTAATTAATACGCTGGATCAAGCAACCGAGAGGGGAGGCATCACCAAGACAGATGGTGGCCACATAGCCTTTACGGGTGTAGTTCGGCGTTTTGCGTTCATCGTAGCCGATCATACCCCAACTATGGTCAGCTTGCTCCGCAAGCACGACTTCAAGAATGACTGGAATCCAAAGGTGTTCTTTCGATTTAGAGATCATGAGGAAATTTTTATACAGGCAATAGGCTACGAAACCCTCATAGAGAACGCCAAGAAAAGAAATCAAGCGTTCTTTAGCGTTTTGCTCGGCGAGTGACAGGAAGTACCCTGAGCGGTTCGCTGGATGGCGTTATAGAGCATAGCCTTTGTGCGCCCACCTCACGCCACCGCCACGCACTCAATCTCAGTATCGAACTCCATCGGCCATGACGCCACCGGCACGAAACTGCGCGCCGGTGGGTTGATCGCAAAATACTTGGCATAGACCCGGTTGATGACGTTGTAGAAGCCGGAGTTGACGGCATAGATGCGCACCATCACCACCTTGTCCAGCGAGCTGCCAGCCGCTTCCAGGCAGTGTTTCAGTGCCTTCAGCGACGCCTCGGTCTGGGTCTCGATGTCGCCGCGCACCATCTCGCCGGTCACCATGTCCACCGGCGGCGTCGCCGAGATGAACACGAAGCCGTTGGCCCGCACCGCCGTCGAGCACGGCAGCCCGAGCGCGCGCACCTTCGCCGACATCACGGGTACTTCGACGACTTCCATGGTGGTCCTTCCTGATTTGCGGGGGAGCTTATCGTGGCGGCGATGGAACGCCAGCGGCGACTTCCCCTTCTCCCCTTGTGGGAGAAGGTGGATCGGCGCGCAGCGCCGAGACGGATGAGGGGTGTTCCAGGGAACGCCAACGTCTCACTCCGCTGGAGCACAAGCGTCTCACTCCGCTGGAGCACCCCTCATCCGACCGAGCTTTGCTCGGCCACCTTCTCCCACAGGGGGAGAAGGGGGAGCTTGTCTCACCCCTGCCCCGGATACGGCGTCCCATCCTTGTGTAGGAACCGCCCGTCCGAACTTGGGCTCATCATGTCGATGTCGGAGCAGGTGATGACATCGTGCGGGTTGCGCGAGCCGACTTCCAGGTAGCGCGCCGTCACCGACGAGCGGTTGATCATGTGATGGCCGTTGCCGCTGTTCTTGGCGAAGGTGGCTACGTCGCCCGCCCTGAGCAGCGTCTCGCCGCCGTCCTCGACCAGCGTCAGTTCGCCCTCCAGCACATAGACGAGCTCGTCCTCATCGCTGTGCCAGTGCCGCTGGCTCGACCAGCCGCCGGGCGGCAGCATCATCAGGTTGACGCCGAAATCCTTCAGGCCGCCGGCATCGCCGAGGCGGCGGCGGGTGCGATCGGCGCAAGGAATGTCGAAGGGGGAAGGGTAGCCGGAGCCTTGGCGGATGGGGACGGATGGCAGGTCGATTTTGGGCATGGGGCGGCCTCCTTCGGTTTGGGCGGATAGTCTGGCTTGCGGAAGAACTTCGCAACTGTTTCGGCCAGTCTGGCAGAGGTCAGCGCTGCCCCTCATCCGCCCTTCGGGCACCTTCTCCCCGTTGAACGGAGAGAAGGGGCTGACCGCCCCACGCCGGCGCTCTTGCTGTAACGCTGGTGACTTGGCGACGACGTGGGCGCGAGCCCCTTTCTCCCCGTCACTATACGTCACTATACGGGGAGAATTGCCCGGCAGGGAGGGCAATGAGGGGCAGCGCCGCCGATCGGCAAAGTGAGGCTGGTCGGGGCACCCGGACGGCTGGCTGGGCGCTTGTGACGAAGCGCCATATTTGATGGGGACTGAAGCCCTCACCCCTGATGCGCCACCGCCAGTTCCTTCACATGCTTCTCGTGCATCTTCAGCACCGGCAGCGTCTTCTTGGCGAATTCCTTCATCGCCGGATCGTCGCCCGAATTGGCATAGGTGCTGAATAGCGCGACGGCTTGCCTGTGCGCGTCGGTCTGCATCTTGATGTATTTGGCGTCGAATTCCTTGCCGGTGGCAGCCTTCAATTCGTCCAGCATCTGCTGCTCCTTGGGCTGCAGAGCGGGCCCGGCGGGCTTGATCGACGCGGTGGTCTGGCCCTGGCTGAGCGCCGCCTTGAAATCCTCAGCAACCTTGGTGTGATCCTTGATCATCTCAGCCGCAAAAGCCTTGACGTCGGCCGACGCCGACTTCTGCTCAGCCAGCTTGCTCGACTGGATCTCGAATCCATTGGCGTTGGGCACCGCCGTGACGAAGGTCTGCGTGTCGACCTTATTCGCGGTCACCATCGGCCCAACCGCGTCTGTATTGGTGTCGTCCGATTGGGCGAGCGCGGCCGGCGCGACGGCAAAGAGCGCGACGGCGACCAGGGGCAGCAGCGTTTTCATCTCAATCTCCGATCCGAAACAGCCCCTCTGCCATCCCCAACGCGGCATTGGCGTCGGGGTTGCCTCAAAAAGGCGCGGGGCTGAACGCCCGCATCGCCGTCAATGGCAGTGCGCGGCGGCCGCCTGCCCGGCATATTGCAGCTGCTCGTCCCAGTCCGGCCGACCCTCCGGCGTGAAATCCATCAGGTTCCACAGGATCTCGCAGGTGCCGATCGCACGCGGATCCTGCCCCGGCTCGGCGGGCGCAAAGTCAAGCTCCGACGACCAGAAATGCCGGATGCCATCGGAATCGCGATGAAACACCGAAAGCAGCGGTATCTGCGCGCCCTCGGCCGTTTCGGAATTATAGTCGCGCTTGAAAGCGTTGCCGGCCGACGAGACGAGCCGCATGTTTTTCCAGCCGCGGTCACGGCCAAGCGCCGTCAGATTGCCGAGCGCGGTCTTCGCCACCACGGCGAAGTTGAAGCCCGCGGCTTCGAGATGGCCGACCGCGCCGTCGAACTGGTCGAGCAGCGCGGTGCAGGAAGGACAGGGCTGGTCCTGCCGGGCAAGCCTCGCCGTCTCGCCGCTCGCCGCCACATCGCGCGTCTCCTGCGGATGGCGCGGGAACATCATCTGGTAGAGGATCAGCGAGTCCTTGCCCGGCGCGAACAGTTCCGACAGTTTCAACTTCGACGGCCTGCCCTCGCCGTCGAGGGCGTCGAACACATAGTCCTGCGGCACCAGCCCGCCCGGCGGCAAGGCACGTCTCGCTTCAGCCACCGCCTCCATGGCGCGGCGCAGCTCGACTTCCTTGCGCAGCAGTTTTTCGCGCGCGGTGCGATATCTGGCGGATTCATTGGGAAAGGTGATCATGATCTTCTCCTTCGCGCCGGCGTCCCGGCGCGGGTTGCTCTACGATCCAAGGACGTGCCGCCTGCATTGGGTCCGACATGAAGCGCGAGGTTTGTTCCTGAGGCGACTAGCCCTTCACCCCGCCGGCGGTCAGGCCGGAGACGATGCGGCGCTGGAAGACCAGCACCAGCACCACCAGCGGCACGGTGACGATCACCGATGCGGCCATGATGTTGCCCCAGGGGATCTCGAACTGCGAGTTGCCGGAGAGCAGCGCGATCGCCACCGGCACGGTGCGCTGGGTGTTGGTGGAGGTGAAGGTGAGCGCAAACAGGAACTCGTTCCAGGCACTGATGAAGGCGAGCAGCCCCGTGGTGGCCAGCGCCGGCCACATCAGCGGCAGGAAGATGCGCGTGAGGATCGTCCATGGCCCGGCGCCGTCGAGGATCGCCGCCTCCTCGATCTCGACCGGCAGGTCGCGCACGAAAGTGGTGAGCACCCAGACGGTGAACGGCAGCGTGAAGATCATGTAGGACAGGATGAGCGCCAACAGCGAATTGTAGAGATGCAGCGCCCGGATGATCTCGAACAGCCCGGCAAGTGCTGCGACCTGCGGAAACATCGAGACCGACAGGACGGCGAGCATCAGCGCCGAGCGCCCGCGGAAACGGATGCGCGCCAGCGCATAGGCCGCGGTGACGCCGAGCAGCAGCGAGACCGCAACGACCGCGCCGGAGACGATGAGCGAGTTTATGAGATTGCGCAGGAAGGGGCCTTCGCTCAGCACGTTGCGGTAATTGGCAAGGCTGAACGATCGCGGCCAGAGGCCGGCCTGGAACAGCTCGGTTCCCGATTTCAGGCTGGTGACGACAGCGTAGTAGAACGGAAAGACCGCGACGAAGACGATCGCCAGAAGCAGGAGATAGAAGGCGGCGCGCTTCAGCATCCTCATGTCAGCGGCCTCCGTCCAGGCTCAGCCGGCCGATCCGGATATAGGCGATGGTGAGCAGCCCGATGATCAGGAAAAGCAGCGTCGAGGCGGCCGAGCCATAGGCGAACTTGTCGAACTCGAACAGGTTCTCGCGCG
Organism: Mesorhizobium sp. Arg314; assembly: GCF_053714275.1. Classification (NCBI taxonomy): domain Bacteria; kingdom Pseudomonadati; phylum Pseudomonadota; class Alphaproteobacteria; order Hyphomicrobiales; family Phyllobacteriaceae; genus Mesorhizobium; species Mesorhizobium sp. Arg314. The sequence goes on along the minus strand of NZ_JBSKBP010000015.1, from coordinate 85,173 downwards.
AGAAGATGGACATCGACTTGGTCTGGACGTTGTTGGGCGTCAGCACGTAGATCAGGTCGAAGATGCGCAGCGCGTCGAGCGCCCGAAAGATCACCGCCACCATCACCGCCGGCCGGATCAGCGGCAGCGTCACCCGCCAGAATATTTGCCACGGACTCGCACCGTCGAGCCTCGCCACTTCGATGACCTCGCGCGGCAGCATCTGCAGTGCCGCCAGGATCAGCAGCGCCATGAACGGCGTCGTCTTCCAGATATCGACGATCAGCACGGCGATCATCGCGGTGTCGGCGCTGGCCGTCCAGGCGATCTTGGCGTGGATCAGGCCGAAATCGAGAAGCACGGCATTGATGATGCCGAACTGGTCGTTGAGCATCCACTGCCACATCTTGGCCGAGACGATGGTCGGGATCGCCCAGGGGATGAGGATCGCCGCCCGCACGATGCCGCGTCCCTTGAATTCGGCGTTGAGCGCCAGGGCTACGACCATGCCCAGCACCGTCTCGCAGGCCACCGACACCACCGCGAAACGCACCGTGTTCCACACCGCGCGCCACCAGACCGGATCGACGAGCAACCCGTCATAGAGAACCCGGCCGCTCGGCAGGCGCAGCACCGAGAAGTAGTTGTCGAAGCCCACCCATTGCCTTGCGTCGAGATCGGCCAGCGAAGCGTCGGTGAAGCTGTAATAGACCGTGCGCAGGAACGGCCAGCCGGCGACGGCGGCGAGCACGAAGAGCATCGGCGCCAGAAACAGCCACGCCGTGCGCACGCGCCGGCGCATCAGCGGCGACCGCCTTGCCGCGGTCACCAGCCCTTGCCCTTGAGCTTGGTGAGCCTCGCCTCGAGATCGGCCAGATTGTCGGCGGCAGCGCCTTGGCCGGAGATCGTGTTGTGCACGGCCGTCCAGAACTGGCTGGACGCCTCGTTGTATTTGATCCTGGCGGTTGCCGAGGGTCGCGGCTGCGCGTTGAGAAATATCTGCTTCCAGCGCGGCACGATCGGCTGCTGCCTGGCGATGTCGGGGTCGTCATAAAGTGCCGCGATGGTCGGCAGGTTGGAGGTTTTCAGTGTCCGGTATTTCTGCATCTCGCGCGACGCGATGAACTTGACCAGCTCGATCGCCGCGTCCGGGTGTTTGGAATATTTGGAGACGGCTAGGTTCCAGCCGCCGAGCGTCGCGACCGGCCGCCCGCCGTCGCCGGTGCCTGCCGGCAGCGGCGCCACGTCGAACTTGCCCTTGATCGGTGAATTCTCGCTGTTGCCGAGCGCATAGGCATAGGGCCAATTGCGCATGAAGACCGCATTGCCGGTCTGCCAGACGCCCCGCGCTTCTTCCTCCTGATAGGCGAGCACGCCCGGCGGCGCTATCGTGCCGATCCAGCCCTTGACCATGTCGAGCGCGGCCGCCGCTTGTGGGTTATTGATGGAGATCGCGCCGTCCGGCTCGATGATCCCGCCGCCGCCATTCGACATCACCCATTCGAGCGCGTTGCAGGTCAGCCCCTCATAGGCATTGCCCTGGAAGACGAAGCCCCAGATGTCCTTGTTGCCGGCCGCCCGCTCCTTGTCCACCACCAGCCTGGCGGTGTCCTGCAGCTTCTTCCAGGTGGTCGGCACCTTGGCGCCGTATTTGTCGAGCAGGTCTTTGCGGTAGTAGAGCGCCGGCGCGTCGGTGAAGATCGGCAGGGCGACCAGCCTGCCGTTGACCGTCTGCGATTGGATGATCGACGGAAAATGCTCGGCCACGACATCCCTGGTCGCCGCCGTCAGGTCGACGAGTTGGCTGGCAAGTTGCGGCGCCCAGATGACGTCGGTCTGATAGACGTCGATATCGCTGCTGCCGGCGGCAAGCCAAAGCCGGTATTGCCCGAACTGGTCGGTGGTCGAAGGCGGGATGACGACGATGTCGACCTTGTTGCCGCTCTTCTTCTCGTAACGATCGAGTATCTCGCGCAGCACCTTGATGCCGTTGCCCGTATCGCCCGACACGATCGACAGTTCCACGGCTCGCGCTTGAACAACGCCCAGCGCGATGCCGGCGGCCAGGAATGCAGAAGCAAGTTTCACGGGGTTGCGGACCTCCTGCGCGACCCGCGACGTAGGTCGCGGCTCATCAAGGCCCCCGCGTTGAATGCGCGACGCCGCTTAGAGTTCCCCCGCTTGGGCGCGCCGACCAGGCCGGCGCTCGTTAAAGCCGATCTCGGTCGGCCCGACCGCGTCGCTGGCCCGTTCCGTCCACCTCACTTCGCGCGAAAGCGGACGGGCTCCGAAACCCCCGCCCCGGAGCCCGCCTGGGAGTGGCTGACGCATGCCGGCACAGCCTCCTCCGACGCCTTGCCAGCGTCGATCCGCCGATCGGCCGCCCGGCACGACGACGCATTAGCATGTCCTAACGTCAGCCTATGTGAAGGAGTTCACAATGCCGGCGGGCAGGTGTTTGCGGCACCCCGCAGGCCTCAGCCTTCCCAGTCGACCGGGGTCATGCCGAGCCGCTCGTAGAGCCTGAAGGCCGCGGTGTTCTTCACTGTGTTGGTCTTGAGATCGACACGGTCCGCCCCGCGCTCGCGGAAAGTCAGGAACACGCGCCGCATCAGCGCCTCGCCGAGGCCCTGCCTTCTGGCCTCCGGATGGACGGCGAGGTCCTTGACGAAACCGGACGTCCAGCAAAGCGCTGCGCCCGCCAGCAGGCCCTTGCCGTCGATCGCCAGGAAACAGAGAGCGGGATCGAACTCGGCATCGCCGGCAATGCGCGGCCACCAATCGTCGAACGGCCCGTCGGCGCCGTCGTCGAACACCTCTTCCAAAAGCGCGTGCAGAGCCTGCGCATCACGGTGTTCGAACGCGCGCATGATGAAGCCCTCCGGCCAATGCGGCGCGGCCAACGTATCGTCGAGGACCTTGCGCATGCGGATGTCGCTGGGAGCCGACGGTCGGGGCGTCGTGTTTTCATGCATGGCGCTGTCTCGAAACGCCGCGTGGGACTGCGCCGTCGGCTCAGGCGTCCGGCGGCAAGCGGTGCCGCTTGCGGTCGACGCCAAGTCCCGTCGCCTCGAGCAGGCCCTTGCGCTTGGCGTCGTAGTAATAGCCGGTCTGGTAGAGCATGTCGGCACGCTTGGCGTTGCCGCCTGAAACCAGCCAGGCGCCGCGCAGATATTTCACCGCATATTTGAGATTGGTCTCGGCGTCGAACAGGCCGGTCGCCGGCCCGTCATAGCCCATGCCGCGCGCCGTCGCATGCTTGATCTGCATCAGCCCCCAATGGCCGTGATTGAAGGCTTTCGGGTTGAAGGTGCTCTCGCGGTTGACGACATGGCGTACCAGCTCGACCGGCACTTCATAGATCGCCGAATATTTCTCGATCAGCCGCTCGATCTCGCCGCGCGGGCCGCTGGCGTGCTGTTCGGCCTGGCCGGGTGCAGCCAGCAGCGCCGGGTTTTCCGGCACCACATAGGCAACCTGCTGGACGCCGGGCATCGGAGCAATTTTCGCCGACTGGCCGGTGAGCGGCATGGCGACGCCCGCGGTCGTATAGACCGCCGCTCGGCTGATGGACGCCGCTCGGCTGATGGATCCTGGGCCGGTCGGTGAGCCACCGGCCGTCAGCACCGGCGGCGGCGGAAACCGACCGGCGGCCGGCGTCGCTCCGGCGAAGGCCGCGGGTTGCGCCAACGTCACGCCGGACTGCGGTGCGCCAGGCTGGACAGGTGGCGGCAAAAGCGCGCCTTGCGTCGCGGGCGCACCTGGCGTGGTTGCCATGGCGACGGCGTCGCCAGCCAGCGCCGCGGTCTGCACCTGCGCAAGGCCGGAAGGCTCCGGCAACACGGCCACCGTTTCGGGCAGCGCGAGAGTCGGCGTGTCGTCCGCGACGACTGGCGTCGAGGCTTCCGCAAGCGCGGGCGCGGCCTTCATTTGCGAGGTCGTGGTGCAACCGCTGAGACCGGCCGCTGCAACGAGCACGCCGATCGCGGTGATGATGATTTTAGCTGGCAAGCCGTGCGGGTCCGGTTTGTCGGTGTGTTAAGGAGTCCTTACACCAGCGATTCACACCCGGCAATCGGGGCCACCCGGCGGTTTTCGGGTGGCTACAACAGGGCGAAAGTGCCATATTGTTCTGGATATGTACTCGTTTTTCGCTGTTTTGCGGAAGGGATACGTCATGAAATCCACATCCCAGATCACGGCCGGCCACGCAGTGTTAGAAACAGTGATCGGCTTCATGGGCATTGCCTGGAGCGAGAAAGGCCTGATCCGGCTTTGCCTGCCGGAGCGCAGCCGCGAAGCGGTCGAGCGCCGGCTGCTTCGCCACCCCGGCGTCTCAGCCTCGACAGGCCAGCCGTCCTGGGTGGTCGGCCTGATCGCCTCGATCAAAGCCTATGCGGCCGGCGAGGATGTCGACTTCTCCGGCGTGCCGGTCGATCTCGACGGCGTCGACGATTTCCGACTGGCCATCTATGACGCCGCGCGCAAGCTCGGCTTCGGCGAGATCACCACCTATGGCGAACTCGCTAAGCGCGCCGGTCATGCCGGCCTTCCGCGCGAAACGGGTGCGGCGCTTGGCGCCAACCCGGTGCCGCTGGTCATTCCGTGTCATCGCATCCTTGCAGCGGGCGGCAAGATCGGCGGCTTCTCCGCGCCGGGCGGCTCGGCCACCAAGGAAAAGATGCTGGCCATGGAAGGCGTTCGCGTCGGCCCGCCGCCGGCCGCGCAGGCCTCATTCGGGTTCTGAGGACACAAGAGCAATTCCAGGAAATGCGCTGCGCATGGGCCTGGCGATGCCGCCGTGGCCTTCGGCTCGGAATTGCGTCGAACAATGAGTTAGAGCACTTCGCTCTATCCAGGCCGTATCAGTCTTGCAGGAACCGGCGGCGGAAGCGCCGTTCGAAATCCGGACGCTTGCAGACATAGACCATGCAGGATCTGGTATCGGCGCTCGGCACGTAAGCGCGCGCCCTCAGTTCGCCCGCGTTGCAGAAGCGCTCGTCGCGCACGTAGCGATCGTAGAGCGGCAGCCCCGGGACGCGCGTCGACTGATAGCGCAGGATGACGGCGCCCTGTCTGCCGATCGTCGCCTGCACCCGGTTGCAGCTCATGCGCGTCGGATCGTAGCGCGAGACCGCCTCCGCCTCGGCGGCCACCAGCAGGAAGCAGGCAGCAAGCACAATGGTCTTCATGGTTCCTCTCCCTGCAACGGCAAGTCTCATCCCTCCACAACGCGCGGCCGCTGTCAAAACTTCCATGCCCCGCTCCCATTCCCTTCGATGCGGACGGCATGCCGGCAGCGCCCAAGCGACCCGTCTTGTTTTCTTGCTCAAACTATCCTATATCCCCGGCATTGAATTTGGCCGATCGATCGGGCCGCGATCTTCGCGTTTGCTGACGTCTATCTCCAAAGTTTCGATACCGCCGGCTGGACGTTGGTCCGGTCAAACAAAAGCAAATGTGAAGGGCATTCTATATGGCAACTGGTACGGTCAAGTGGTTTAACGCCACCAAGGGCTACGGCTTCATCCAGCCTGACAATGGCGGCGCGGACGTTTTCGTCCACATCTCCGCTGTTGAGCGCGCTGGCATGACCAGCTTGGCTGAAGGCCAGAAGATCAACTTCGAGATCGAGCAGGACCGCCGCACCGGCAAGTCCGCTGCTGGGTCTCTGAGCAAGGCAGCCTGATTTGGCTTAAGCATTTTGCAGTCAAGCATCGCTTGGCGTCGCAAAATGCGACTAAGTAAAGGCGCGCGCCGGACGAAGGTTCGGGGCGCGCGGCAAGTCACGGATGTACTGACGGTCGCGCGAGAAGCGCGCCGGAGCGAAAAGACCCGACAAGCTGGAACAGCAGATAGCTGCCAGCCCGGACCAGACGCTCCCGATCAGGCTACCGGCAGAGGAAGGCGGGCATTGCCCGCCTTTTTTGTTGCCTGATTTCCGGCGACTTGCCGTCTGGGCTCAATGGTACCACCAGTAGTACCATTTTAGCCCAATAGTGGTACCATTGGCACATGACCAAGCTTGAACAGATCGAAAAATCCGTCGCCGAACTCAGCCCCGAGGAGTTGAAGGCCTTTGCCGCTTGGTTCGAGGCTCTGCAGGCTGATTTGTGGGATAAGCAAATCGAAGCCGATGCGAAGGCGGGCCGGCTGGACAAGCTTGCAGAGCAAGCTCTGGCCGACCACCGCGCAGGCCGGACCCGGCCTCTGTGAATCACTTTGCCGCCCCTTCGTTTTGGGACGCCTACGATAAACTACCTAAAGCAATCAGAGTGAAGGCCGACAGCAGCTTCGCAAAGCTGCGTGCAGATCCGGTTCATCCTTCGCTTCATTTCAAGCGGGTTGGACGTTACTGGTCAGCTCGTGTTGACCTGAATTACCGCGCTGTTGCAGTCCGGGACCAGGACGACATGATCTGGTTTTGGATCGGCACCCACTCCGAATATGAACGCCTTTTGAAATAGCTGCTTCCGGCCGTAGGCATACCGAGCGGCTCGTTGGCGCGCCCCACAGGTCAGGCGCAAAGCGGCTATCGCGTGAGGAATTACCCCATCCACTCGATCGGCACGTGCCCCTTGTCCGCCTCGACGCGCTTCAGCCATGCAGCGACTGCCGGATAGGCGTCGAGCTGGAAGCCGCCCATCTCGGCGGTGTGGGTGTAGGCGTATAAAGCGATGTCGGCGACGCTATAGGCGTTGCCGGCGAAGAATTCGTTCTGCTCCAGATGCCTGTTCATGACGCCCAGCGCCTTGTTGCCGCGCTCCAGCGTCACGGCGAGCCGTTCCGGCGTAGCGTCCTTCGCCCGTTCCGGGAAGGTCAAAAGCGCCTTGCGCACCGCGATATAGGGCTCATGGCTGTATTGTTCGAAGAACAGCCATTGGTAAGCCAGCGCGCGTTCATACTTGTCGCCCGGCAGGAAGCGCGTGCCTTCGGCGAGGTAAAGCAGGATCGCGTTGGATTCGGCGATGCGCCTGCCGTCGTCGAGCTCGAGCATCGGCACCATCGCATTCGGATTCTTGGCGACGTAATCGGGCCTGCGCGTCTCGCCGGTGTGCGAGCTCACCTCGACCCGGGTGAAGGGAATGCCGAGCTTGGCCATCAACAGCCGCGGCTTGTAGCAATTGCCGCTGTCGGCCATGTCGTAGAGGATCATGCCACATACCTCGCGCGTCTGATCAGAAAGCCTCTAACGCGCCTTGGCGGGTTTCATCCAGTGATTTGTTTTTGAGAAGAACCATCAATGACGCTGATGCCTCATTTGTAGATCATACATCAGCGGCGCTGATGCTTCTGTTTGGGTCAAGCATCAGCGACGACGATCCTCTTGTTGAGTCAAGCATCAACGACGCTGATGCAGGGGCACGACCTTGTTGTCGGCGTCGAGCAGAGCGTCGACGGAAAGCGGTTCTTCCTTGAAGATCGTGCCGGCGGGCGCCGGGCGGGCGAGATGGAAACCCTGCAGAAGGTCGACGCCGCCCTCGAGCGCGACGCGCAAATGCTGGGCGTGTTCTATGCCTTCGACCAGCACTTTGGCGCCGCGCTCGTGCAGCGTCGCCACCAATGGCCGAAAGAAGCGCTCGGCCGCGGCATGCCGGCAGAGCTCTCCAAACCAGGCGCCGTCGATCTTGACGATGTCGGGCGCAAGCAGATTGATGCGCGCCTCGGTCGAATGTCCCGTGCCGAAATCGTCGATGGCGATACGGATGCCATCGCGCCGCATTTCGCGCACCAGGCTGGTAAGAACCCGGTCGTCGGCCGCTTGTTCAGTGATCTCGCAGACCAGCAGGTCCGGCGTCAGCTCGAAATCGCCGAGATGCCTGGTCATAAGCCGGATTTCGGCAAGCGCCCGCCCGAGATGGTCGTTGACCTTCGGGTTGTAATTGAAGAACAGCGTAAGTCCCTCAACGCCGATGTTGCGGTAATTGCCGAGATGCAGCATCCGGCACATCGTTTCGACAAACAGCCGGTCGGACGCGGGAATGCCGTCGAAGAACATCGACGGGGCCACCGGCTCGGCGATGCGGCGCGGCTCGATCAGACCCTCGACGGCGACCGCCCTAAGCGCCTCGCCCTCCGGCGCGAAAATCGGCTGGTAGACGCTCCACAGCCTGAACTCGCCATAGATGCCGAATTGGAGGCCGATCTCGTCGGCGAAGATCGCCTTGGCGACATTGCGCCGCCGCTCACGCCTTTCGCTCATGGCGCGACCTTGCGCCCGAACACTCTTGCCGGCCGCGCGTGCGGCGCCGCCACCGCCGGACTTGCAGCGACTGGCGTCTTGCTCCCTTCGGCTGAAGGCGGCTGCGCGCCCTTGCCAAAAACGCGAAAGCTGGTGGGGGCAAGTTCGGGCCGGGCAAGCACATAGCCTTGCACCATGGAGGCCCCGGATTTCTCGGCAAGCTCCAATTGCCAGCCTTCCTCGATACCTTCGAAGACGGTGCGGACGCCCTGGTTTTCGAAGCTCCGCACCATCGTCGTCAGCAACGCGAAGCCGGCGCCGGACTCCATCAGATGGGTAATCCAATGGGCATCGAATTTGACGATGTCGGGCTTGAGCTCCTTGATCCGATTGATGTCGGATTCATCGGCGCCATAGTCGTCGACCGCGATACGGAAGCCATTGGCCCTCAGTGCCCCGACAAAATCGTAGAGCGCTTCCTGCGAAGCCGACTTCTGCTCGGTGACCTCGCAGACGATGCGGCGAGGATCGATGCCGGCTTCGTGCAGCACCAGCCGCATGTCGCGCAGCGCCTTGTCGACGATGCCGCGATCGGTGAAGACCGACGGGTCGAAATTGACGAAGACGGATGCCTCTTGCGGCAGGCAGGCGCCGGCGTTCAGAAGGTGCAGCGTGCGCGTCAGCGCCTCGATATGCAGCCGGTCGCCAGCCGGGCAGGTGCCGAAAAATGCCCCCGGCGATTGCGGCTCGCCGTCGCGAAACGGCCGGATCAGCCCCTCGAAAGCCGCAACCGAAAGCTTGCCTTCCTTGAAGGCGAAGATCGGCTGGAACGCGCTCTGCAGCGTATAGATGCCCCAGACACCGGTCGAGGTGCCGTCATCATGACGGATGATGTGGGCAAGCCCGATGCTGCGCGACAAAGGTCCCTCGCTCCGCAAAACAAGCGGAATTCAATCAGCCATCCTGCCAGCCAAGGGTTTACCGGTCGTTGATGAATTTAGCGTTGCCGCTCACGCCTCCTTGACCTCTGGCTCATTGCACAATGCTTGCGCTTCGCGAGATGATGCGACATGAGAGGCGCCGCGGCCGCTCCTGGCCGCTTTCCCTAGGAGACATTTTGTCATGGCCTTTCTTGCCGACGCCCTTTCCCGCGTTAAGCCTTCCGCGACCATCGCGGTGACGCAGAAAGCGCGTGAGCTGAAAAATGCCGGCCGTGACGTGATCGGCCTCGGCGCCGGCGAGCCGGACTTCGATACGCCCGACAACATCAAGAACGCGGCGATCGACGCGATCCGCCGTGGCGAGACCAAATATCCGCCGGTTTCCGGCATCGTGCCGCTGCGCGAGGCGATTGCCAAGAAGTTCAAGCGCGAGAACAATCTCGATTACCGGCCGGAGCAGACCATCGTCGGCACCGGCGGCAAGCAGATCCTGTTCAACGCCTTCATGGCGACGCTGAACCCTGGCGACGAAGTCATCATCCCGCGCCCCTACTGGGTGAGCTATCCCGAAATGGTGGCGATCTGCGGCGGCACGTCGGTCTTCGCCGACACCTCGATCGAGAACGGCTTCAAGCTGACACCGCAAGTGCTGGAAAAGGCGATCACGCCGAAGACCAAGTGGCTGTTGATGAACTCGCCGTCCAACCCCTCGGGCGCCGCCTACACGCAGGCCGAACTGCGGGCCTTGGCCGATGTGCTCCTCAAGCATCCGCATGTCTGGACGCTGACCGACGACATGTATGAGCACCTGACCTATGGCGACTTTGTCTTCAAGACCATCGCCGAGGTCGAGCCCAGCCTCTACGAGCGCACGCTGACCATGAACGGTGTGTCGAAAGCCTATGCCATGACCGGCTGGCGCATCGGCTACGCCGCCGGCCCGGTGCCGCTCATCAAGGCGATGGACATGATCCAGGGCCAGCAGACTTCCGGCGCCTGCACCATCGCGCAATGGGCTTCCGTCGAGGCGCTCAACGGTCCGCAGGATTTCATTGCCAGGAACAAGGCGATCTTCCAGGGCCGGCGCGACCTCGTCGTCTCGATGCTCAACCAGGCGCGCGGCATCACCTGCCCGTCGCCGGAAGGCGCCTTCTACGTCTATCCGTCCTGCGCCCAGTTGATCGGCAAGAAGACCAAGACGGGCAAGGTGATCGACAATGACGAGGCCTTCTGCTCGGAATTGCTGGAGGCCGAAGGTGTCGCGGTGGTGTTCGGCTCGGCCTTTGGCCTCGGACCGAACTTCCGCATCTCCTACGCCACGTCGGATGCGTTGCTGGAGGAAGCCTGCACGCGCATCCAGCGCTTTACCGCGTCGCTGACCTGATCGACAACGCGGCAGCCACCGCGAAAAGCCCGGCTTCGTGGGCTGGCCCCCGAGGGTTGTGTCCAACTTTCGGGGATCCGTTCAGGAAGCCGGGTTTTTGTTGAGCGCTAATCAGCCACCATATTGCTCGTCGGAAACTTGCTCCATCCAATCGGCGTGGACACCGTCCAGCGCCTCCTGCATCGCGATATGGGTCATGGCGGTTTTCCATCCGGCGCCGTGCCAATGTTTTTCGCCCGACGCGAAGGAAATGACGTCCCCTGCCCTGATCGTTTGGATCGGCTCGCCCCAAGTCTGGGCAAGTCCGGCGCCAGCGGTGACATAGAGCGTCTGCCCGAGCGGATGCGTGTGCCAATGGGTGCGTGCGCCGGGCTCGAAGCTGACGAGTGTCGCTCTGAGTCGTGCCGGCGCTTCCTTCTCGATGATCGGCGTCTGCAGCACTCGCCCGGTGAAATACGCCTCGGGCGCGACGATCGTCGGCACGCTGCCGCACGCAATAAACTTCATCGTTCAAATCCTCGAACTCGCTGGTCGAACACGGGCCGCACGCGGCGTCTCGGGCAGCAGTTTCATCCTGTAGGGGGGCCATTGCAACCAGCTTTAGGCTGTTGCCGGGCGGCAGCCTCGGCTTCGAGCTCAAGCACCAGGTGAAATGCCATATTAGGATGTATAAATACTGTCATAAATCGTTGCTTTTTAACCATAAAAACGCTGCGTGCATCCATTCGTGAAAGAATAGGCGGAAGAAGGAGCCGCGCTCAATGTTTATTAACGGCTGCGGTCCTAGTCATGGCGCGTGCTGTGGGGGCGCGGACATGAGTATCTTGGCAACAATCAAGGATCACAGCGGCCGGATTTATCGCGGCATCCAGGCCTTGCTCGCGATGAGCATCGCCGCCACCGGGCTCGCGGCTTTCGTGCTGACGGAGAACGCCTCCCGCGCCGGCGCGCTGGCCATGTCGGTGGCGTCGACCTGTCTGGCGCTTCTGGTGTTGATGTATATGCGCTCGAGCGTCGTCCAGAGCCTGCGATCGGCGGCGGACGCGGAAGCCGAGAAGCACCGCTTTCTCACTGTCGATGCCATGACCGGCGCCATGACCCGGCGCTATTTCATCGAAGCGCTGCGCGACCGGCTGGGCGGTTTGCGCAACCGTCGCCAGGCGAGCCTGCTTTTGATCGACCTCGATCATTTCAAGCAGCTCAACGACACGTTCGGCCATCAGTTCGGCGATCTGGCGCTGGCGCATCTGGTCACGGAAGCCCAGCGCATCTTCGAAGACGGCGTCATCGGACGGCTCGGCGGCGACGAGTTCGGCGTCATGGTTCCGCATGGCGACGTCGCCGTCATCAGCAAGGACGTGCGCAGGCTGCTGGATGCGATGCGGGCCGGCAAAAGACATGAAGGCAAGATCATTCCGCTGTCGATCTCGGTGGGCGTCGCGCTCGCGCCGCTGCATGCTTCGAACGGCACCGAATTGATGCTGCTGGCCGACCTCGCGCTCTACGAAAGCAAGGCGGGCGGCCGCGGCCGCGTCACCGTTTTCGACGAGGAGATGCTGTCCGACAAACGCTACCGCCGGCTGGTGGAACGCGAGTTGCGCGCCGCAATCTACCTCGGCGAGTTGGAACTGCACTACCAGCCGATCGTCGATCCCGACGGCTCGGTCGACGCGCTGGAAGGGTTGATCCGCTGGCGTCATCCCGTGCGCGGCTTGATCTCGCCGGCGGAGTTCATCCCGATCGCCGAGCGCTCGACGCTGATCGACATGATCGGCGAATGGGTTTTTAAGCGCGCCTGTGCCGACATCGGCCATTTTCCCGGACGGCGCATCTCGATCAACGTCTCCGGCGAACAGTTGAAGCGCGACGAGATCGTCACGATGTGCGACCGAATCCTGCGCGAGACCGGCCGCTCCGCGTCGCAGTTCATCATCGAAATCACCGAGACGGTGGCGACGGCCGCGACGCCCGAAGTCCTCAGGCGCCTTGAGGCGCTGCGCGGCCTCGGCTTCCACATGGCGCTCGACGACTTCGGCACCGGCCATTGCGGCTTCAACTATCTGAAGTCGCTGCCTATCGACAGCGTCAAGATCGACCGTTCCTATATCCGCAGCCTCGCGCATGATCAGGTGGCGCAGATCTTCGTTTCGGCACTTGCCCAGATCGCGCGCATCCAGGAGATCTCAATCGTCGCGGAAGGTGTCGAAACCGCGGAGGAATTCACGCTTGCCAGGGCCGCCGGCTGCAACCGCTTCCAGGGATATTTCTTCGGCAAACCGGCGCCCCGCGACAAGGCAAGCGCGTTGTGCGTCGCCGCTCGCGACCCCCTCGCCCTCACAGCCTGACGGAAAATGGCGGCCTGATGAACCAAGCCGGCGAATATCCTATTTTTCTTGCCCTCCCGGCAAACCCGTGTGACGATGGTCTTGGGCAGGGGTGAATAAACTCCGCCCGCGACGGCCGAACAGGCCGGCCGCCGCTCTGCATAGGGTGCGATCGGACGCAAAACCGGTTTTCACTTTTGCTGATCGCTCTCTTGGGAAACGCCTGAGTGGAGGTCAGCCATGGGTACTCGCGCCGGAGGACGACGCACGGGACCGAAATGCATCGCCATAGTCGGTCCCTTTGCAAGCGGTAAGACGACACTTCTCGAAGCAATACTCGCCCGCACGGGCGCCATTCCCCGCCAGTCACCCGTTTCAATGGGCAACACCGTTTCCGATCATTCGCCCGAGGCCCGCGCCCACGCCATGAGCGTCGAGGCGACCTTCGCCACCACCGATTTCATGGGCGAGCAGCTCACTTTCGTCGATTGCCCCGGCTCCATCGAATTCGCCTTCGAGGCCGAACCGGTGCTTGCCGCTTGCGACCTCGCGGTCGTCGTCGCCGAGGCCGACGAAAAGAAGATCCCTGCGCTCCAGCTCATCATGCGCAAGCTCGACGATCTCGCCATTCCCCGCATCCTGTTCCTCAACAAGGTCGACAAGGCCATTGCAGGCGTGCGCGAGACGCTGAAGATGCTGCAGCCGGCAAGTTCGGTACCGCTGCTGCTGCGCCAGATTCCGGTGCGCAAGGACGGCGTCGTTATTGGCTCGATCGATCTGGCGCTGGAGCGCGCCTATATCTACCGGGAATACGCCGAGAGCGAAGTCGCCGACATTCCGGGCGACGACAAGGCGCGCGAACTGGAAGCGCGTTTCTCCATGCTGGAGACGCTCGCCGACCACGACGATCATCTGATGGAGCAGTTGCTGGAGGAGATCGAGCCGCCCAAGGATGCGATCTTCGACGATCTCACAGCCGACCTGCGCGCCGGCGCGGTGACGCCGGTGCTGATCGGCACAGCCGAGAAGGGCAATGGCGTGCTGCGCCTGTTGAAGGCCATTCGCCACGATGCGCCGGATATCGAGGCAACGAGGAAGCGCCTTGGCGCGCCGGACGGCCAGACGGTGGTGCAGGTGATGAAGACCATCCACACCGCGCATGGCGGCAAGCTTTCGGTGTCGCGTGTGCTCTCCGGCCAATTGGCAGACGCGGCCGAGCTTTTCCTCTCCAATGGTGACACGGCGAAGGTTTCCGGCATCTACAGGATGCTCGGCAAGGACCAGTCGAAGCTGACATCGGCCAAGGCGGGCGACACGGTTGCTCTCGGCAAGCTCGACAACGTCAAGACCGGCCAGACGCTGAGTTCGGCCAAGGGCGGCATCCGGCCATTGATCGCGCTGGAGCCGCCGCAGCCCGTCTTTGCCTTCGCGCTTCGCCCCAAGGAGCGCAAGGACGAGGTCAAGATGTCGGCGGCCATCCAGCGGCTTGCCGAGGAGGATCCGTCGCTCAGCCTGCGCCACAACCAGGACTCCGCCGAAACCGTCCTGTCGGGCCACGGCGAAATGCACCTGCGCGTGGTGCGCGAGCGCCTCGAGGGCAAGAACCAGATTCCAATCGAGGGTCATGCACCGGCGGTGCCCTACCGCGAAACCATCCGCAAATCGGCGCAGCAGCGCGGCCGCCACAAGAAGCAATCCGGCGGCCACGGCCAGTTCGGCGACGTGGTGATCGAGATCAAGCCGCTGCCGCGCGGCTCGGGTTTCCAGTTCTCCGACACCATCACTGGCGGCGTGGTGCCGAAGACCTACATCCAGTCGGTCGAGACGGGCATTCGCGACTATCTGAAGACGGGTCCGCTCGGCTTCCCGGTCGTCGACGTCGCCGTCAACCTGTCGGACGGGTCCTACCACGCGGTCGACTCCTCCGACATGGCCTTCCAGATGGCCGCCAAGCTCGCGATGAGGGAAGGCATGGCTGCCTGTTCGCCGGTCCTGCTGGAACCGGTGATGAAGGTGGAGATCGTCACGCCCTCCGACGCGACCTCGAAGATCATCGCGTTGATCCCGCAGCGACGCGGTCAGATCCTCGGTTACGACGCACGCCCTGACTGGCCGGGCTGGGATGTGGTCGAGGCGACCATGCCGCAGGCCGAAATCGGTGACCTGATCATCGAGCTGCGCTCCGCGACGGCCGGCGTCGCCAGTTACAAGGCAGCGTTCGACCACATGGCCGAGCTCACTGGCCGCCTCGCCGACGAGGCGATGAACGCCAATGGCAAGGCTGCCTGACCGAGCTTCTGCTGACGATTGTGAAAACGGCGTCCGGTTGAACCGGACGCCGTTTTTATTGCGGACCGACTTCCTGGGAGGCAACGGCAGGTTCGCCGTATCCGGGAAAATGGTTCGGACGCGGTAGCTGCCTGAGCCCGGTCATTTCGAGTGATGCCCCCATCTCCCGAACCGACCAACCGCGTCCTATGATCTACTTAATCGATGGATTGCGTCTGCGACATGTTACCCGATGTTACATGTCACTGTTACGCGGCGGATTCAGTCGTTTTCTTCCCGGCTCGAAGGCAATACGGGCAACAAAAAAGCCGGATCAATAAAGATCCGGCTGAGTTTGATTGGAAGTGCCGATTAAGGCTAACCTCCAGAGGGGAACACTCGAGGGCGCTAATGGGAGGAGAACGCGCCCTGGAGATGTGAATATATATGTGCTCATCATGCCCAAGAAACAAGCATCTATTTTGCAACACACGCATGCAAAAAGGCGCAGGCTGTGGTCCAACCTGTTCCCGAAACCCATAGGACCAGAAAAATCGCCAATTCCGGCGCGTTTCCGGCCCTAAAGCGACTGCTTAAATGCGAAATCGAGCCGATTTGCTCGGAAATATTGCGAGCCGGCAAAATGATGTCGATTTCGGCAAGCCGAGTTCATTTTTACGGCAGGAGACGTTTGATGCGAACTTTTTCGGCAATCGCCGGCAGCGCGCTGTTCCTAGTCGCGGCACCCGGCATTGTCGCCGGCCTGGCGCCATGGCTGCTGACCGACCACTATCGCAAGCCTCTATCGGCTCTGCTGGGCTTCGTGCCTGCGGGCGCGATCCTTGTGGTCGGGGCGGCTGCCATTCTGCTTCATGCCTTCGCCCGCTTTGCCCTTGAGGGCCTTGGCACGCCCGCTCCCGTGGCGCCGACCGAGAAGCTGGTCGTCGGCGGCATCTACCGCCATGTGCGCAACCCTATGTACGTGGCCGTGCTGGCGATTATCCTTGGCCAGGCGCTGATCTTTTCGAGCTGGGCGGTTCTGATCTACGGCCTCATCGCCGCGACGGCGATGGTCTCTTTCGTCAAGTTCTACGAAGAGCCGACGCTCGCCAGCCGCTACGGCGAAGAATACGAGATCTACCGCCGCGCCGTGCCCGGCTGGCTGCCGCGGCTGACGCCCTGGCGCGGGTGAACGATCCCCAATTTAATAAGACCAGCTCCGCGCCTTCGCGATGATGAAGTCGCGAAAAACGTGCAGCTTCGCCTGGTTCTTCATCGCGTCGGGATAGGCGAAATAGGTGTCGAAAGACGGCACCTCGGTCTCCGGCAACAGCTGGATCAGGTTCGTGTCCTTGCTGATGACATAGTCGGGCAGCATGGCGATGCCGGCGCCGCCCTGCACCGCCCGCTTGATCGACAGGATGTCGTTGATCTGCAACGTCGGCACGCGCTGCGCGCCCTCGAAATCGCCGACGGTCTCCAACCAGTTCAGCTCCGACAGATGCGACGGCACCGGCACGCCGAAGGTGACGATGCGATGGTTCCTGAGTTCGGCGATCGAGGCCGGCTTGCCGAACTTCGCGATATAGGACGGCGCCGCATAGAGATGAAAATGCACCGTGAACAGCCGGCGCTGGATAAGGTCCGGCTGCTGCGGCTGGCGCAGTCGGATGGCGCAATCGGCCTGGCGCATGGTGAGGTCGAGTTCCTCATTGGCGAGGATCAGCTGCAGGCTGATTTCTGGATAGAGCTCGATGAATTCCTGCACGCGCTCGGTCAGCCAGCCGGCGCCCAGGCCCACTGTCGTCGTCACCCGCAGCACGCCCGACGGCCGGTCCTTGGTCTCGGTCAGCCGCGTCTTGATGGTTTCCAGCTTCATCAGCACGTCATGTGCAGTGCGGAACAGCATCTCGCCCTGCTCGGTCAGCACCAGGCCGCGCGCATGGCGATGGAACAGCGCTACGCCGACATCATGCTCCAGCGCGCTGACCTGCCGCGAAATGGCCGATTGCGACAGATGCAGCGTCTCGGCGGCATGAGTGAACGACCCAGCCTCCGCCGCTGCGTGAAATACGCGTAATTTGTCCCAGTCCAGCGCCATGATTCCCCTCGCGTTGCCTTTGGCGTCTGAATGAAAAATCAGGCTTTTAAACGGCTTTTCTCAGCCGATTTGTTATTCCGCTGCTTCGCGGTGAACCTCGATCCCGGCCAGGTATTTTTCCGCCTCGAGCGCCGCCATGCAGCCAAGCCCCGCCGCCGTCACCGCCTGGCGGTAGACGTCGTCGGTGACGTCGCCGGCGGCGAACACGCCGGGCACGTCGGTGCGGGTCGAATCCGGCGCCGTCCACAGATAGCCGTTCGGCTTGTGCTTCAGCTTGCCGGCAAAGAGCTCCACTGCCGGCGCATGACCGATCGCAACGAACACGCCGTCGACCGGCAGCTTCGATTCCTGGCCGGTCACCACATTGCGCAGCGTCAGGCCTTCCACCGAAGGCGGCAGCGGCGCCTTGCCCGGCCGTCCGGTGATCTCGTCGACGACCGTGTCCCAGATGACGCGGACATTGTCCTTCTTGAGCAGCCGCTCGCGCAGGATGCGCTCGGCGCGGAAATCGCTGCGGCGGTGGATGACGGTGACGCTCTTGGCGAGGTTCGACAGATAGAGCGCTTCCTCGACCGCGGAATTGCCGCCGCCGACCACCGCGACGTCCTTGCCGCGATAGAAGAACCCGTCGCAGGTGGCGCAGGCCGAAACGCCGAACCCCATGAAAGTCTGCTCCGACGGGATGCCCAGCCACTTGGCCTGCGCGCCGGTGGCGATGATCAGCGCATCCGCCGTGTAGACCGTGCCGGAATCGCCAGTGGCGCGGAACGGCCGCACATTGAGATCGACCTCGGTGATGATGTCGTTGACGATGTCGGTACCGACATGCTCGGCCTGCTTCAGCATTTGTTCCATCAGCCAGGGACCCTGGATCGGATCGGCGAAGCCCGGATAGTTTTCGACGTCGGTGGTGATCATCAGCTGGCCGCCCTGCTGCAGGCCGGCGACCAGCATCGGCTTCAGCATGGCGCGGGCGGCATAGACCGCTGCCGTATAGCCGGCCGGACCGGAGCCGATGATGAGAACGGGTGCATGCTTGGTGTTCATGAAAAAGTCCCCTGCGGCGCAAGGCCGTGGTTTATCGCGGTTAATGTAAGGGTTGCCAACCATGGCAGCAAGACGAACGGACCGTCGTCCCCGGAAAGCTGCGATCAACAGGATATTCGCTAAATCGCGACTTTTGTTACGCCTGAAAAATTACGCCGATGAGGGGTGGCGCGGACACAAAAGTCGTTTAATTACAAAATTGCGAAAGATTCTTGCGCAAGAGCCGAGACCGCCATGCCCTTGAAAGCCGACCTCGACGCCATCGACTGGAAGATCCTGCGCGAACTGCAGGGAGACGGGCGCATGACCAATGTCGAACTGTCGAGCCGTGTCGGCATCTCGGCGCCGCCTTGCCTGCGCCGCGTAAGGCGGCTGGAAGAGGCCGGCATCATTCGAGGCTATCGGGCCCTCCTCAATGCGCCGGCGCTTGGCATGGATGTCGTCGCTTTCTGCCTTGTCGGCCTGCATCATCAAGCCGATGCCGAGCTGAAAACCTTCGCCGAGCGCACGCGCAGCTGGCCGATCGTGCGCGACGCCTGGATGGTCTCGGGCGAATCCGATTTCCTGCTGCATTGCGTGGCGAGCGACCTCGGCACCTTCCAGACCTTCGTCATCGAGCAACTGGCTTCGGCCCCGAACGTGGACACCGTGCGCACCGCCTTGACCATTCGCCGGGTCAAGGATGAAGGGCTGGTGGCGTTTCAGACTTGATGTGCCGGCTTATGATGGAACTGGCGCAAAAACAGTGACTTGGCGATCAATTCTGAATCAGTATGCGATCAGAGCGATCGCACTCCGGTGACTAGGCTCTTGAGGTCCGTCGCGTCGCGCAAGGGCGAAACCGAGAGCCCGCCCATCGTCGAGATTTCGCCTCCGACGAGCCAGCCACGCTCAAGGCCGGCGCGCTGGCCGGCTTGCATGTCGGCCGGCTTGTCGCCGACGATCAGCGATCGCTTCAGGTCGAGGCCAAGCCGACGTCCAGCCTCCAGCAGCATGCCCGGATTGGGTTTGCGCATCGGATGATCGGCAACGGCCAGCGCGCCCCTGCCCGCTTCGTGGTAGGCGCAGGCAAGCACCATATCCACGAAGGCATTCCTTTCGCCCAGCAGATCGAGCACGCGCCCGTTGACCCGGGCGAACGCGTCCCAGCCGAAATAGTCGCGCGCGATGCCGGACTGGTTGGTGACGACCACGACGGGAATGCCGCGCTGGTTCGCGGCCTCGATGACCGGCGCGATGCCGTCGCGCAGTGCCATGGCCGCCGGATCGTCGGGATAGCCGGTATCGACATTGATCGTGCCGTCACGGTCGAGGAACAACGCCGCCCGGCCCGCTGGAAAGTTCGTGGTGCTGGTCCGCTCGACCCAAAGGCCGGGCTCGGCAAGCGGAAAGCCTGCGCTCTCAGCCATTGCTGAGACGCGCTTCGACCGCCTCGCACAGATGATGGTAGAGGCACAGATGCCCCTGCTGGATGATCGGCGTCGAGGTTGACGGCACGTTGAGCAGGATGTCGGTCAGCGGCTTCAGCTTGCCGCCGGTCTCGCCGGTCAGGCTGATCACCGTCATAGCCATCGCCCGCGCCTGCTCGGCGGCGGCGAGGATGCTCGGCGAATTGCCGCTGGTCGAGATCGCCAGCAGCACCGCGCCTTCCGACCCATGCGCCTCGACCTGGCGCGAGAAGACGGTGTCGAAGCCATAGTCGTTGCCCCAGGCGGTCAGGACCGCGGCGTTGGCCGGCAGCGCGATGACGTTGTAGGCCTTGCGTTCCTTCAGGAAGCGGCCGACCAGCTCGCCGGCGATATGGATGGCATCGCTGGCCGAGCCGCCATTGCCGCAGATCAGCAGCGCCTTGCCTTGCGAAAGCGCGGTCACCACCGTGCTTACCGCGCGTTCCATCTCGCCGGTCAGGTCGCGCTCGACCATCGCCGAGATCGCCGCCGCGGAGCGGACCAGATAATCGTTCAAATCGGACATCAGACCCTCAGTTTGCGGCACGCAGCTTGCCGATCGTGTTCGTGGTGCTCTTGCCGGCGACGAGATCGACCAGCACCACGCGCCCGCCCGCCTTTTGCACCACATCGGCGCCGACCACGGTCTCGATCGTGTAATCCGCGCCCTTGACCAGAATGTCCGGCAAAAGCGCCTCGATCAGCTTGAGCGGCGTGTCCTCCTCGAAGACGACGACGGCGTCGACCGAGGCAAGAGCTGCCAGCACGCAGGCCCGGTCATGCTGGTTGTTGACCGGGCGCCCCGGCCCTTTCAGCCGGTGCACAGAGGCGTCGCTGTTGAGGCCAAGCACCAGCCGGTCGCACTGGCTGCGCGCGGCATGCAGCAGGCTCACATGGCCGGCATGCAGGATATCGAAACAGCCATTGGTGAAGCCGACGGTCAACCCCTCGTCCTTCCAGGCGGCCACCATCCTGGCCGCGGCATTGAAATCGAGGATGGCGTCCTGATGCCCGGTCGGCCCGTGTGAGCGAAACAGCGCACCGGACAGCTCCTCGACGTTCAGGCGCGCGGTGCCGCGCTTGCCGACCACGACGCCGCCGGCAGCATTGGCGATGACGGCTGCATGCACCCGGTCGGCGCCGGCGGCGAGCGAAAGCGCGAAACTCGCGATGACCGTGTCGCCGGCGCCGGAAACGTCGAACACTTCGCGCGCCTGGGTGGAGATGTGGCGGGCATCCTCGGCGGAGATCACGCTCATACCCTTTTCGCTGCGCGTGGCGACGATGAACTCGAAATCATGCGTGGCGATCAGGTCGCGCGCAGCGGCCACGATCTCGTCGTCGCCGAACACCTTGCGCCCGACTGCCTCGCCAAGCTCCTTGCGGTTCGGCGTCACCGCCGTCGCGCCGGCATAGCGCGCATAGTCGCGCCCCTTCGGATCGACCAGCACCGGCTTGCCGGCATCGCGGCAGATCGCGATCAGCTCGCCGGCGACGCCGTCGAGCAGGATGCCCTTGCCGTAGTCGGAGAGGATGACGATGTCGGCGCGGCCAAGCACTGCCTGGAAATGATCGATGAGCTTCGCCCGCTCAGCGGACGTGAGCGGCTTGATCTCTTCCTCGTCGAAACGCAGCACCTGCTGGTTGAGCGCGCTGAAGCGGCTTTTTGACGACGTCATGCGGTCCGGCCGTCGCAGAAGC
Source organism: Mesorhizobium sp. Arg314 (assembly GCF_053714275.1). Lineage (NCBI taxonomy): Bacteria > Pseudomonadati > Pseudomonadota > Alphaproteobacteria > Hyphomicrobiales > Phyllobacteriaceae > Mesorhizobium > Mesorhizobium sp. Arg314. The sequence goes on along the minus strand of NZ_JBSKBP010000015.1, from coordinate 63,798 downwards.
CCGTCCGTGTCGACGCCGATCTCGCCGAGCATGCGCATCAGATTGTTGCCCGCCTGGTCGGCCCCGATCACCGAAACGGGTATAGCGGCTGCACCCAGCGAAACGATGTTGGAGACGACATTGCCGGCGCCACCCATGTTCGCCGTCTCGCCCCTTCCATGCAGCACGGGGATTGGGGCTTCCGGCGAGATGCGCTCGATCACGCCGCTGACGAAGCGGTCGAGAATGAAATCGCCCACTACCAGCACGGTGACGTCGCCGAAGCGGGCGATGGTGCGATGCAACGGTTCCGGAGAAGGGAGATATTGCTTGATCATCTTACTCGAGGCAGGCCCGAAAAAAGGCCAGACTTAATTAGGGTGCAGCGCCAAAATTATGGCGCGGGCCGTTCAAAGCGAAGCGGATATACCGCAATTCGGGCCAGCGCAACGCCGGCCCGCCTGGTTCAGCTCTTCTGCAAGGCGACATGGACGCCCAGCCCGACGAGCACCGCGCCGCCCGCGCGCTGCATCAGGCGCTGCGCGCGCCCTGAGCGCCGCAGCCGCGCGATCATCGCGCCGGCCAGGAACACGCAGGCGATGTCGGCCGAGGAGAACATCAAATTGACGATGGTTCCAAGCACGACGAACTGCAGCCAGACCGGGAACGCCGCCGAGGCATCGACGAATTGCGGCAGGAACGCCATGAAGAAGATCGCCGTCTTCGGATTGAGCACCTCGACGGTGATGCTTTCGAAAAAGGCGCGACGGGCCGATTTCCGCTCGATGGCCGGCAGAGCCATAACGCCATCCGTGCGCTTGCGGAACATGGAAACGCCGAGCCAGACCAGATAAAGCGCGCCGACGAGCTTGACCGCCAAATAGAGCGGCGGCACCGCGTGAAACAGGACGGACAGGCCGGCGGCCGCCGCGAAGACATGCACATAGCCGCCGAGATGGATGCCGAGCGCCGCCGTCAGCCCAGACCAGCGCCCGCGTGCCATGGTCTGGGCGGCGGCATAAAGCATGGCGGGGCCGGGAATGTAGGCGAAGATCGCGGTCGTGGCGAAAAACGCGATGAGCAGCTCTGTCGACGGCATCTTGTTCCCTCATGATCCGGTTGCAGCCCGTTCAGTCCGCACGCGGGATGGCTTTGGAATGGCCTTTACGGACAACCGCAATGAAAGCAGCCATGACTTTCTTGTGGAATGACCGACTGAATGCGCCGATGCGCGCGCCCGGTTCGAAATAGGCTGACGATTCCAGGATATCGTGGTTGTACTCATCGACTATGACCCAAAGAGGATAGGGTCAAGGCCGGCGCGGCGGCGTTCAATTTCTGGAATCGCAACGGCGACACGATCGCGACCCGGCTGTGTGGAGGTGATTGCGAGGATGAAGAGGTTCGTGCCGCCGGCTTTCCCGGGAAGGACGGCCACGAAGGCGATGGGTCGGTTCTTGCGGCCTTCGGTCTCGCCGCCGCCATGTTGGCGGTACCACAGATATGGATATCGCCAGACGTCGGCGGCAACAGGTTTAATCACGATCCAACTCTGCAGAGTATTCCTCAAGCATCTCGACATGTTCTGATGGGGCATCCTTCGCGGCGTAAGCGCGGCGGCTGTTGTCGACGAAGCGAGCCTCGTAAGTCTCGATGCTCATCAGGACGTACCTCGGCTTGTTGTGGCGAGTGATAGAGACGGGATGCTGGCTCGCAGCCGCAAGCACGTCACCGAGATTCTGTTTCAGATCGGTCGACGGATACTGTTTCATGAGATGCTCCATTTTGCACATAATAGACAAAATGGACAAAATAGACAAGCATCGAACGGAGACGCAGGACGACGCCTGCTTTGTCGACAGCCCGGCCAGCCTCCCTTATAAGGACCGGAATCGCAAGCAGACAGAGGCTTTTATGATCATCGTCACGGGCGGCGCCGGCATGATCGGCTCCAACATCGTCGCCGCTCTCAACGCCGAGGGGCGTGAAGACATCGTCGTCGTCGACGATCTCACCGACGGCCACAAGATCGCCAACCTCGCCGACCTTCGTATCGCCGACTATCTCGACATGGACGATTTCTGCGCACGGCTCGAGGATGGCGCGCTCGGCCGCATCGAGGCCGTCTTCCATCAAGGCGCCTGCTCGACCACCACCGAATGGAACGGCAAGTTCATGATGGAGGTGAACTACGCCTATTCGAAGCGATTGCTGCACGCTTGCCTGGCGCTGCGTGTGCCCTTCCTCTATGCCTCGTCGGCTTCGGTCTATGGCGGCGGCATCGAGTTTCGCGAGGAGCCCGACTTCGAGCACCCGCTCAACGTCTATGCCTATTCGAAAAAACTTTTCGATGACTATGTCCGTCGCAACGTCTTCGACACCGATCATTCCCAGGTAGTGGGCCTGCGCTACTTCAACGTCTACGGGCCGCGCGAGGCGCATAAGGGCGCCATGGCCTCGGTCGCCTTCCACCTGTTCAACCAGGTCGAGCGCGGCGAGAATCCAAAATTGTTCGGCGCTTATGGCGACTTCGGCCCTGGTGAGCAGAGCCGCGACTTCATCCATGTCGGCGATGTTGCGGAGGTCAATCTGTGGCTGTGGAAACGTGGTTTGAGCGGCATCTTCAACTGTGGCACCGGCCGCGCCCAGCCGTTCCGCGCCATCGCTGAAACGGTGATCGACACACTTGGCCGAGGGCAGATCGAATTCATCCCCTTCCCCGACCACCTCAAGGGCAGCTACCAGAGTTTTACGCAGGCTGATATGTCCCGCTTGCGCGCGGCCGGCTACAATGGCCAATTCCGCACAGTCGAAACCGGCGTCAGGGACTATGTCGAATGGCTGAAAGCCCAACGATCCTCGTGATCGGCCCACGCTGGGTGGGCGACATGGTTATGGCGCAGTGCCTGTTTGCGGCGCTGAAGGAAAAGCATCCGCACGCGGCCATCGATGTGCTGGCGCCGGCCTGGGCGGCCCCCCTGGTCAAGCGCATGCCCGAGATACGCAGCCAGATCGACTTTCCGTTGATGCCGGGAGCGCTCGAATTCCGCAGCCGCAGGCGCTTCGGCCGCCTGCTGCGCGGCCGCTACGACATGGCCTATGTGCTGCCGGGAAGCTGGAAATCGGCGCTGATTCCGTTCTTTGCCCGCATCCCGCATCGTGTCGGCAATTTGCGCGAAATGCGCTACGGCCTGCTGACCGACATCGTGCCGCTGCCCGAAGCTCTGAAACGGCGCACGGCGCGCGCCTATTTCGGCCTCGCGCGCGGCGGCACCTTTCGCGCGCCGAGCCTTACAGTCGACAAGGCCAATCAGGCCGATTTGCTGGCGCGCTTCGGGCTGACCGGCCGGAAATTCGTGGTGCTCATGCCCGGCGCCGAGTTCGGCCCGGCAAAACGCTGGCCAAGCGATCACTATGCCGGGCTTGCCCGGGACATGATGGCCAAGGGTCTGGGCGTCGCTCTGCTCGGCTCCAAGAACGACGCCGACGTGACCGGCGAGATCGCCACCCTGGCGCCGGGCGCCGTCGACCTTGCCGGCAAGACACGCCTCGAGGACGCCATCGACCTGATCGCGGCGGCGAAGCTTGCGGTGTCGAACGACAGCGGGCTGATGCATGTCGCCGCCGCTGTCGGCACGCCGATCGTAGCCGTCTACGGTTCGACGTCGCCGGAAAACACCCCGCCGCTCAGCGAGCGCTCCGAGCTGATCTGGCTTCATCTGTCCTGTTCGCCCTGCCACAAGAAGGTCTGCCCGCTCGGGCATCTCAACTGCCTCAAGACGCTCGATGTTGCCCGCGTCACCGCCGCGGCCGAGCGTTTGCTCAAGGTTCCGGCAGCCGCATGAAAGTGCTGATCGTCAAGACATCGTCGATGGGCGATGTCATTCACACGTTTCCCGCCGTCGAGGACGCGGTACGCAATCGCCCCGACATAGACTTCGACTGGTGCGTGGAGGAGCCGTTTGCGGGGATCGTAGGGCTGCATCCGGCGATTGGAACCATCCACAAGGTGGCGATCCGGCGCTGGCGCAAGACGCTGTTCGATGGCGGCACATGGCGCGAGATGGCCGGGCTGCGCCGAGCGCTGCGCGGCTCCCGTTACGATCTCGTCATCGACGCGCAAGGCTTGTTGAAGTCGGCCCTGGTCGCCATTAAGGCCGGCGCGCCGATTGCCGGCCTCGACCGCGCCAGCGCCCGCGAGCCTTCGGCAACGTTGTTTTATCAACGCAAATACGCCGTGCCGCGCGACCTGCACGCCATCGAGCGCACCAGGCGGCTGTTCGGGCTGGCGCTTGGCTACCAGCCTGATCTGTCGGCGCTACGCTCCGGTATCGCGCCGCCGGCAGGCGGTCTTCGCGGCGTTGAAGGCAAAGCCGCCTTCCTGCTGCACGGCACCAGCCGCGAGGACAAGAAATGGCCGGTTGACGACTGGATCGAAACCGCGCGCCAACTGGCCGACCGGCAGTTCACGCCGGTGGTCACCTGGTCGAATGAGGCGGAAAAATCTGTCGCGGAAGCCATTGCCGCAGCCGTGCCAAGGACGGTGCTGGTTGCGAAATCGCCGCTCGCGGATGTCGCCGCGGTCCTCGGTCGCTCGGCGCTCGTCATCGGTGCCGACACCGGCCTCACCCACCTCGCCAGCGCCTTCGGCCTGCCGACCGTCGCCATCTTCCTGGCGACGGAACCAGGCCTGACCGGCCCGCGCGGGCCGTTCTCGTCAACCTTGCTGGCGCCCGCCGGCGGCAAGGTAACGCCGGCTGAAGTGATAGCGGAGGCCGAGCGGCTGATGCCGCGGCAGGCACTCGGCTGACGCTGATTATTCAATTCAAGCGGGCGTCAGCACTGCCCCTCATTGCCCTGCCGGGCATTTCTCCCCGTGAACGGGGAGAAAGCGGCTGGCCGCGATGCCGGCGCCCATCTGCAAACGCTGAAAATTGGCGAAATCATCGCTCACAGGCCCCTTCTCCCCGTTTACGGGGAGAAGATGGCGGCAGCCAGATGAGGGGCAGCTTGGCGCTTGGACATTGAAACAAAGGCTGGAAGCCCAGCGTTCAATTCCTAGATAAACTGCACCTGGACGATCTCATACCCGCGTGCGCCGCCCGGGGCATTGACTTCGATGGCGTCGCCGACTTCCTTGCCGATCAGCGCACGCGCGATCGGCGACGAGATCGAGATGCGGCCGGACTTCACGTCCGCTTCCTGGTCGCCGACGATCTGATAGGTCTTCTTTTCCTCGGTGTCCTCGTCGACCAGCACGACGGTCGCGCCGAACTTCACCTTGTCGCCGCTGAGCTTGGAGACGTCGATGACCTCGGCGCGCGCGATCAGATCCTCGAGCTCGTTGATACGGCCTTCATTGTGGCTCTGCGACTCTTTCGCCGCGTGATATTCGGCATTTTCGGACAGGTCGCCATGCGAGCGCGCTTCGGAGATCGCCTCGATGATGCGAGGACGTTCCTCCTGCTGACGCCAGCGAAGTTCTTCCTTCAATGACGCGAACCCCTCGCCTGTCATCGGGACCTTGATCATATGCCTGACCTTTCCTGCCGCCACCCCCGTTTTCGGGAGCGGCCTTGTCAATGGGTACAAAAAGAAAACGGTCCGGCAGCCTCGGGCTAACGGAACCGTTTCACCACAATTTCCCCGAATATAGCGATCTTCGCGCGATTTTCACGCCCAAAAATTGAAGTTCGGCAAAATGATCACCGCTTTCGCGGGCCTAGCTGACGGCGAACGACGACAGGCAACAAAAAGCCGGCTGCGGATGCCCGCAGCCGGCCTCAAACAGTGTTGAGGGCAGTTCAGCTCCTCAGGAAATGATCGATCTGCTCCGACAGCATGCCGTATTCGCGCGAGCCCTTGCCGGTCCGCTTTTCGATTTCCTGGAGCTGCTGCTGGGCGCCGGCGAGATCGCCGATCTGCAGATGCGCCTCGCCGAGATATTCGCGCACCAGCGTATAGTTCGGGTCGATCCTCAGCGCTTCCTCGTAATAGCCGAGGCCAACGGTGACGCGGCCCGAATGGCGATGCGAATAGCCGAGATAGTTGAGGATGCGCGGATCCTGCTTGTTGGCGGCGAGCGTCAGCACGGAAATGGCTTCGTCATAGCGCCCGGCCATCGCAAGATCGTGGCCGGCCTCGTAGATGCTGTCGTCATCCAGCATGCCATATTGCGGCACGACGCATTTCTGCTTCTTCTTGTCCCAGACCTCGCCCTTCTTGCATTGGGAAGTGGTTTGACCGCTCCCGCCGCCACTTTCACCGGCAGTATAAGCCGGCGCGGCGAACAGCGGCAGCGCCGCGATAGCGATGACCTGAACAAGCAAACGTCTGCGCATCGAAGCCTCCTTGAGCGTGACAATGGCAGATTAACGCCGTCTCAGTGCGGTTTCATCCCGAAATCCAGGCAGATGCCGAACTATTTTGAACGGCTGGAAAGAAGCCGTTACCTCCGGACGTGACGCGCGCTGCAAATCCGCTATCATCGGGGCCAAGCGCATCACGTGGAGAAGGGCCGTGCAGCAGCGCCTCGATAAGGAATGGGATCTTTCGATCGACCCGGACACCGTTCGCCTGTTCATCCTCAAGGCGAAGGCGTTGAGCGCGGCCGTCAACGAGGATTACGATGACGGCGCCGAGCACGAGGTCGAGTTCGACGGCGACACGCATGCCAGCCATCACCATGACGGCCTTGTCGAGGAAGCCTCGGAAGACCTGACCGAGGAAGAGTTCCGCGAGCTGATCAACGATCTCAACATCGACGAAGCGGCCGAATTGATCGCGCTCGCCTGGGTCGGGCGCGGCGACTATGACGCAACCGAATGGGCGGATGCGGTGGCCACCGCCAGGGACCGCCCCAGAAAGCGCACGGCCAAATATCTGCTCGGCCTGCCGATGCTCGCCGACTGGCTGGAGGAAGGCCTTGAAGCCATCGGCGCGTAACGCGCAGGTAACCGATTGTGATCGGCAAGGCAGGTGAAGCAAGCAACTTCGCAACGCGGACGCCGTTTCGGGGCGATGGCAACGCTGAGCTTTTCACGACTTTGCAGACTGGCGCTGCCTTTGGCGGCTGCGGCCCTGGTGGTTACGCCGGCCATGGCCAAGCATCATCATCGGCATAAACGACACCTGCCGCCGGTCAGCCAGAGCGCCGCCCCGCCACCGGGAACGCCGGTGGCGACACCAGTCCCCGGATCGCGTCCCCCGGATATGGAGAACGGCGCTGAGAAGTCTGCGCAAAGCAAAGGTCGCGCGGACAGCAATGACGACTTCATCAACCAGGAGAAGTCGCACCCGAAATGGGATGCCCATCCGCCGCGTTCGAAGGGTGCTGAATCCGGGACGCAGACGGAACCCGAGCCGCAGACGCCGGAAATTGTCCCCACACCGCCGGAGAAACCGGCCGAACTCGAGCCGGAGCCGCCGGAGACCGCGCCGCAACCACCGGAAAAGCCGGCGGATGCCGGCGAGGAAAAGATGCTTCCCGATCCGCGCTCGGCTGATCTGCCGGCCGACAAGATGCCGGCAGAAGAAACCGCCTGCCGCGAGCGGTTGAAGGCGCTTGGCGTCCAATTCGAGGAGCACAAGGCCGAACACGATGCCGAAATCGGCTGCTCGATTCCTTACCCGGTCATTCTGCAAACACTCGGCAAATCCACCGGCATCAGCGCCGGCACCGAACTCAACTGCCATATGGCCGAGGCGACGGCGCGCTTCGTAGCAGACACCGTCCAGCCGGCGGCGAAGGCCGAATTCGGCGCCGACCTGAAGTCGATCAACCAGGCCTCCGCCTTTGTCTGCCGCCCGCGCAACGGCACGCGCAAACTGTCGGAACACGCCTTCGGCAACGCGCTCGATATCGCCAGCTTCACCTTGTCGGACGGGAGGAAGATCGAGGTCGGGCCGACGCCGCCGGAGAAGGACGCGAAGTTCCTCAACGCGGTGCGCAAGGCTGCGTGCGGGCCGTTCAAGACGGTGCTCGGGCCAGGCGCCGACGCTGATCACGCGCTGCATTTCCACCTCGATCTGGAGCCCCGCCGCCACGGCGGCACTTTCTGCCAATAGGTAAATCCCGGAAGTCTTCGGCGCTTCCGCCCAAGAACAGCGCCGCAATTCCGCCCCATGCGTGAATGCCGGCGCTGATCTTTCCTTTACTCTTGCCGACTAAAATTGTGCCATCCGGGGACAGGATGCCTTTCGATGGCCAAAACACTTGGCGCCATGCTTGCCGCGGCGCGGCGGAATAATTTTGCCCGCTTCGCCGTCGGGCTGGTCGCAGGCGTTGCCACCGCGACAATATCGGCCTGCACGACCGGCGACGTCTTTGCGCTGCAGCCGGCCGTCGATGTCGGCAGCCAGACCGCCGCCGTGCCCGAAGCGCCGCAATATGTCGGCATGCAGCGGCTTGTTCCGTCCAATCCCTACATGACCCAGGCCGCCTATCCGCGCATGGATGAGCCGATGTCGCCGGTCGAGCAGATGCCGGCCAGCGAAATCGACTGCCGCAACGAGTTGAAGCGGATGGGCGTCGTCTATCAGGACATCCAGCCGATCCATGAAGGCCAGTGCGGCATCGATTATCCGGTGAAGGTCTCGGCGATCGGCAGCGTCGCCATGCAGCCGGCGGCAACGCTGACCTGCAACATGGCCGCCACTTTTGCCGCCTGGACAAAAAACGAGCTGCAGCCGGCCGCCCGCTGGCGTTATTTCTCCGGCGTCAAGGCGATCCACCAAGGGTCCAGCTATTCCTGCCGCAACATCGCCGGCGAAGGCGTCCTGTCCGAGCATGGCAAGGGCAACGCGCTCGACGTCATGAGCATCGAGCTCAACAATGGCGACGACATCGACGTCCGTAAGCCCGGCCTGTTCGCCTTCCGCACCCGCGGCTTCCTCAACAATGTGCGCGCCGATGGCTGCCAGTATTTCACCACCGTGCTCGGCCCGGGCTACAATTACGACCACCGCAACCACTTCCATTTCGACATCAAGAACCGCAAAAGCGGCTACCGGGCCTGCCGCTGAGGCAATTCTGCCCAAAAACGGCCAACACCGCATAAAATGGTCGCCCATGGATTTGGGAGCGGTTTGTCGTGGGTGAGCGAAGCCTGAGGCGGCGCGCGACGATCTGGCTGGCGGCGGTTTGCGCCTTCTACCTGGCGCTCGCCTATGTCGCCGCGCCGGGATTCTGGACCTGGCGGGAGCGCGGCTTCCGCACCCGGCCCTTCGAGATGGTGACGCATACGCCACAGGGCATTCCCGGCGACCCGATCAATATCGGCCTGGTCGGCACCGAAAAGGAAGTCGTCCACGCCTTCGCCGTCGCCGGCTGGGATACGGCCGACGCCGTGACGCTGCGGACCGCGATCGACATCGGCGAAAGCGTGTTGTTTTCCCGCCCCTATCCCGATGCGCCGATGAGCCGCCTGCTGTTCGAGGGCCGAGCGCAGGATCTTGCCTTCGAGATGCCGGTCGGCGGCAGCGCCGACCGGCGCCACCACGTCCGCTTCTGGCAGACGGACACCGTCGGTGATGACGGCCGCCCGCTCTGGCTGGGTGCCGCGAGCTTCGATCGCGGCGTCGGCCTCAGCCACGACACGGGCGCCGTCACCCACCATATCGGCCCCGACATCGACGAGGAGCGCAGTTTCGTGATCGGCGACCTGCAGGCCGCCGGTTTGCTGGCATCGACCAGCCAGATACCAGGGATCGGCGCCACCCAAGCCGGACGCAACGGCGGCGGCGATCCCTTTTTCACCGACGGCATGGCGGTGATCGGCGTGTTGAAGACTCCGCAGTGACGTCACGCGCGCTGACGCCAAAGGTGCGCGCGGTCATCGACGCTATGGAGCAATTCCAGCAAAAGTGCGTAGCGGTTGGGCTCGGCGACCTCGCCGTGGCCTTCCGTCCGGAATTGCATCAAAACAAAGAGATAGAGCGGTTCGCCGTTTCCGTGAAACGGTGAAACGCTCTAGTCGGGCATTTGTCGGCACCGATTTTGGGATGCCGCGTGAACAGTGCACCTGTCATCTTCCAAAAATGCCGGCAGGCTATTTTCGAATGCACTGCAGCAATGCTATTGACCGCCCATGCTTTATGTTGAAATTGCCGTCGTTGCCGTCCTCATCTTGGTGAACGGCCTTTTGTCGATGTCTGAGCTTGCCATCGTCTCGTCGCGGCCGGCCCGCCTCAAGGCGATGATCGACCGCAACGTCAACGGCGCCGGCCGCGCGCTGGCGCTCGGCTCGAACCCCGGCAAGTTCCTGTCGTCGGTGCAGATCGGCATCACCCTGGTCGGCGTTCTCTCGGGCGCCTTCTCGGGCGCGACCCTCGGCGAACGGCTGGCGCAATATCTGGCGTCGACCGGCATCCGCGAAAACATCGCCGACCCGGTCGGCGTCGGCATCGTCGTTGCTTTGATCACCTACGCCTCGCTGATCGTCGGCGAGCTCGTGCCGAAACAGATCGCGCTGAAGGACCCGGAGCGCGTCGCCGTCAGGGCCGCGCCCGCGATGACCATCCTTGCCAGAGTGTCGGCGCCGGTCGTCGTCCTGCTCGACCTTTCCGGCCGCGCCATTCTGTGGCTGCTCGGCCAGAGCGGCGAGGCGGAAGAGAAGGTCACCGACGAGGAAATCAAGATGCTGGTCGCCGAGGCCGAGCATCACGGCACTATCGAATCCGACGAGCGCCGCATGATTGCCGGCGTCATGCGCCTCGGCGACCGCGCCGTGCGCGCCGTGATGTCGCCGCGCACCGAGGTCGACTGGCTGAACCTGCAATCCGACGAGGCTACGGTTCGAAAACTTTTGATGGACACCCAGCACTCGCGATTGCCTGTCGGCGACGGCAATGTCGACGCCATGGTCGGCGTCATCCAGACGCGCGACGTGCTGGCGGCCCTTCTTGCCGGCAGGGTGCTGGATCCGCGCCAGCATGTGCGCGCCGCTCCAATCGTCCACGACCAGGCCGACGCGCTCGACGTGCTGCAGAAACTCAAAGAATCGGACGTGCCGATGGCGCTGGTCCATGACGAATACGGCCATTTCGAAGGCATCGTCACGCCGGCCGACATCCTCGAAGCCATCACCGGCGTCTTCCGCTCCGATCTCGAGGCCGGCGAGGAGGAAAACGCCGTGAAGCGCGAGGACGGCTCCTGGCTGCTCGCCGGCTACATGCAGGCCGACGAGATGGCCGAGGTGCTGGGCATCGACCTGCCCGAGAACCGCGACTACGAAACCGTCGCCGGCTATGTGCTGTCGCATTTGCACCACCTGCCCGCGACCGGCGAGTGCGTCGACGCGCAAGGCTGGCGCTTCGAGGTGGTCGACCTCGACGGTCGCCGCATCGACAAGCTGATCGCCACCCGCCTGCCCGACGGCCACCGCCCGGTGGTGCGCTGATAGATCCGTGCCGCGGTTTTAAGAGCGGAAATTTAGGCGATAACTAGCGTTTCTAGGACATGGGGAAAATTCCGTGGCCGAGAGCAAGCAAGAGCGCGACGAACGCCTACAGGCGGAGACGGAATTCCGTATCCAGTTCCTTATGAAGGAAACCGGCATCACCGAGGCCCAGGCCCGCGGCCTTGTCGAGTTGATCGGCATCGATGCGAACTCGCTTCTTCGCGAGGCGCGGCTGCTGAAGAAGTTGCAGACTTCAGTCCCCGCGAGCTGACTCGTAACGGTCACATTTCAAGCATACGCTGCTTTGGTCGTCCGCACCGAGTAGAGGCAAGCGGACGCTTGGAAGCGGTTATCATGCTTTCGCCCCTGTCCAGGGAGGCAAGCGTGTCAGCTTACGGCGTGGCGGATTCCGCCCAGCTCGGCATTCTCACAAAAGCCTTGACCGACTATTGCGCAAAGCATCACGTTGCGGACGATGATGAGCGCGAACGGATCGCGCTCAGGGTCATGGCGCTTTTCGGACGGGGCGTTTCCGACCCAATCCAACTGTCGGCGGAGCTTGAACGGGCTTGCGCCTGATCGGCCTCCGGCTGATTTTCGACTCTCCCAGGGTAGCGCCCGAGCCCCCGCACGAATGTCTGCGGACTATCATGGAGGGGCGCACAATCCGACGGCGCCACTTAGGGCGGCAGTGCGGCTCGCTGAGCTGGGCCGCCGACCGCTACGCTGTTCATGGCGAACTGCTCGCCCGCTCGAGCATCGAGGATTTCGGCGAGGGCCATTCCTTTGGCGGCTCGGTCGGCTTCAGCGTCAAGTGGTAGGCTCCGAGTTGCTGCTTCCGTTCCGCTCAATGCGCGTCCGGAGGCGGCGCCTTCGGCGTCACGTTGCGCAGAAACGGAACCAGCGCCGTGGCGATGACGAAAGCCACCATGATGACCAGGAACGCATCGGCATAGGCCATCGTGGAAGCCTCGCGATAGGCCAGCTGCCAGAGCTGCTTCAGCGAGGCGGCGTGGCCGTCATCGATGGCGCCGGGCAACTGTCCATAGCGCTGCGCCACTTTGTCCAGCAGACGCATGGCCGCCTCGTTCTGCGGCGTCAGATGCGAGGCGATCGTCAAGAAATGGAAATTGGTGCGGTTGTTGAGGATCGCGCCGCAAATGGCGATGCCGACCGCGCCGCCGAGATTGCGCATGGTGTTGAACAGGCCGCTGGCATATTTCAGCCGGTCCGGTGGCAGGCTGCCAAGCCCGAGATTGACACTCGGCGCCACGGCGAAGACCTGCGGGAATCCGCGAAAGATTTGCGGGATGAGGAGCTCGGCGGAGCCCCATTGGCTGGTGATGGCGCTGAAACTCCACATCGATGCGCCGAAGGACGCCAGACCGAACATCATCAGCCAACGCGTATCGAAGCGCTTGGCGAGGAAGATATAGACGGGAACGCCGATCATCGAGGCGACGCCGGTGGAAAACACCGCCAACCCTGTCTGCAAGGCGTTGTAGCCGCGTACGTAACCCAGGAACAGCGGCGTAAGATAGATCGTGGCGAAGATGCCGATGCCGGTGACGAAGGACAGGAAGCAGCCGATGGCGAAATTGCGGTTGCCGAAGGCGCGGAAGTCGACCACGGGCTGCGCATAGGTCAGGCTTCGGATGACGAATAGAACGAGGGTAATTGCGGCGACGATAGCGCCGTCGCGGATCGTCGCGTCGTCGAACCAGTTCCAGCGTGAACCCTCCTCCAGGACGTATTCCGCCGTGCCGAGACTGACTGCCATCAGGGCCATACCGATATAGTCTGCGCCCTTCAGCAATGACGGGTCGGCTTTGTCGATCTTGACCAGAAGCGCAACAAGGATGGTAATGACCACCCCGGGGACGACATTCACATAGAACAGCCAGTGCCAGTTCAAGGTGTCGGTGATCCAGCCGCCGATGACGGGGCCGAGCGTCGGCGCGATCGACGCTATGCTGCCGACGACGGCGGCGGCATAGACGCGCCTCGGGCCTTGGAAATAATGGAAGGACGAGGTGAACACCGTCGGGATCATCGAAGCGCCGAGCAGCCCCTGCAGCGCCCGGAACACGATCATGCTTTCGATGTTCCAGGCAAAGCCGCAAAGCATGCTGGCCAGCGTGAAGCCAGCCGCCGAGATGGTGAAAAGCCATCTGGTGGAAAAGACGCGGGTCAGCCAGCCCGACAGCGGGATGACGATGATTTCCGCCACCAGATAGGAGGTCTGGACCCAGCCGATCTGGTCCTGCGCGGCCGACAGGCCGCCGCCGATATCCTGCAGCGAGGAGGCGACGATCTGGATGTCGAGCAGCGCGATGAACATCCCCACGCACATCACCATGAACGGCAGGATGCTCGCGAAGAAGGATTGCGGGGCGGCCGGCGCTGACATGGAGCCCCTCAGTGCGACCCGGTATCGACGGTGACGACCGTCGACAGGCCTGGCCGCAGCGCGACTTTGCCCGCCTGGTCGCCGTCGATGGCGATCCTGACCGGGACCCGCTGGACGATCTTGGTGAAATTGCCGGTCGCATTCTGCGGCGGGATGACGCTGAAGATCGCCCCCGTGGCCGGCCCCAGGCTGGTGATGTGACCCTTGAGCGGTTGGTCGGGGGCTACATCGGCATAGACGTTCGCGGCCTGTCCGCCGGCCATCGCGCGCAGCTGGTCTTCCTTGAAATTGGCATCGACCCAAAGGCCCGAGACGGGAACGATGGTCAGCAGGTAGCTGCCCGGCGAAACAAAGGTGCCCACCTGCGCCAGCCTGTTGCCGACAACGCCCTCGATCGGCGAGCGGATTTCCGTGAAGCCGAGGTCGAGTTCCGCCGTATCGAGATCCGCCTTGGCGGCAGCGACCTCCGCAGTCGCTTCCGAAATCTGCGTGTTGAGGACGTCGAGTTGCTGCCTGGACGCCGCAAGCGCTGCCCGGGCGGCAGTGACGGATGCCTGCGCCTGGCCGTCGGCTGCGGCGCTCTTCTGGGCATCCTGCTGCGAACCGGTCCTGGCGCTGGCCAGCACCTGATAGCGCTTGGCATCCTGCGCGGTGAACACCGCGGCGGCGTTCTTCGCCTCAAGATCAGCCTTGGCCTGCTCGATCAGCAAGTTCTGCAGCGAGACCTGGGCGCGCAGATTGTCGAGCGCCGACTGCTTCTGCTGCACCGATGCCTGCGCGCGTTCCAGCGCGGCCTTGAACGGCCTGTCGTCGATGCGGATGACAGGCTGGCCCGCTGCGACATGCTGGTTGTCCTCGACGAGAACCTGGTCGATATGTCCCGCGACGCGCGGCGCGAGCGGCGTGACATTGCCGCCGACATAGGCATCGTCGGTCGTCACCAGGAAGCGATTGGCCTGCCACCACTCGGCGCCATACCATCCGGCGGCTGCAATCGCGATCAGCGCTGCCCCGAGCAGCAGCGGCTTACGCCGTTTCCTGGCCGGTTTCGGGATGTCAACGACGGAAGCCTGCAACTCGGTCTGGGAAAGAGCCTTGTTCATCTGCTTTGCGCCTCATCCTGGACGCCATAAGTGTTCTCGACCAGCGGCAGGCCCGAGCCCTGGCTGCTGAAGTGATAGCGTTGGCGCATGCGATCGCTGGCCTTGGGTCCCGTCGCCATGGTGAAGCCGCCGCTGTCCAGTTCCCTTCCGGTCTCGCGGTCGACCAGAACGGGGTCGGCCCAGCGCCCGTCCGCTGTGTCCACCACGACGAGGCTCGGGCCTTCGGGCGCCAGATGCCGGTTGCCCCAGGCAAGCAGGGTAAGGAGCACCGGCCGGAAATCGCGGGCCTTGGCGGTCAGCACATATTCATGACGAAGCGGCCGTTCGCAGTAGACGCGTTTTTCAAACAGCCCGCGCTCGACCAGGCTGTTCAGCCGTCGCGTCAGGATGTTCGGAGCGATATCCAGGCTCTTCTGGAACTGGTCGAAGCGCGTGAGGCCCTGAAACGCGTCGCGCAACAACAGGATGCTCCACCACTCGCCGACCTCGTCGAGGCTGCGCGCGATCGGGCATGGGCGCGTTTCGAAGCTCGTCTTTGCAACCATGGCCAAGGTCCCTTTCAAAATGAAAGTGACTAATAGCCTAGTTAATTGCATTATGCAAGTCACATCGACTCGCGGCGGCTGGCACGGGTGTAGATTGGTTTGAGGGAGGACTTTGCCACGGCAGGTGCGGAACCGCCGGCCGGAAGCAGCGCTTCAACTTACGGGTTGTGCCAGCGGAAATGCCCACGTGTCGTTGAGGATTTCTGCGCGCGGGCGAAAGAGGCGCACCGTGTAATTCCAGCCCGGCGAGATCGGCAGACAGTTCTGGATCTTGCCGTCGCACCCGCCAAACTCAATGGTGACCGAGCCGTCCGCGCTCTTTTTTGCCGTGACGGAGTTCACCGAATAGGCATTGTATTGGTTCGGCTGGAGGTAACCCTTGCTGTTGTAAACGGTGAGCGACCAGAACCCGTCCACAGGCACATCGCCGACGCTGAGCTTGTGGACCGTGCTGCCGTCGTTTCGGGCCGGCGTGATCGGCAGATAGAGCGCGTCCTTCTCCGGGTAGCCCCCCCAAAGCATAGCGCTTCCGATCAGGTGCCTGACCGGGTCGACCTCATTCTCGTTGGCGCCAAACATACGCCGAGTATCGGAAACCGTGGTTCCAAGCTGGACGAGCGCCGCTTGTATTTTTTTCAAGCTTGCCTCATCCCAATCGGGAATTTCGAACGTGCCGGGACGTTCCTGGCTGAACTTGATCGCATCCTGCAAAGTGTGGACCTCATCGACATCGTCCTTGTGCGAGAAGTCGACAAGGAAACGGACGACGACAATGGCGTAGCGCGTGCCGATCATCTCCTTGGTCAGGGTATGGGTACCCGCGCCGTAATACGTGGCCGAAGTGTATTGATCCTGGTTGACGACCTGCATCCCCTCGAAGCGCTTGCCGGCGTCCGGCAGCGCGATCGTCACTGGCCCGGCGTCGAGGTCGACGATCGCAAATGAATACAAGGTGTCGCGATTGGGACGAACAATGCCTTGCTGCACAGGAGGAGCAAGCTCGCGCCCATGCCGGAATTTTCCGAAGCCGCCATTCTTGACCACCCCGGCAAAATTAACGTCGGTCTGAGCGCGATTGTAGTTGTCGACGGTGACGGGGTTGGCTGGTGAGGCGGTCGTTTGTGCCGATGCGACTGAACTTACCATCGCCAGTGACATGGCCGCCAATATCCTCATGCTGGTCTGTGTCATGATGCTTTCCGTACAATGAGCCCTTCCCGCTGCACGGCATAGTAGATCGATCAAATATGGAAATTAACGACCAAGATTGACAGCAAGCCTATCGAATCTGGTAAGCTATGCCATGGACTTGAATGCCACCCGGATGTTTGTCGCGGTTGTCAAAGCCGGCAGCCTCTCTACGGCGGCAAGCCGTCTCGGAATGCCGCTTCCAACGCTGAGCCGCCGAATCCGTGACCTGGAGCGCCAACTCAAGGTGCAATTGCTGGAGCGCTCGGCGCGCGGCACGAAATTGACCGATGCCGGGGCAAGGCTGTACGAGCAGGCCAACCGCGGGATCGAGGCATTGCTGGAAGCCGAGCAGGCCGTGGTGAGCGATCAGGCACGGCTGAAAGGGCGCCTGCGCCTGTCCTTGCCGCAGACGTTTCAGCCATGGTGGGATCTGATCGCCGCGTTCCAGCGCAGCTACCCGGGTGTTCAGGTTTACGTCTACTCAACCGAGCGTCGCATGGACCTGGTTGAGGACGGCATCGACGTCGCCCTTCGTGTGGGTGCGATCGTTCACGAGACCATGGTGGCGCGGCACGTGCTGTCGTATCGCAACATTCTTGTCGCCAGCCCGAAATTGGTGGAGCGCTTTGGCATGCCGGCCGAGCCCGACGCACTTCATCGCTTCCCGTGCGCGGTATGGGCGTCGCGCGTCGATACTGCGGTGCGCTGGGAATTGGGCAGCCATGTGGTCGAGCCCCAGGCGGTCCTGTCCACCAACGATTATCACCATCTGTGCAGCCGCGCGCTCGGTGGCGACGTGGTGACGGAACTGCCGCCGTTCCTGGCGGCCGCGCCCATCCGGAAGAAGCGCCTGGTGCCATTGCTGGCGCAATACCCTTTGCCGGAGTGGTCGATCAACCTGGTCTATCCGCCTCATCGCCACCCATCCACCATCGTCAGGACTTATCTGGACTTCTGCCACGACTATCTTCCAAAAATCGTCCACGCTTGCGATGTCGGTGCCTGAGGGTGAAGGAGCATCTGTAATGCGAGGCTGGAGCGTTGAGCCTCACCTTCGCCAGTCAACATAGTGGGGCATCAGGCAGAAGAGCTGCGGTATCAGCACGACCTTGCCCCTCGAACGGCTGCTCAACCAGTTGATGCGCCAGCCTGGTCCAGCGGAATGCGCTCTCCTGCCTCAGTCTCGAGCCGATCCTGCTGACGCTGTGTGAGGGGGGGCCAGAACCACGCTGACGAACTGAACAATCGGGAACGCCTTGCCAGCTGTATCATCAGGCCAAGACAGATCGGCGAGGTCGTTTCTACAATTCTACAAGTTGAAAAGGGCGGCGCAAGCGCCGCCCTCGAGAGGATGATCTTGGGAAGATGATCTTCTTTAAGCGGCCTGGGCTTCGCTGGCGATCGCGTCGGCGGCACGCGCGGCCTTCAGCAATTTCGCCCACCAGGCGACGTCATTGACCAGCGCGGCGGCCGACTGGTTCAGATGCTCGATGTCCTCGAGCTTCTTCTCGCCCTGGCGGACGGCAAGGAAATCGCCCCAGGCGATATGCACGGCCGACTTGACCGGCGCCATCTGCAACTCGACAGCGGCCAGGCGAAGGTGTTCGACCGCTCGCGAGCCGCCGACCGAGCCATAGCCGACAAAGCCGGCCGGCTTCTTGTTCCACTCATTGGCGGCGTAGTCGATGGCATTCTTCAAGACGGCGGTCGGGCCGTGATTGTATTCGGCGGCGGTGAAGATGAAGCCGTCGAACCCGGCGACCTTCTTCTGCCACCGCTGCGCCACTTCATTTTGCGACGGCGCCCAGGCGGAGGAAGCGACCTCGTCGAAGAAGGGCAGCGGCCAGTCGCGCAGATCGACGATCTCGACGTCGATATCGGCGTGGGACTTGGCGATCTTGGCGATCCACTGCGCCGGTACGTCGGCGAAGCGGGCGGCGCGCGTCGAACCGACGACAATAGCAATTTTGGGCTTGGACATAAGGGGCTCTCCTTGCGGGATTTCTGGTATCGTTTGGATACCGGCGCTATATGTGATACTGACAAACCGGCGCGCAAGGAGGCACGTTTTTGTTACTGAGGCACCCGCACAACACCGAGGACTGCCGGGCCGTGTCGGAAATCCTGCAACGGGTCGGCGACAAATGGACCGTGCTCGTCGTCGGCAAGCTGGGCGGCGGGGCGATGCGCTTCAACGAATTGCGCGCGGCCGTCGGCGGCATTTCGCAGAAGATGCTGACCACCACCTTGCGCGGTCTGGAGCGCGATGGCTTCGTCACGCGAAAAGTGTTTCCGACCATTCCGCCGCGTGTCGATTACGAGCTGACAGAGCTCGGCCACGAGCTGCTGGTGCCGGTCGGCGCGCTCGGCGAATGGGCGCGCAAGAACACCAATCGGGTCCGCGAAGCACGCGCCAGGTTCGACGGCCAGGAGGCCTGAAACCCTTATAGTTCAAGGGATTTTGAACCGATAGATGAGCCGTGCGGCTCAGCGCCGGCTGCGTCGCGCCATCCGATTTTCGATCAGATCCGCAGCGGTCCCGGACTAGCCTTGCACTCGTCCGCGCATAGTCGCCGTGCCAACGAGGAGCCCCTTCAGACAGCCACTTGTCAGGCGCTTGGGGAGGTACCGTTGCAGCACGCCGTCGAGCAGTTCTCCGACTGCGCCGCCCACTTGTCGACCGCCTTCAAATCCCGCATGCACGCAACGCGTGGAAGGTCTTTCCTGACCTCCATATAGGCCGTTATGCCGAGCAGGCAGATCAGGGCGACCAGGGCTGCAACGAGCCAGCCGTTCAGCATGTGTTGACGCATTGTCTTTCCCCCGCAGCCGCAAAGTGAGGCGTGAAGGCAACCATTGGATGTCGCGGAGCGCATCTGCCGTGCGGGCGTTGATACAAATCCGCAAGCTGGGAGGATCAGGATCCCGTCAGTTCTCGGCCGGAACCGGCTTCGGCTTGCCCTCGCCGTCGAGCGCCACCATGACGAAATCGGCATGGGTGACCTTCTCCATCAGGTCGGAAAGGTAGCGCTGCGCCCAGGCCTCGACCTTGAGCACCATCGAAGTGCGGCCGACGCGCTCGACATGCGTGTAGATGCAGAGCGTGTCGCCGATCTTCATCGCTTTGGCGAAGGACATTTCCTTGACCGCGGCGGTGACCACGCGGCCCTTGGCGCGCTCGGCGGCGCGGATGCCGCAGGCAAGGTCCATCTGCGCCATCACCCAGCCGCCGAAGATATCGCCGGCGGCATTGGCGTCGGAGGGCATGGCGAGCGTTCGCAGCGTGAGATCGCCAAGCGGTTTTCCGTCCGCGTAATGTACCATGGGGAGGTCCTTCAACCGCTGCTTTCCTGAACCCGTACCAACGCAGTTGCGATGTCGCAAGCTCTGCTGAAAGCGAAACCTGCGTCGCCGAAGCGGTCGCTTTTTTCACAAGCCATGCCGGAAGCCACGGCGACGCCGCGAGCCGGCTATGTCTAGGGTAAGCCGCAAATTGCGGAGCCCGCTCTTCCATCATGCAGACTTATGATTTCATCGTCGTCGGCTCCGGCTCGGCCGGTTCGGTGGTTGCCGACAAGCTGTCGGCGTCGGGGCGTTTTTCGGTGCTGGTGCTGGAGGCAGGCGGAACCGACCGGCGCTTCTACGTCCAGATGCCGCTCGGCTACGGCAAGACCTTCTTCGACCCGGTCGTCAACTGGAGCTACAAGACCGAGCCGGATCCCGGTCTCGCCGGCAACGCCGATCATTGGCCGCGCGGCAAGCTGCTCGGCGGCTCGAGCTCGATCAACGCCATGGTCTTCATCAGGGGCGCGCAGGAGGACTTCGATGCCTGGGCGGCCGCGGGCAATCCAGGCTGGGCCTATGACGACCTCCTGCCATCTTTCAAGGCGATGGAGGACAATGCGGCCGGCGCCGACCGGTGGCGCGGCGTCGGCGGCCCGCTGCACATCACCGACTGCACGAACGCGGTGCACCCGCTGACCAAACGCTATCTTGCCGCCGCCCAGCAGGCCGGGCTGCCGTTCAATCGCGACTTCAACGGCGCCTCCCAGGAAGGCGTCGGCGTCTACCAGATCACGACAAAGAACGGCCGCCGCATGTCCGCCGCCCGCGCCTTCCTGCGGCCGGCGATGAAACGCGGCAACGTCCATGTCGAGACCAACGCGCTGGCGACGAAAATCCTGTTTGAGGGCAAGCGCGCCGTCGGCGTCGAATATGAGCAGAACGGTGAGAAGAAAACTGTCCGCGCGGGCCGCGAGGTGATCCTTTCGGGCGGCTCGGTCAATTCCCCGCAACTGCTTCAGCTTTCCGGCGTAGGCCCGTCCACATTGCTCGGCGATCTCGCTATCCCGGTCGTCCACGCCAACGACAATGTCGGCGCCAATTTGCAGGACCATGTCGGCATCAATTACACCTTCAGGAGCAAGCTGCCGACGCTGAACCAGATCCTGCGGCCCTGGTGGGGCAAGCTCCTGGTCGGCATACAATACATCCTGCTGCGCTCGGGCCCGCTGTCGCTGTCGATGAACAATGCCGGCGGCTTCTTCCGCACCGACCCGTCGATGACGCGGCCGAACATGCAGCTCTATTTCCAGGCCTTTTCGACCGTCATTCCAAAGAGCGGCGAACGCCCGATCCTGACGCCCGACCCCTGGCCGGGCTTCTCGATCGGCTTGTCCAACTGCCGCCCGTCGAGCCGCGGCGAGATCATGATCCGCTCGAAGGACCCGCGCGACTATCCGAGGATCACGCCCAACGCCTATTCGACCAATGCCGATGTCGACGAAATGCTCGCGGCGGTGAAGTTCGTGCGCAGGATCGCCTCGATGCCGGCCATGGCAGAGATCATCGAGGAAGAGGTTCTGCCCGGCCCGTCGATAAAGTCGGACGCCGACCTGATCCAGGATTTCAGGAAACGCTCGGGCACCGTCTATCATCCGGTCTCGACCTGCCGCATGGGACCGGATGCCGCGCGCGCCGTGGTCGATCCGCGGCTGAGGGTTCATGGGCTGGATGCGCTGCGTGTTATCGACGCTTCAATATTCCCCGACAACATCACGGGCAACACCAACGCCGCCGCGATCCTGACCGGATGGAAAGGCGCCGAGCTGGTTCTGGAGGATCACAAATGAAAATCACCGACGTCAAGACCTGGGTTGTCGGCAACCCGCCGCCCGGCATCGGCGGCAAGTATTTCATCTTCGTCAAGCTCACCACCGATGGCGGCGTGGTCGGCTATGGCGAGGCCTACAACGCGACCTTCTCCGCGCATGTCACCGCTAAGATGATCGAAGACATGGCCGAGCGCTATCTCGTCGGCAGCGATCCGCACGACATCGAGAATTTCTTCCGCCGCGCCTATTCCTCCGGCTTCACCCAGCGTCCCGACGTCTCCGGCATGGGCTGCTTCTCGGCGCTGGAAATGGCCTGCTGGGACATCATCGGCAAGGAAGCCGACAAGCCGGTCTATAAGCTGCTCGGCGGCCAGGTGCATGAGACGCTGCGCTCCTACACCTATCTCTATCCGCACACCGGCAGCGTCCATTCGGAAGATGCGCGCGGCCGCAATGTCTACAACGATCCGGACATGGCCGCCGCCTGCGCGCTTGAATATGTCGAGCAGGGGTTCAACGCCGTGAAGCTCGATCCGGCTGGCCCCTACACCGCCTATGATGGCCATCAGCCGCGCTTGATCGACATCGACCTTTCGGCGCGCATGATCAAGGCTATCCGCGAGGCGGTCGGCACGCGCGCCGACATCCTGTTCGGCACGCATGGCCAGTTCACCGCTTCCGGCGCCCTGCGCATGGCGCGTGCCATCGAGCCCTACGATCCGCTCTGGTTCGAGGAACCGGTGCCGCCGGATATGCCCGAGGTGATGGCGCTGGTCGCCCGCGGCACATCCATCCCGATCGCCACGGGCGAGCGTCTGACGACGAAATTCGAATTCGCCCGCGTCATCGAAAACCGTGCCGCCACGATCCTGCAGCCTGATCTCGGCCGCTCCGGCGGCATTCTGGAGACCAAGAAGATCGCAGCCATGGCCGAGGCCTACCACATCCAGGTGGCGCCGCACTGCTATTGCGGCCCGATCGTAGGCGCCGCCAACATCCAGCTTGCCGTGACGCTGCCCAATTTCCTCATCCTGGAATCACTCAGGCAGTGGGACGGCTTCCACCAAAAACTGCTCAAGAAGAAGATCGAATGGCAGGACGGCAACGTCATCCCCTCGAAGGAGCCCGGCCTCGGCGTGGAGCTCGACGAAGACGTCTGCGACGCGCATCCCTATAGCGGCAAGGACCTGCATCTGCAGATGATGCAGACGCCGCTGATGCCGTGACCCTCGCTTACGCCTTCATCGGCCTCGGCCATCTCGGCGGCAACCTTGCCGCCAGCCTGCTGCGCAACGGCTTTGCCGTCACCGTCTTCGACCGCGACCCTGAAGCGATCAAGCGCTTGGTTGCGCTCGGCGCCACGCCGGCGACCAGCCCGGCCGATGCCGCCGCCCGCGCCGGCAATGCGCTAACCTGCCTGCCCTCGCCGAAGGTCAGCGAAGCGGTGCTCGCCGGTCCGGACGGATTGCTTCGGGGCCTGCCCGCGGGCGGCACCTGGATCGAGATGTCGACCAATGGCCGCGACGAGATACTGCGGCTCGCCGCCCTTGCTTCGGCAAAGCGCATCGAAACGCTCGAATGCCCGGTGACCGGCGGCGTGCATCTGGCGGCCGCGGGCAGGATCACCGCGCTCGTCGGTGGTGGCGCCGCGCTCTATGAGCGACACCGTCCGGCGATCGAGGCGATGTGCGCGAAATCGTTCCTGATGGGACCGCTCGGCTCGGCGGCGGTGATCAAGGTCATCACCAACATGCTGGCCTTCATCCATCTGGTCGCCGCCGGCGAGGCGCTGATGCTCGCCAAACAAGGCGGGCTCGACCTTGCCCAGGCCTACCACGCCATCGTCGCCTCTTCCGGCAACAGCTTCGTCCACGAAACCGAAAGCCAGCTCGTCTTGAACGGCTCCTACGATATCGGCTTCACCATCGACTTGGCGCTGAAGGACCTCGGCTTCGCGCTGGCCATGGGCAGGGATTTCGGCGCGCCGCTCGATCTGGCGTCGCGCGTCAACGCGATCTTCGAAGAGGGCAAGCGCGCCTATGGCGGCGACGCCTGGTCGACCCGGATCGTCAAGCTGCTGGAGGATGCGGTCGGGACGGAGCTTCGCGCGCCGGGCTTCCCGGCCAAGCTCGAACTATAATCCGACAAAATTTAGCCAGCTATTTCAATCGCCTGACTGTATCGGCTGAATCAAGCCTTCAGCCAGTTGATTCAACCTCTCAGCGTCAGCGCGCCGGGCAGGATTTCGAACGTCGCCGGAATCCGGCCTGGCGACTCGCCGTCTATGTCGACCAGCGCGCCGTTCTTCTCGATATCGCCCAACGGCTCGACCAGCACCTTGCGTCCCCGCAGGATGGTGATTGCCGGATGGTTGCGATGCCGGCCGCCATAGATGAGGCGGATGTCCCTTATTAGGCCGAGCTTGCCGGCCGCGCGCAGGATGACGATGTCGAACTGGCCATCGGCGAGCTCGGCGTCCGGCGCGATCATCATGCCGCCACCGAAGAACCTGCCGTTGGCCACCGCCACCAGCGCCATGTGCGCCTCGATCGGTTCGCCGTCGTCGATGGTGATCCGGACGTCCTGGAACCGGTAGCGGATGAACTCCAGCACCGCGCGCCAGAAGAACAGCGCCTTGGCCGAGACACTGCCCTTGCGCTTATCGGCATTGACGGCGCGATCCGTCGCGCCGGACAGGCCGAGGCTGGCGATGTTGATGAAATGGCGGCTGGCCAGCGCGCCGTGGTCGTCGATGTAACAGACACGTCCGGCGTCGATCTTCCGGCCCTTGGCATCGGCGATCCTCTTCAGCGTGGCGTCGATGCCGCGCGGCAAGTCGAGCCCGCGCGCGAAGTCGATGCCGGTGCCGCAAGGCAGAAGCCCCAGCGCGCTTTCGCGGCCGGTCTCGTGCTGTACCTGCAGCAACCCGTCGGCCACCTCGCTGGCGGTGCCGTCGCCGCCTGCCGCGATCACCAGGTCGCATCCGCCGGCGGCGAGGTCGATCGCCAGCCGTTCGGCGTCGCCGCTGGCCTGAGTCTCCCGCAAGTCGAAATCGCCGAAATTCCGATTGAGCGACGCCGCGGCCTCCGTCCAATGCCGCTTGAGCTTGCCGCCTCCGGCAATCGGATTGAGAACCACCCCGACCTTCAAACTGATCTCCCCGAGGCAGGTCGCCCAAAGTGCGCGGTGGATTCCGCGCTGGCGCCCAAAATCTTTTGCCGGCCCAAAGTCTTTTGCTGGCCCAAAGTCTTTTGCTGGCCGAAAGTCTTTTGCTGGCCGAAAATCTTTTGCTGGCATTGAAACGCGGACCGGGCGGCGGGGCAAGGCTCCAGCATCCAAGGGTCGCAGAAAAGCGGGGCAGGCTGTCTAAGGGGTTGGGCTGGCAAGTTCCGGGGCTTTTGCCATTGGTCCCCGATAATCCCGCAATCCACAGGCACACCGGCATTCCCCAGACCCGTTACCCGGCGTACAGTCAACCCATCTCAGGCGGCTACCGAACGCCCAGCCGAAAGGCAAAAGCGCAAGGCGGATTTCCTGAGGCCCGTACGGCCCGAAACGAGAGCAGGTTCGCCTGTTGGAGGGACGGATGCCGAGACCTACGGGTGCCGCGGAAAGCGTGCCAACGCCGACGGCGGACCGATGCTGCCATGAAGGCCGGTAAAAACCTTCGATGGCACGCTGGACGAAGCCCGCAAGGGTGGAGATCGGCGTGGTCTGGAACGGGCGCTGCCCTCGGGTGGCGACTGGCAGGACCGTCAAAATCAAGGCTGGCCTGGCGCGACGACTTTACGGAAGTTGCTGCCTTAACCGGCTCCTGATCTGACAGGGAGGCGCTGGGAGAAATCCCAGCGCCGACTGTCTTTTTTGGGCTGTCCGCCTCGCCGGCTTTTCGCCGCGCCCACACCTCCCCGGCACCACTGATGCTTTCCGGCCACATACGGAAGCCAAGCAACCTTCGACAACGCGCGGTCATGCACAATTCACAATGGCGGCCAAATCCCGCCTTGTTCCCCAGCGATTGGTCAGCTCGGGAACGAATTCGAAGGGACAGGACCGTGATCAAGACCGCCCTTGTCGCCATGACCATTGTCGGCTGCGACTGCGACGCCAAGCTGTGCGAATACATCGGTGAGACGCCGGCCAAATGGACAACGATTGCCGACTGCGAAGCGGCGATGAAGAGCCAGATGCTGCATCAGCGCAATTTCAACTATCCGCTGGTTTCCGGCATCTGCCGCGTCAAGGGCTCGGCCTCTTCCTCCGAGCTCGCCGCGAAAGCCTCCAGGCCGGATCTGAAGCCCAGGAACCGCGTCGTCGAAACCATCGCCCCGCTGCCGCCCGAACTCGACCATCGCCCGAGCGTCCCGGTCGGCGCAACGGTGACCGCCAGCGAAACGGAAGCGGCCAAACCGGTCGCCTTCGATGGGTCGGTCGATGGCGGCCGCGCCGTGCTTTACCGCACCAGGACAGGCTATGCCGTGGTCAAGACCGATATTGGTCGCGCCGCCATCGCGACTGTGGACGCGGCAAAGCGGTCGGCTGGCTGGCTGGCTGGTCTGACCGGTCTGTGAGCGCGCCCAAGCCGTGTTGAGATTCAGGTCAGGCCGGCCTGAGAATGTCGGCTTCCGAGAACCGGCCTGCGCCGGCCGTAGCCTTCATAGGGCGGAGACACTTATGAGGGCTTCGGCCGGCGAAGGCCGGAGCGGAGGGTACTTAAGTACGTGAAGCGGAGGAAGCCGGCATCCGCAGGCCGGCCTCACCTGAATATCGACGCGCCTTACAGTTTGATCTTCAGCGTCTCCCAGAACTTATCGATCAGCGGCTGTTCGGTGGCATTGTCCTGGTCGCCGATGCGCGTGATGAAGAGCAACCCCCGATCGGCGGTGCCAAAGCCGACGATCTCGAAATCCGCGCTGTCTGTGCGCGTCTTGACGGTGGCCTTGAGCCCCGTCAGCTCCTTGCCGTCGGCTAGCTTGCGGCTCGTCGGCTGCTGCGTCAGCTGCCCGCCCGCCTGGACCGTTTCCTTGGTCATCTCCTGCAGCATCAGCTGGTTGAGGGAGACAGGGTTCATCTTGTCGTATTTCTGCACCACGACGAGGGTGCCGAGCGCCGAAGCCATAAGATACTGGGCGATACCGTCGCCGAGATCGGACTTGGTGACCGAATTGCTGCTTGGATGGACGAAGGAAAATGTGCCACCGGAGAAGGTGGCGAAATCATTATGGTCGATCCGCACCTTGCTGGTCTTGCCGCCGGGGAGCGTCACGTCGACGTCCTCGCCCGGATCGATGTCGACCGTCACGCCATCGATCGTCAGCTTGAAAGCCTTCGGATCCTCGGCACGGGCAAGCCCGGCGCAAAGCATGATCGCCGCGAACGCCGCAGCCGCAAATCTCAGTCGCATATCTGTTCTCTCCGCGCAGTTCCATTCAACATATTCGACTGCCTGTTCGTCGGCAGCCGGGAATCGCTTCCCGCTTATCATTCCCCGATGACGATTGGCGTGGGCCACTTCGAAAACCACGGATGATTGTCGCAACGGCAGACGTCCGCTGATGACTTGATCTTGGCAGCTTGGCAGTGATGACGGCGAGCCGCGGTTCGATTGATAATGCCGACATAGTACAGGAAGATAGTGGCCTGACTGGAGTTGAGGGGCGTCATGACCTTTGCCGTTCGTATCGCGCTATGCCTGCTGCTGGCGTTCATCCCCTTGCACGCTCGGGCGCAAAGCGACGACAAGGCGATGATGATCGCCTCCGACGACGCCGATATGGCGGCGGCGATAGCAAAGGCGCGATCCAGCCTGGATGGATTCCTGGCTTTGTCTGACGCTCCGCCGCCGGGAACCGACAGGTTCAAGCTGAAGGTGATGGTCGTAGACGGAAACACGACGGAGCACTTCTGGGTCATCCCGTTCAGGCGGACCGGCACCGGCTTCGTCGGCATATTGGCGAACGAGCCGGTATTCGTTCACAACGTCGTTCTCGGCCAGAACATCGAATTCACCAGGGACGATATCTCCGACTGGGGCTATACCAAAATCGGCCGCCAGGTCGGCAGCTTCACCGTCTGTGTGATGTTCAGGAAGATGTCGAAGGAAGAGGCGGATTACATGCGCGCCACATACGGCTTCGATTGCTGAACGATAGAGCGGTTCGCCGTTTCACGGAACCGGCGAACCGCTCTATCTCTTTGCTTTCACGCAATTCCGGACGGAAAACCGCTCACACTTTTCCTGGAATTGCTTTATCCGGCCGCTCCGTCCTTCGCGCCGATCTTGCGCACCAGCGCCACCGTCGCCAGCATGGCGCCGAGATCGGTGATCATCGGCGCGACATGTGTGTTGTAGTCGATCGGCTCCGAGATATCCGGAAGCTCGAAGAAGTTCTTCGAACGCGGCATCAACAGAAAACCATCGCTGCCGCTGAGCGCCACCCGCGCCTGGTCGTAGGGCCATGTCTCGCCGAGCCAGGTCAGCGCCTGCGCCAGCCGCCCGGTTACCAGCGGCCGCGCCGCCTCGACATTGTCGGTGCGGAACTCATAGGTGGCATCGAGATCGGCAACGCCGCTTGCCAGCTCCTGCATCTTGCTGGCGAACATGCCGCGGAAGAAATGCGCCACCTTGCCGGCCCTGCGCGCCGCGACCAGCGTCCCCGGAAAAGGCTCGATGGTCTCGAAGGCGACGATGACGCCCTTGAAGGCGGTCGTCTCGCTCTTGCCCGAGCCTTCCCAGAGCTTCGCCTCGTAAAGCTCGAACGGAAAATCCTCGTAGCGTCCCGAAATGATGTCGTCGAAGCTCTGCCGGTTGAAAGGGCCGACCGTTTCGCGCGGCATCCTGTCGAAGGAATTCGGCCGCACGCCGCGCTGGTAACGCACGTCGCGCACGAAGCCGAAGATCATCGGCAGCAGCATGTCGCGGAAGGATTGCCGCAGCCGGGTCGCCGGCCTCAGCGCCTGGAAATAAAGCAGCACCGCCGCGACGAGGCCGCCAAGGTAGAGAAAGACATGCGGCGTCGAGAACCATTGTTCGTGAGGATCGGCGGCTGCGTTGAACAGCCAGGCGATAAGCGCGACGAAGACGACGACCAGTCCGACAAACACAGGCACCCGCCAGCAGACCTGCTTCCGGGCTGACGCCCGTTTGCCTCATAGTCCTCGATGTCACGCCTGATGCCTGCGATGACCGCTTCGCTCGGCAGGAAATCCGCTGCTTCCATGGCACCCCCCGGCCGCCGCTAGAGCAATTCCAGGAAAGTGCGTAGCGGTTTTCCGTCCGGAATTGCGCAAAACAAAGATTTGGAGCGGTTCGGTGATTCTGCGAAACGCTGAACCGCTCTAAGATACGGCTGATGATAGCGGCTTTTGCGCGAAAGTCGCCTGCACCAGCGGCGATCGGCGGCTAGTTCCCCGAGGTCGGAAAAATCGTCGCCAGCCGGGTCGCCACCTGCTGCCCGAGCGCGCTGTCCAGAGCCTCCAACGGCGCCAGCCGCTCATGGCCGTTGTTGGCTAAACGCATGAAGAAATGCTGCCGGTAAGCGGCGATCATGCCGCGCGTGGCGGTATCGGTGCTGATATCGACGATGAGGATCGAACCTATGCGGCCGGGCCATGGCTGACGGGTAAAGGCAGTGCCGAGGAAATCGCCAAGGCCGTAGGCGACCAGGCTGTCGCCGGGCCGCTCAATTGGCTGCACGACATGGGCGTGATGCCCTACGATCAGTCCGACACCGTGATCTGCCAGCCGCCTCGCCAGCGCCCGGGTTGCCGGCCTTGGAAAGTGCCGGAACTCCCAGTCCCAATGCGGCACCGCGCAGAGCAGATCGATGCCGGAAACATCGCCGCGCGACCATTCGGCGGGATCGCTGCGCATCAAGATGCGTTCCTCGAACGGCGCGGCGTCCGTGTTGCGCCAGAGCGTGAACGCAGCAAAGCCGATCGCCAGCGATCCGGCTGCGTGACGCTGGATCGGTCCGCCCGCCACCGTGCCTATGGTGCGAATCCCGAGCCGGTTCAGCGCCGCGAATGTTTGCTCGAACCCGGCAATGCCCTGGTCGAGCATATGGTTGTTGGCTAAAGACAACACCAGCCTGTCGCGCGCGATCCCGGCAGTTGCAAGCGCATCGGCCAGGAAACGCTCGCTCATCGCGTGGTGCGTGCCGAGCCACGTGGCCATGATCGCGCCTGGGCGTTCGACGATCGGGCTTTCGCAATTGCCGACCACGAGGTCGGCGGATGAAAGCAGTGCGGCGAGCACCGGATCGCATTCCGGCACATCGCGATTGGCGACGGCCGAAATGTCGCCGATGAAGGCTAGCCGCACCGACCGTGTCGGCAGCGGATCCATCATTGCCGCCGCCGATGCCGCAAAGCCGGCTCTGTCGCCGGCAAGTGACGGCTTCAGGAAACGCGGCAACCACGACAGTTTGTAGGAAAGCGGATAATTCGACACGGGCACGTCCATTTTTGCCCTGTGTAGACTGTCTGACGGATCGGTTGAAGCCGGCCGCCGAATGATCCCGCGGCGGACATCTCGGGCTGACCAAATACGTGTATGCTCGCCATGCCATGCAGTGGAGGACGATGATGATGTTGCTCAAAGCAGTGTTTGCAATTGCCCTATCGGTGTTCCTGCCGGCGTCCTTCGCCTGGGCGGAGATGCCGGACGCGGCCAAATCCATGTTCGAAGCGACAAGCGTGACCGACCGGAACACGGCGCTGTCGACGCTGGAAGCGGCAGCGGCCAAGGACCCGGCATCGGCCTATGCGGCCGGCGCCGGCGAATTCTTCACCGCACTGGAGCTCCTCGCCAGCGGCCTGCATCGCCACGGTTTCGAAAGCCCGAAATCCTTCATGCTGCCGCTGATGCAATTGCCCGTGCCGGACAATCCCGACCCGGAACCGCTGACTTACGAAGATTTCCGCGCCATCCTCGTCGCCTTCCGCGACCGGCTGGAAAAATCTGCCGCAACGCTGGGCTCCGTGCCGGCCGGTGCCGATATCGGCATGGTGGTCGACCTCACCCGCGTCGGCATCGATCTCAACGAGGATGGCAAGCTCGCGCCCGACGAAAGCATCGCCGCGATCATCGCCTCGCTCTCACGCGGCAGCATCGACACGAGCAATGCCGCGCCGTCGCTCACCTTCCGCTTCGACCGCGCCGACGGCTTTTGGCTGCAGGGCTACGCCGAATTCCTGATGGCGCAGGCCGATTTCTGGCTGGCGCATGATTTCCGCAATGCCTTCGACGGCTCGTTTCACATGCTGTTCCCTCGCGCCAAACTGCCGCTCCAGGATAAGCTGGTGCCGCTGGATGGCGGCATGAGCGGCAACATGTTCGCCTCGGAATGGCGCTTCGCCGACTTCATCTCGCTGGTGCATCTCGTCAACTGGCCGGTGGTCGAGCCGGAGCGCCGGCAGGCCGCGCGCCGCCACCTGCTGGAGATGATCCGGCTGTCGCGCGAGGACTGGAAAGCGATCCTGGCCGAGACCGACAACGACCGCGAATGGCTGCCGGGACCGCAGCAGAGGGGCGTCAACCCGCTGACCGGCCTCGAGGTCGGCGAAGAACAGGTGCAGGCCTGGCTCGCCACACTGACCGTGGCCGAGGATCTTCTCGAAGGCCGCGTGCTGCTGCCGCATTTCCGCATCACCGGCAAAGGCATCAACATGAAGCGCTTCTTCGAAGAGCCGAAACCTTTTGATCTCGTGCTGTCGATCACCGGCCCCGGCATCGCGCCTTATCTCGAAAGCGGCAAGATCCTCAGCAGCGATGATTTCGACCAGATCCAGCGCCAGTTCGGCGGGGCCGGCTTTTTGACTTTCGCGCTGTGGTTCAATTGAGGATCGCAAGTCTTGGGCTCCTCGCCCTCATGAAATAGGGGAGAGGTGGCTCGGCGAGCCGGAGAGGGGGATGGCTCGGCCTGGATGAATTCGAGGTTGGCACCAGTTCCCCTCATCGGGTCATGACGCATCTCCTGACAGCCTTCTGTCAGCAGCATCCTCGAGCGGCGGGCGGCTTTTCACTCCGCTCTTTCCATTTTGGCCGAGTCCTCCCATATTCGGGCCATGGCCAAACATCCTGACAAGAAGACGCCTTCGCCGGCGCAAGATGGCGCGCCGAAGCGGCGCAGTCCGTTGACCGAATTCCTCGACGCCGTCGAGCCGTTGGAGCCGGGTGGTTTTTCCGAGGCGCCTCAAGCTGACTTTTCCGGCGCACCGTTGACCGGCTCGATCTCCGATTGGGCGGGTCAGATCGAGCGTGAGGCGGAAAAGCAGCCGAAGATGAAAGCGGCGAAGAAGATCCCCGAGCGCTCGTCCGCGCCCGGGCGCACGGCGCGCGGCACGTCGATGGGTGGCGCCGCCACCGCCCGCGAACGCACGGCAGCGGGCCTCAACCCGGTCGCGGGTCTCGACATCTCGCTCGAAGACGCCGAGACCATGACCTCCAGCGGCGTCACCGCTACGGTCGCGGCGCTGTCGGCGCTGATCGAATCCGGCAATCCGTTGCACAAGGACGGCGTGCTGTGGACGCCCCACCGCCCTGCCCGCCCCGACAAATCCGAAGGCGGGATCGCTATCAAGATGGTATCGGATTTCGAGCCCGCCGGCGACCAGCCGACCGCCATCAAGGATCTCGTCGAGGGCGTCGACAACAATGACCGCACCCAGGTGCTGCTCGGCGTCACCGGCTCGGGCAAGACCTTCACCATGGCCAAGGTGATCGAGGAGACCCAGCGCCCTGCCTTGATCCTGGCGCCCAACAAGACGCTGGCCGCGCAGCTCTATGCCGAGTTCAAGAAATTCTTCCCCGACAATGCGGTAGAGTATTTCGTCTCCTACTACGACTATTACCAGCCGGAAGCCTACGTCCCGCGCACCGACACTTTCATCGAGAAGGAATCCTCGATCAACGAGCAGATCGACCGCATGCGCCATTCGGCGACGCGCTCGCTTCTGGAGCGCGACGACGTCATCATCGTTGCCTCGGTCTCCTGCATCTACGGTATCGGCTCGGTCGAGACCTATACGGCGATGACCTTCCAGATGCAGGTCGGCGACCAGCTTGACCAGCGCTCCCTGCTCGCCGACCTCGTCGCCCAGCAATACAAGCGCCAGGACATCAACTTCGTGCGCGGCTCCTTCCGCGTGCGGGGCGACACGATCGAGATCTTCCCCGCCCACCTGGAAGACCGCGCCTGGCGCATCTCCATGTTCGGCGACGAGATCGAACAGATCACCGAATTCGATCCGCTGACCGGCCAGAAGACCGGCGAGCTGAAAAGCGTCAAGATCTACGCCAACTCGCACTATGTGACGCCGCGTCCGACCTTGAATCAAGCCATCAAGTCGATCAAGGAAGAGCTCAAGCAACGCCTGCAAGAGCTTGAAAAGGCTGGCCGCCTGCTGGAGGCGCAGCGACTTGAGCAGCGTACCCGCTTCGACCTGGAGATGCTGGAAGCCACCGGCTCCTGCGCCGGCATCGAGAACTATTCGCGCTATCTGACGGGACGCCAGCCGGGCGATCCGCCGCCGACGTTGTTCGAATACATTCCCGACAACGCGCTGGTCTTCGTCGATGAAAGCCACGTCACCGTGCCGCAGATCGGCGGCATGTATCGCGGCGACTTCCGCCGCAAGGCGACGCTGGCGGAATACGGCTTCCGCCTGCCTTCCTGCATGGACAACCGGCCGCTGCGCTTCGAGGAATGGGACGCCATGCGCCCGCTGTCGGTCGCCGTTTCGGCGACGCCGGGCGGCTGGGAGATGGAGCAGTCCGGCGGCGTCTTCGCCGAGCAGGTCATCCGCCCGACCGGGCTGATCGATCCGCCCGTCGAAGTGCGTCCGGCCAAGAGCCAGGTCGACGATGTCGTCGGCGAGATCCGCGACACCACCAGGGCCGGCTATCGGACCCTGGTCACAGTGCTCACCAAGCGCATGGCCGAGGACCTGACCGAATATCTGCATGAGAACGGCATCCGCGTCCGCTACATGCACTCCGACATCGACACGCTGGAGCGCATCGAGATCCTGCGCGATTTGCGTCTCGGCGCCTTCGACGTGCTGGTCGGCATCAACCTGTTGCGCGAAGGCCTCGACATCCCCGAATGCGGCTTCGTCGCCATCCTCGACGCCGACAAGGAAGGGTTCCTGCGTTCTGAAACCTCGCTGATCCAGACCATCGGCCGCGCCGCGCGTAATGTCGACGGCAAGGTGATCCTCTACGCCGACCAGATCACCGGCTCGATGGAGCGCGCGATGGCGGAGACCAACCGCCGCCGCGAGAAGCAGATGGAGTGGAACACCGCCAACGGCATCACGCCGGAATCGGTCAAGTCGCGCATCGCCGACATTCTCGACTCCGTCTACGAGAAGGATCACGTGCGCGCCGACATCTCGCAGTTCACCGACGATGCCGGGGCGATGATCGGCAACAACCTGAAAACCCATCTCGAGGCACTGGACAAGCAGATGCGCGACGCCGCCGCCAATCTCGACTTCGAGAAGGCCGCCCGTATCCGCGACGAGATCAAGCGGCTGCGCGAGATGGAGCTTGCCATCTCAGACGATCCGCTGGCGCGCGAGGTGGAAGGCCAAAGTCCCGCCTCGGGCCGCGAAAAGGGCAAGCACAACAAGGGTGTCGCCAAACATCGGACAGTCGAGGAACAGGAGCGGTTCCGCAGGCTCGACGAGGCACGTGCCGCCGAAGAGGCGGCCAAGGCTGCCCGCCCCAACCTGTTCCGCAAGCCGCATCTCGACGAGATGGGCGCCGACGGCGCCGTGCCGGTGAAGAAGCCGCTTTTCGCCAAACCGTCGATCGACGACATGGGGCCGGGTACCGACATGGCGACCCCGGCCGGTGCGGTATCGCGCTCGCTGTTCAAGAAGCAGAGCGCGCAGGAAGCGCATGGCTCCGATTTCGGCATTCCCGGAGAGCCCACCAAGCCGCTGTTCAAGAAGAACTCGCTCGACGAAATGACGGTGCGCCGCACCGAAAAGCCGGTCGAAGGAACGAAGCCGACAAAGCCGCAGCCAATCTCCCCCCTTGTGGGGGAGATGTCCGGCAGGACAGAGGGGGGCGCGAAGGAACACGACGATTCCGGCAAGCCTATCGTTCGCCAACGCGCCGGCATCGGCTCCTACGAGGACCCGGGCGACGCTCGACGCCAGAAACGCCGTCCCGGCAAGACCGGGCGGCCGGGGAGGTAGCGCCTTTTCCCTTCTCCCCCTGTGGGAGAAGGTGGATCGGCGCGAAGCGCCGAGACGGATGAGGGGTGGTCCAGCGGAGCGAGACGCCGGCGTTCCCTGGAGCACCCTCATCCGACCGAGCTTCGCTCGGCCACCTTCTCCCACAAGGGGAGAAGCGAAGCGCTCCACTGTCGCCGCCTCACTTGCCCTCCGCCTCGCCTTTGGTGTACCCAATCTCTCGCCTCGAACATCTGGAAAGGAGGGCTGCGTGTTTATCGATCATCATCGTCAGCGTGGCCCGATTTGTGCCCTGCGAGCTTGCTTGCAGGGCTGACCAGGACGGTCCGGGTTTTCCCGTTTCGATTTTTTGGTCTGCCCTTCGGGGTGCGCTGGTCCGAGCATGAAGCCCGGCACGCGCACCGTCAAAGTGCATCAGCCGGACTTTGCCGCCGGCAAGACCAGAGAAATCGAAATGGCCCTGATCAGCCTCAAATCCCTTGGCGTCACCATGAGTGCGCCACTGTTCTCCAATCTAGACCTCGCTATCGGCGCCGGCGACCGGCTCGGCATCGTCGCCGCCAATGGCCGTGGCAAGTCCACCTTGCTCAGATGCCTGGCCGGTGAATTCGAACCAACCACCGGCGACATCACCAGGACACGCGGCCTGCGCGTCGGCCATGTCGAGCAATCCATCGCCGATGCATTGCTGGATAGCAGCTTCCATCAGGTGGTCGCCGATGCCTTGCCGGCCGAGCAGCGCGACGGCGATCTGTGGCGCGTCGACGTCGTGCTGGATTCGCTCGACGTGCCGGAAGACATGCGCGAACGCAAAATGCGAGCCTTGAGCGGCGGCCGGCAGCGGCTGGCGCTGATCGCCCGCGTCTGGGTCACCGATCCGGACGTGCTCCTGCTCGACGAGCCGACCAACCATCTCGACCTCGCCAGGATCAACCAGCTGGAAACATGGCTCAACGCGCTGCCGCGCGACGTGCCGGTGATCATCGCCAGTCACGACCGCGCCTTCCTCGACGCCACCACCAACCGAACGCTGTTCCTGCGCCCGGAAGAATCGCCGGTGTTCGCAATGCCGTATTCACGGGCGAGACAGGCCCTCGATGAGGCTGACGCCTCGACGGCGCGCAAGTTCGAGCGCGACATGAAAGTCGCCCAGCAATTGCGCAAGCAAGCCGCAAAGCTGAACAACATCGGCATCAATTCCGGCAGCGACCTTTTGACGGTGAAGACCAGGCAGCTCAAGGAGCGGGCGGAAAGGCTGGAGGATGCCGCCGTGCAGGCGCATCGCGAACGTTCGGCTGGCGCGATCAGGCTGGCCAACCGCGGCACCCACGCCAAGGTGCTGATCACGCTGGAGGACGCAGCGGTCGAAACGCCTGACGGCACGCTGCTGTTCAGGACCGGCAAGCGACACATCTGCCAGGACGATCGCATCGTACTGCTCGGCCGCAACGGCGTAGGCAAGACGCGCTTCATTGCGATGATCCGCAACGCCATTGCAGACCCCGGGACGGTTGCGAACGTCAAGGTGACGCCGTCGACCGTGCTCGGCTACAGCGACCAGGCGCTGTCGGGCATCAGCGGCGACGACACGCCGCTGGCGATGGTCTCGCGCCGGTTCGAGGTCGGCGAGCAGCGTGCCCGCTCGCTGCTTGCCGGCGCCGGCGTCGTCATCGAGATGCAGGAAAGGAAGATCGGCGTTCTGTCGGGCGGTCAGAAGGCGCGGCTGATGATGCTGGTTCTGCGCCTCGCCAACCCCAACTTCTACCTGCTCGACGAGCCGACCAACCATCTCGACATCGACGGCCAGGAAGCGCTGGAGGACGAGTTGCTGAAGCACCAGGCAAGCTGCCTGCTCGCCTCGCACGACCGCTCCTTCATCCGCGCCGTCGGCAACCGCTTCTGGCTGATCGAGAGGCGGCGGCTGACCGAGGTCGACGACCCCGAAGAGTTCTTCCGCTCGGTCGCCGAAACACCGAACTGAAAGACGGTGCAGGCCGGCATTCGAAGTACTGCCGGCTCGGCAATACTTTTCCACCCGCTAAAAAAGGAGCATGTTGAGTTGTTTAGCCATGGAGGGAACGGCCATGCGTGCAGTGGAAATCGTCAGCAATCTCTACAAAGCCTACGCGGACCGCGACATCGAGGGCGCCCTGGCGCATTGTTCCGAGGATGTTGTTTTCCGCTGGATTGCCGATCCCCGGCAATCGCGTCATGCCGGCACCGCGCACGGCAAGCAGGAATTTCTCTCCAGGCTCCTGGCGCTCGACGATGACTTCGAATACCGGCACTTTGTCCCGGTCGAGATCATCGACGGTGGCGACAAGGTCGCGGCGCAGGTCGAAATCCACATGACGCGCCGCGCCACCGGCGAGGAATTCGTCATGCGCACCGCCAATTTCTGGACGGTCCGCGACGGCGAGATCATCGAGATTGTGGAATATTACGACACCGCGCTGGCGGCGTCGGTGTTCTGAAAAAAGATTGGGGCGGTCTGTCGGATCGCCAATTGCCGCCTCGTCCTTGGGATGCCGACACGATGATGCCGGCATCAACCAGGGAGAACCATCATGTCGGTACTGTCATCGATCGGCCGCCTTGCCAACCGGTATGCCGCGGCGCGCGCCCGTCATCGCAGCGAGCGCATTCTGCTTTCGCTGCCCGCCGAACTGCGCAAGGACATCGGCTTTCCGGCGATTTTCGAAACACGGGAAAGCCGCCGCGCCGCCACCTTCTCGGCAAAGGTCATATGACGTGGTGCTTCCAGTGCGATAGTTTCCCAGCCTCGCCGGTCGCCCGGGCTGTCCGGGCCAAGCACTTTAGAAATTTTTCGCAGGCCATGTAGGATCGCCGCCGCTTCATCCGTCCTTTGGGTCGCAAGCAGATCAACCCGTGAAGAGGAACACGAGAAATGAACGACCAGACCCCGCCCCGCGCCAAGGTCCTTGGCGGATTGACCCCCTATCTGCAGGTCGACGGCGCCATCAAGGCCGCCGAATTCTACAAGAAGGCTTTCGGCGCGGAGGAAGTGTTCGCCTATCCGCCTGACGACAAGGGCCGCACCATGCATATCCATCTCTACGTCAACGGTTCGACGCTGATGCTGGGCGATGCCTATCCCGAACACGGCCACCCGCATCAGTCAGCGCAGGGCTATACACTGCAGCTTCATCTCGGCAGCGACGACATCGATGCCTGGTGGCAGCGCGCGGTCGATGCCGGCTGCGAAGTCGTCACCCCGCTGCAGGTGATGTTCTGGGGCGACCGCTGGGGCCAGGTGAAAGATCCCTTCGGCGTCGCCTGGGCGATGAACGCTCCAGTGAAGGGCTGAAGCCTACCTCTCCCCCTGGGGGAGAGGTCGGATTGCCCCGATTTGCCCTTCGCAAATCGGCTGGCAATCCGGGTGAGGGGTAGGCCTGGCGCCAGGCTGGAGCACCCCTCATCCGACCGAGCTTCGCTCGGCCACCTTCTCCCACAAGGGAAGAAGGGAGAGCACCCAACCCAAAGGAGACTGTCATGTCCTATGTCGATGGCTTCGTGCTTGCCGTGCCGAAGGCAAATCTGGATGCGTACAAGAAAATGGCCGGGAACGCCGGCGCCGTCTGGAAGGAGCACGGCGCGCTCGCCTATGTCGAATGCGTCGCCGACGACGTGCCCTATGGCGAGCTGACGTCGTTCCCGCGCGCTGTCCAGGCAAAGGATGACGAGACCGTTATCTTCGCCTGGGTCGTCTATGAGTCCAGACAGAGCCGCGATGCGGTCATGGCCAAGGTGATGGCCGATGAACGTCTCAAGATGGACTGGTCGACAATGCCGTTCGACGGCAAGCGCATGATCTTCGGCGGCTTCCAGCCGTTCATCGAGCTTTGAGGAACTCAGCCCCAAGCTGGGTTGAGATTGAGGTCAGGCCGAGTCGAGAATGGTGGTTCCCGAGAACCGGAGCGAAGCGTACTTAACATACGTGAGCACCGGAAGCGCAGGGAACCGCTATTCGCAGGCCGGCCTCACCTCAAGATCAGCCCAGCTTGTCAAGCAGCGGCTTCAGCCTATCGCCATAGCGCTTCCACAGGTCGACCGAGCCCTGATACATCGGCCGGCGCACCTGCGCGGCGGATGCCGTGCGAACCGGCCGATCTGTCTCGTGGAACGACAGCACCTTGTCGTCCCAGGGCAGGCCGAGATACGCCATCAGCGCCCGTGTCTGTCCTTCCTGGTCGGCGACGAAATCCTCATAGCGCACATCGTGCACGACGCCAGGCAGCACCTTGTGCCAATGCGCCATGATGTCGGCATAGAGGTTATGGAAATCGGCGAGCTCGCCGAGGTCGTAGCCGTAACGGTGGCTGTCGCCGCGGAAATGCACCTTGAAGATCGACAGGCACGTGGCAGCCGCGTCGCGCGCGCAATGGATGATCTTCGCCTTCGGCAGCATCATGTGCAGGAAGCCGACCAGAAGGAAGTTGCCCGGCATCTTGTCGGTGACATGGCGCAAGCCCGGATAGCGGGTATGCAGCATGTCGAGATAGGCCTGTCCCGCCTCGGCAAAAGCGCTGTCGGGCATGTCGGCTATCCCGGCGGGGAAGCCGCCTGGCATGCTCATCGGAAACTGCTTGCCGACGGCCGTCTTCAGGACGTTCAACTCGCCCGCGCCAAAGACCTGCGGGTGGCTGGCAATGATCTGCTCGACCAGCGTCGTACCGGAGCGCGGCATGCCGACGACGAAGATCGGCGTGTCGTCGGAAATGTCGCTAGGCTTGTGGTTCTCGAAGAAAGCCTTGTCGAAGACCGCCTTCATTGCCTCGAATTCGTCGCGTGTGCGGACCGGGTCGTAGTCGATGCCTTGGCGGCGGATGGCATTGCCCTCGGCGAAATAGTCGAAGGCGCGGCCATAGTCCTTGAGGTCGTCATTGGCCTTGCCGAGACCGAAGGAAAGCTGCATGCGCGCAAGGCTGCCCTGCGGCGCCTTGGCATGCTCGGCCTCCATGCCGGAAAGCTCTTTGTCGCGCTCGGTCTGGCGCTTGACCTGAGTGAGCAGCAACCAGGCTTTTGCCATGGCCGGTGCGACCGCCACCGCCTGGCGGGCAAGGTCGGCGGCTT
Organism: Mesorhizobium sp. Arg314; assembly: GCF_053714275.1. Classification (NCBI taxonomy): domain Bacteria; kingdom Pseudomonadati; phylum Pseudomonadota; class Alphaproteobacteria; order Hyphomicrobiales; family Phyllobacteriaceae; genus Mesorhizobium; species Mesorhizobium sp. Arg314. Next base: position 23,757 of record NZ_JBSKBP010000015.1, on the reverse strand, counting down.
CGTCGAGCTTGCCCTTTTCCATCATGGCGACGCCCAAGCCGTAAAGCAGTTCCGCGTCCTTTGGTCGGATTGACAAGGACTCGCGGAACAGGGTGATCGCCTCATCGAGGCGCGCAGCCTCCTGCAGCGTTTCGGCAAGGCCGGTGCGGGCCCGGACATGGAACGGGTTGCGGCCGATCGTGCCGCGATAGATCTCCTCGGCGGCGTCGAACTGGCCGAGCTGCTTCAGCGACGAGCCGAGATTGTCGCGCGCGGCCAGCTGCTCCGGCCGGATGTCCACCGCGCCGCGGAAGAAATCGACCGCGGCAGCGACGCGACCGAGGTCGCGCATCACCGTGCCCATATTGTTGAGGAAGTCGGCGTTCCTGGGCTGCAGCGTCACTGACTGCTCGATGAGCTCGAGCCCCTCCTCGCTGCGCCCGGTCTGGTGCAGCAGCAGTCCGAGGAAGTGCAATGCGGCGGCATGGTTCGGCTGCTGCCCCAACACCTGCCGGTAGAGCGCCTCGGCTTCCTGGCGGCGGCCGGCCTGGTGCAGCTGCAGCGCCCGCTGCACATGAGGATCGAGCGGGCTCGCCGAACCTGGTTTGCCACCCGCGTTTGCCGCTCTTCTTTGATCTCTGTTAATGGGAAACCTGCCGTGTTTGTTGGTCCGCCGGACCTAAGCCATGCGGGCGAGAGATTCAAGGCCAAGCATCGCCACGCGCGTTGCTGTGCCCATATGCGCCTCCGGAGACGGGCACCGCGATCTTCTCAGCAAGGCCCGTCGCCGACGATGCGATAATCCGCTGCGCGGGCCTCGCATGCATTCGGGAAGGTGCGTACTTGCCCGTGGCGCCTGGCGCAGACCGGAGCGTATTCACGCGTGCAGAACGTCAGCTCGCCTCCCCCACCGCCGCCGCGGCAAGGACCGTCACGCACGATGCGGTATCCTTCCCTTTCGGCCAGACAGGCATTGGCGAAAGTCTGGCGGTCGCCGTCGCGCCGGGCGCAAACCGGTTGATACTGCATGGTGCAGAGCTGTGGGTGCGGCCTGGGCGGGCGCGGGCGCGGCCCGTCGTCGACGACGACGGTACAGGCCGCCAGCAGCGCGGACAGGATGAAAAAGATCAGGCCCCGCCGGGAGATCGCAAGAAATCGCATGTGTCCCTCCTCCATACGGCGCCACGATGCCGGCTCGCGGTATCCTCGCATTCCCCGCGGCAAACGCAACCACCGTTTGTGGCAAGCCTCACCCTGGCCCATGCTTGGCTCGTCTCTGGCCGATGACCCATGGTGGCACGGGGGTCTATCGAGGCCAAGCGTTGGACGCGCCATAGGTCGCCCGCGACCGTCATCTTGCAACTATCACGGTTCCGTGTAATAAAAATCAGGTTCGGGCATTTGCGACCCGGAGAGCGGAACGTTTTGGACGACCTTTCCCCGATAAGTGTGAATCTCTGACAGCCCCGTTTTTCGGCGGGGGGTTTGACCATGCGCGAATGCATGACCGCCGAAGCAACCACCAGGATTTGCCCTAGGCGCGAGGCAGCGGGCAGACCAGCAAGACTGACACGGGTGAAGGAGTTTCCCCAATGGCCCAGACCGGTACCGTAAAGTTCTTCAACGCCACCAAAGGCTTCGGCTTCATCACGCCGGATGGCGGCGCCAAGGACGTGTTCGTCCACATTTCCGCGATCGAGGCATCTGGCCTGCGCACGCTGGTCGACGGTCAGAAGGTCACCTTCGACGTCGAGCCGGACCGCATGGGCAAAGGCCCGAAGGCGGTCAACCTGCGCGCAGCCTGACCGTCGCAACCGGCCGGTCCTTGCGGATGCAATGATGCGGCAGGATTCGTGAACGGGCTTCAGGACAGGCCCGAAAATGCAAGGGCGCGACCGAACCGTCGCGCCTTTTTTGCACCCAAAAGCTTGGGTCGGCAGGCGAAAACTTTCTCTTGCCGATAGCGCTAAAATAAAGGACAAATTTCCTCTCGGGCAGTTTGCCGGCCCGAGACTTGACTTGATGGGATCAAAGGAGTTTCCCATGCCGCAGACCGGCACCGTCAAATTCTTCAACCATGCCAAGGGCTTCGGCTTCATCACGCCCGATGATGGCGCGAAGGATGTCTTCGTCCACATCTCGGCTGTTCAGGCGTCGGGCCTTCCCGGTCTTGAGGATGGGCAGAAAGTGACATTCGACACCGAGCCGGACAAGCGCGGCAAGGGTCCGAAGGCCGTCAATCTGTCGATCGGCTAAGCCGGCTCACGACAGATCCGACGGGGGCTTTTCAGGCGGGGCCGCTCCCGCCCGGAATGGGTTGTGCCCAAGCCTCGAAGAAATAGCCAGCCTCCAAAAGATCGATTGCGCCGATTTCCGTTCAGCCTCCGTTCAGCCACGGTCTTCTATTAACCTTTGCTAAAGCCGGTTCGCATCCCCTGAAAAAATGCGCGGGCCGGTGCGAAGGAGACCGAAAATGAACCGTTTTCTCAAGACCGCCATCCTGACCGCGGGCATTGCCGCGACCACCTTGGCCACCTTCTCGGCGGCTAATGCCGACGACTGGCGCTGGCGCCATCATCGTGATCATGGTGGCGACGCCCTTGCAGCCGGAGTTGTCGGTCTCGCGGCCGGCGCGCTGATCGGCAGCGCGCTCAGCAACCCCGGGCCGAGATATTACGATCCAGCCTATGATGACGGCTACTATGCCGACCAGCCGGTGCGTCGCTACTACGTGCAGCAGCCGCGCGTCGTCTATGCCGACCGCTATGCCGAGCCGTGGACCCGGGCCTGGTACGAGTATTGCTCGGATCGCTACCGCAGCTTCAATTCGCGGACCGGCACCTTCACCGGCAATGACGGCGACCAGCACTTCTGCGTCGCCAACTGACCGAAGCAATTCCAGGAAACGGCTCGGCGCCTCCGCCGTAGCCTTCCGCCTGGAATTGCGTCTAACAAAGACCGGGTTCCCTGCCCAAGCAAAGCGCTGCCTCTCGGCGGCGCTTTTCTTTTGCAAAGTCTGATGCATGTCGCCCAGAAGTGTGCAGCGGTTCTGGGACAACGACATGCATCGAAACAAAGACTAAAGCATGTCGCCCAGAAGTGTGCAGCGGTTCTGGGACAATGACATGCATCAAAACAAAGACTAAAGCGCGTCGCCTGAATCCGGTTCAGCGCGACGCGCTTTAGGTCAGGTCAAAAACGGATTGGTCCGCCGCTCGTCGCCAAAACGGCTGCCCGGGCCATGGCCACAGATGAAACCGATATCGTCGCCAAGTGGCAGAAGCTTATCCTTGATCGAGGCGATCAGCGCGGCGTGGTCGCCGCCGGGCAGATCGGTGCGCCCGATCGAGCCGCGAAACAGCACATCGCCGACATGCGCGAATTTGGCCGCGCGATTGTAGTAGATCACGTGGCCCGGCGCATGCCCCGGGCAATGCAGCACCTCGAACACATGATTGCCGAACGACACCGTCTCGCCTTCGCTGAGGAAACGGTCCGGCACGCAGTTGCGCACGCCGGCGATGCCATAGCGCCGGCCCTGGTTCTCAAGATTGTCGAGCAACATCTTGTCGGCCTCGTGCGGGCCGACAATGTCGATGCCCAGAGCCTCCTTCAGTTCCATCGCGCCGCCGGCATGGTCGATATGGCCGTGCGTGATCCAGATCGCGCCGGCGTTGATGGCATTGTCCTTCAGCACCGACAATATCTTGTCGACATCGCCGCCGGGATCGACGACGACGCCGTTCTTGTCGTCCATGTCGAAGAGAATGGTGCAATTCTGCTGGAAGGGCGTGACCGGCACGATGCCGGCATTGAGCTGACCCATGGCTTTCCTTTCGAGATGTCGCCCTGATGTAGAGGCCATGGCCTGCCGCGTCCACCGTCGGCTGACACGAATAGTCCGCGAAAGGAAATGGGCGGCCGAAGCCGCCCATTTTGAAGCCCGAAGTGACAGGCCTTACTTCTTCATCGCGCCCATGACCGCGCCGATGATGCCGGTCAGGATCGCACCGCCGCCGGCGCCGCCAAGGATGTTCTTCAGGTCGATCGCGCTTCCCGCCGCTCCCGCGGCTGCCGCCGGATCGGCGCCGCCGAGCAGGCTGCCGAGGATGGCTGCACCACCGACGCCACCGATCGCGCCGCCGAGAATTTTGGTGAGCTGGCCCATCGCCGCCTGCTTCAGTGCCACACCTACCGCCTGTCCGCCGATAACACCCGCAATCACCTGTACAACGATCTGAACAATCGTGTTCGTATCCATGTAATTGGTCCCTCCATAGCCGCCAGCCTCCTCGGGCCGACACCATCATGAGACGCCGAACCGTTCGAAAGTCAAATGCGTGAAAGCTTAAATAAAAAGGGCGGCTGCAAAACCGCCCCTATTGCACAAAAAAGCTGTGACTATCGCTATTCTGCGGCGATGGCGTGCTTTGGTTGCACTGCAGCGGAATAGTCGTTCATCAACGTTTTGGCGATCTCGCCGACCTCGAATCGGTATGGCCCGATCTCCGAAACCGGCGTTACTTCGGCGGCCGTCCCGGTGAGGAAACACTGCTCGAAACCTTCAAGCTCCTCCGGCATGATGGCGCGCTCGATCACTTCGAAACCGCGATCCTTCGCCAGGCCGATCACCGTGCGGCGGGTTATGCCGTCGAGGAAGCAGTCGGGCGTCGGCGTATGAATCTTGCCGTCCTTGACGAAGAAGATGTTGGCGCCCGTGGCTTCCGCCACCTGGCCACGCCAGTCGAGCATCATGGCGTCGGCATAGCCCTTGGCCTCGGCGGCATGCTTGGACAGCGTGCAGATCATGTAGAGGCCGGCGGCCTTCGACTTGGACGGCGCGGTGCGCGGATCGGGCCGGCGCCATTCGGCGACATCGAGGCGGATACCCTTGAGCTTCTGCGCCGGGTCGAAATAGCTCGGCCACTGCCAGATGGCGATGGCGCAATTGATGCGGTTGTTCTGCGCCGAGACGCCCATCTGCTCGCTGCCGCGCCAGGCGATCGGACGCACATAGGCGTCCTGAAAACCCTGTTTCTTCAAAAGCGTGCGGCAGGCCTCGTCGATCTCGGCGACCGCATAGGGAATCTTGAAACCGAGCAGACGCGCCGATTCATGCAAGCGCTCATTATGCTCGGCCAGCTTGAAGATCTGGCCGCCATAGGCGCGCTCGCCCTCGAAGACGGCGCTGGCATAGTGCAGGCCATGGGTCAGCACATGGACCTTGGCGTCGGCCCATTTGACGAACTCGCCGTTCATCCAGATGAAGCCGCCCAATTGATCGAATGGAACGGATGCCATGGAAACCTCCCGCGGGCGGACGCCCGCAAATCGTTGTGTCATATAGCCTTTCGTGCCGGTCCCGCCACAGGATCCGAAACGCTGGCCAGTGCTTGAAAGCGTAGGCGGATATTCAATCCGTGGCAAACTCAGGAAGTTCCGGAAAAACGGCTTCCTCTTGCCTTTTCGTTCGCAATCCGCCGAAAAGCTTGTCAAAAATTATCATTGCCCGGAAATTACGTCAATAGTACTGACATAATTACGCCTCGCATGGGAGAAATGATGACGAGCCCCGCAGCCGGAAAACCGATCAGGACGGCCATCACCGACGAGGACGGCATCGACTTCGCGATCATCGAGCTGCTCTTCTTCGCCTATCGCGATTTCACCTCCGACCCGGACCAGATTCTCGCCGATTACGGCTTCGGCCGCGCCCATCATCGCGTGCTGCACTTCGTCAACCGCAGGCCGGGCCTTACCGTCGCCGAGCTGCTCGATGTGCTGAAGATCACCAAGCAGAGCCTTGCGCGGGTTTTGAAGCAGCTGATCGATACCGACCATATCGTCCAGGTGCAGGGTCCGCGCGACCGCCGGCAGCGCGAACTCTACCCGACCGCCAAGGGCCGCGCCCTGGCCTTGGCGCTGGCGCGGCCACAGTCGCGCCGCATCCGTGCGGCATTGGAGGATTCCGGAGCCACCGAACGCGTTACGATCGAGCGATTCCTGGAAGCGATGGTCAATCCGGAACTAAGAGCGCAGATCGACATTGTGCCTGCGCAAACATCGGGGAAGAACCATGGAGACCATTGAGAAGGTTGATCATCCGGCCGCGCCCGACGATGACGCGCCGCATCTTCTGGTTGTCGATGACGACACGCGTATCCGCAACCTGCTCAAGCAATATCTGTCCGAGAACGGCTTTCGCGTCACCGTCGCCGGCAATTCCGGTGAGGCCAGGCGCAAGCTCGCCGGCCTCGACTTCGATCTTTTGGTGCTCGATGTCATGATGCCGGGCGAAACCGGCGTCGACCTCACCAAGGCGCTGCGGGCCGAGAAGAACGTGCCGATCCTGATGCTGACGGCGCTGTCCGAGACCGACAGCCGCATCACCGGGCTGGAAGCCGGCGCCGACGATTACCTGCCGAAACCGTTCGATCCGCGCGAGCTGATCCTGCGCATCAACAACATCCTGCGCCGTGGCGGCCCGGCGGCGACACCGAAGGTCGAACAGCTGGTGTTCGGGCCCTACACGTTCCAGATCGCCAAGCGCGAATTGAAGCGCGGCGGCGAGGCGCTTAAGCTGACCGACCGCGAGCAGGAGATCCTCGCGATCTTCGCCGCGCGAGCGGGCGAGACCATACCGCGCCATGAACTGGTGGGCGATGAATCGGATGTCGGCGAGCGCACCATCGACGTGCAGATCAACCGGCTGCGCCGCAAGATCGAACGCGATCCGTCCAATCCGGTGTGGCTGCAGACGGTGCGCGGTATTGGGTATCGGCTCAGCGTCGAATAAGTTACCGTCGAAGGCCCTTTGCTGAACAGGCCATCGACGAGCGGAAGGGCGAATGGCGACCACGCAACTGGAAAAGCCCAAGGGCGACCCCGGCGATTTCGCACTGCGGACGCTGAGGGCGATGCCGCGCGCCTGGAACCGGTTCTGGCGCCTGGTCGCGCTCTACATGCCGAAGCGGCTCTACGCCCGCTCGCTGATCATTGTGATCGCGCCGATGATCCTGCTGCAGTCGGTGGTCGCCTTCGTCTTCATGGAGCGCCACTGGCAGACGGTCACCCAGCGCCTGTCGCAGGCGACTATCGCAGACATAGCGGCCGTCATCGACATGATGGAGACTTATCCGCACGACGCCGATTACGCCAACATCATCCGCATCGCACAGGACCGCATGCAGTTGAAGGTGGATCTGCTGCCGCCCGATCCGCTGCCGCCGCCCGGCCCGAAACCGTTCTTCTCGATCCTCGACGAGGCCTTGTCGTCGGAGATCACGAAGCAGATCAACCGCCCGTTCTGGATCGACACGGTCGGCAACTCCAACGTCGTCGAGGTTCGTGTCCAGCTTGAAGGCAAGGTGCTGCGCGTCTTCGTGCGGCGCAGCCAGGCCTATGCCTCCAACACCCACATCTTCCTGATGTGGATGGTCGGCACCTCGCTGGTGCTTTTGATGATTGCCATCCCGTTCCTGCGCAACCAGATAAGGCCGATCCTGACGCTCGCCGAAGCCGCCGAAAGCTTCGGCAAGGGGCGGCCGATGCCGCGCGATTTCCGCCCCCGCGGCGCCGAGGAAGTCCGCCGCGCCGGCTTCGCCTTCATCCAGATGCGTGAGCGTATCGAGCGCCAGATCGAGCAGCGCACCGCCATGCTGACCGGCGTCAGCCACGACCTCAGGACCATCCTCACCCGCTTCAAGCTGCAGCTCGCGCTGGCCGGTGGCAAGTCGGAGACCAAGGCCGCGCTCAACCAGGACATCGACGACATGCAGTCGATGCTGGAAGGCTATCTCTCTTTTGCCCGTGGCGAGGCCGAGGAGGACACAGGCCGCTTCGACCTCGAGACCTACTTCCAGAAGCTCGGCGAGGAAGCGCAATTGCGCCGCTGCAAGCTCACGACGACGCTGACCGGCGATCCGACCGTGCATGTGCGGCCGAACGCCTTTGCCCGTTTGCTTTCGAATGTCATCGGCAATGCTTTCCGCTATGCCAAGACCGTCGAGGTCCACGCCAGCCACGACCGCGGCTCGCTCACCGTCACCATCGACGACAACGGCCCGGGCATCGCCCCCGACAAGCGTGAAGAGGTGTTCAAGCCTTTCCTGCGGCTCGACGAGGCGCGCAACCTCGATGCCAGCGGCACCGGGCTCGGCCTGTCGATCGCCCGCGACATCGCCCGCAGCCACGGCGGCGACATCAGCCTCGAGGACAGCCCGTTCGGCGGCTTGCGCGCCGTGATCAAGGTCCCGGCGTAAGCCCAGCAAGGCAGGCTTCATCCGGCCGTCATGAAATCATGGTCAAGAGCGCGCATGAAGCGCGCGACCTTTGTTGATTCGGCCCTGCCGCCCCGCTTCGATCCCGCGCCTGCCCGGGTGCGCTGGAGCGAGGCGCGAGCTGCTGCCTGGTTGCCGTTCCGGCACCGCGCCGGCGCGCCCAGGAACTATTGCGGCAAAGGGCTGTCATGCGCATCGGGATCGCCATGCGCATCCTGATGGTCACCGACGCGTGGCGGCCGCAGGTCAATGGCGTGGTGCATACGCTGGAACGCCTCACCGAGGCGCTGAAACCCTTCGCCGTCGAGCTCGATTTCCTGACGCCCAGCCTCTTTCGCACCTTGCCGATGCCGACCTATCCCGACATCCGGCTCGCGCTGACGACGCCAGGCCATGTCGCGCGCCTGATCGAGGCAGCCAAGGCCGACCATATCCACATCGTCACCGAGGGTCCGCTCGGCATCATGGCGCGCCGCTATTGCCGCAGGGCAGGCCGCCCCTTCACCACCAGCTACCACACGCGCTTTCCCGAATATCTCAGCGCCCGCCTGCCGGTGCCGGAGAGCTGGGCCTATAACTGGCTGCGCGACTTCCACAATTCCGGACAGGGCACGCTGGTGGCGACGCAATCGCTGGCGGACGATCTCGCGGCGCGTGGCTTCAACAAGCTGAGGCCCTGGACACGCGGCGTCGATACAGATCATTTCCGGCCGGACAAGCGCAAGGAAACCGAATTTCCCCGCCCGGTTTTCCTGTGCGTCGGCCGCATCGCGATCGAAAAGAACCTGACCGCCTTCCTCGACCTCGACCTGCCCGGCAGCAAGATCCTTGTCGGCGAAGGGCCGGAACTGGCGAAGCTCAAGGCGCGCTATCCGAAGGCGTATTTCCTCGGCCATCGCCCGAACGACGAACTGGCCGAGATCTACGCATCGGCCGATGTCTTCGTGTTTCCGAGCCGCACCGACACTTTCGGCAACGTCATCATCGAGGCGTTGGCCAGCGGAACGCCCGTCGCCGCCTATCCGGTGACCGGACCGATCGACATCGTCGGTGATGGTGTGGGCGGGGCCGTGTCGGAGAATCTGGGCGAAGCCGCGCTCAAGGCGCTTCACGTCGATCGCGCCGAAGCGCGCCAGCGTGCGATGCGCTACAGCTGGCAGGCCTGCGCAGAAATGTTCCTCGACGTCGTCGAGGAAGCGCTGGGAATGCCGCGCAAGCGCGCCGATCAGGATGTGGCAGCTACCGGCCGACCGAGGCTGGTCCTAGAATAAGCGCCCGCCATCCGGCACCTTGCGCTCGATGGCGCCAAGCACCACCGCGCCCTCTTCATCCGGAAAGCCGAGCGTCAGCACTTCCGACATGAACGGGCCGATCTGGCGCGGCGGGAAATTGACCACCGCAAAGACCTGGCGGCCGATCAGCGTTTCCGGCGCGTAGTATTTGGTGATCTGCGCCGACGACTTCTTGATCCCGATCGCCGGGCCGAAATCGATCTTCAGCTTGATTGCCGGCTTGCGCGCCTCGAGGAACGGCTCGGCTTCGACGATCGTACCGGCACGGATGTCGACACGGTCGAAATCGGCAAAGCTGATCTCGGGCTTGCGCTCGCTGCTGGAACTCATCGGCAATATCGGCTTGGTTCAGGCGTTTCCATGGGTCTCAAAGAGCACGCTGGATAGCGCGTCCTTGGCCGATGTACCCGACCAGACGACAAACTGGAAGGCCTGGAAATAGCATTCGCAGGCTTCGAGCGCCGATGACAAAAGCACCTCGACCTGCTGGCTCGACGGCTCGACCCCGCCGGCAAGCAGCAGCGATTGCCTGAACATGATGGCGCCTTCCTGCTCCCAGAGATCGAAATGCCCGAACAGCATCTGCTCGTTGATCAGCGACAAGAGCCGCATCACTTCGAGCGCCCGCGTCTCCGGCACCTTGATGTCGAAGGCACAGGCCAGATGCAGCGCCTCGAAATCCTCCATCCAGGAAAAGGAGACGTGATAGTCGGTCCAGCTGCCGGCCACCGAAATCGAAATCTCGTCGTCACCGGCGCGCTCGAAGGACCAGTCGTTGTTGTGGGCCACCTGCTCGATGACATCCACCGGGTGGATTTCGCGGGAGAATTCGAGTTCGAGGAGTTCCATGAATGCTTCCTGTGTTCAGGGGAGCGCCACACGCTCCGCGGGGCACACACGACGAACAATCTTGTCTAGAACTCGGACGGTCAGGACTTTCCAACGCAAAGACCCCAACCGGACCCCACCGCCCGGCGCATGACCCTGCTTCGAATCATGCAACGAATTCAGTCTATTGATCGGGAGTCGCGTGAACAGCCCAATTTTTCGCACTGCGTCATCCGCATGTGGAAAGCTGCTGTCACAAAGATTCATGCAATGCCGATAAGCGATTCACGGCAAAGCGATTTTTCGGATCGCGCTATGTGGAAAAGTTTAATGATTATTTTTTTGCGCGGGGCTTCGCGGCACCCGCAGGTGCGGCCTGGCCGGTCAGTTCGGCGAGCCTGGCTTCGAGCGCCTCGATGCGCGTCGCCAACTGGATGTTGTCCTCCCGCGCCTTGATCGCCATCTCGCGCACGGCCTCGAATTCTTCGCGCTGCACCACATCCATGGAATTCAGCATGCGCTCGGCCTGCGCCCGGAACGCCGTCTCCACCTCGCGCCGCACGCCCTGCGCGGCACCCGCCGCATCGGTCATGATCTTTGCGAATTCATCGAGAATGCGGTTCGGTCCGGTCGACATGGCAGATCCTCGCTTGCTTGATTTGACGTAGTGGCGCGCGGCGCGGAATGCAAGAACGTTGAGGTTCGATGCCTCGTCTGCGTTGCTATGGCGCATGGCGGCGCCGTGCCTGAACGAAGCTATCACATCGCCCCGACCTGTACTTCAGGACGCCAAATCGCCTACTGTGGTGTGTATTGTTTCCGTACTCTTCAGTCAGGATCAACCGATGGCAACGCCCCCGCGCCGACCGACAAACCCGATGGCTGCCGCGGAAGCCGCCTTCAAGCCAGTCAAAAAACCAGCGGCCCCAATTCGCGAGGTCGCGGCGGCGCCGAACGCCAGAGAGCTTGTTTCGATAAGGATCGATCGAGCTGTGCTGGACCATTTCCAGGAAGATGGTCCCGGCTGGGAGGACAGGATCAACGACGCTCTAAGGCGAATTGTCGCCGGCAAGCCTCAGGTTTGAGACCGCTCGCCGTGGCGATCAGAACGACAATCGCCTTGCCTTGACCGCGCCAAAGCCCTGCCGCATGGTCCGCGCCCAATCGTGACCGTCACCGGGGACCCCGTTTTGAGCGAATATTTCCTGCTGCCGCTGGCCTCCCTGCCCTTCCCCAACATCGATCCGGTCATCGTCCATATCGGCCCGCTCGCGGTGCATTGGTATGGCGTCGGCTATATCGTCGGCATCCTCTTTGCCTGGTGGTACGCCAAGCGCCTGGTTACGAACCCGCATCTCTGGCCGAACGGCAATCTGCCGATGAAGCCCGAGGACCTCGACGATTTCATCGTCTGGGCAGCGATCGGCGTCGTCCTCGGCGGGCGCACCGGCTACGTGCTGTTTTACGACCTGCCGCGTTACATCGCGCATCCGCTCGACATTTTTGCTGTCTGGCAGGGCGGCATGTCGTTTCACGGCGGCCTGCTCGGCGTCATCCTCGCCATGACCTTGTTTTCGATCAAACGCCGCATCCCTACCTGGACGCTGTTCGACGTGGTGTCGGCCGGCGTACCCGTCGGGCTCGGCCTGGTGCGCGTCGCCAACTTCATCAACTCGGAACTGTGGGGCCGGCCCTCGAACGTGCCCTGGGCGATCGAATTCCCCAATGGCGGCCCGTTCACCCGCCACCCAAGCCAGCTCTACGAGGCACTGCTCGAAGGCCTCGTGCTATTTCTGGTGCTGCGCTTCCTCACCCATTCGCGCCTCAAGCTGAAGACGCCGCGCTTCGTCGGCGGCGCTTTCATCTGCGGCTACGGCCTGTCGCGCATCTTCGTCGAGTTCTTCCGCGAACCCGACCAGCAGCTCGGCTACCTGCTCGGCACCGGCTGGCTGACCATGGGCATGATCCTGTCTACGCCGATGGTACTGGCGGGCGTCTGGGCCATGGTCACCGCAAAGCCGGTGACGCAGCCGCAGTCGGCATGACCCAGTTCAAGGAGCGCATCGTTGGCCTGATCGGCGCGACGGGGCCGATCCCGGTCAGCGAGTATATGGCGCTTTGCCTGTTCGATCCCGACGCCGGCTATTACACAACGCGCGAGCCCTTCGGCGCCGCCGGCGACTTCATCACCGCGCCGGAGATCAGCCAGATGTTCGGCGAGCTCGTCGCTGTCTGGCTTTACCAGGCATGGCAAGGTGCCGGCCGGCCGTTGCCCGTAACCTTTGCCGAGATCGGACCGGGCCGCGGCACGCTGATGAAGGACATGCTGCGGACATGGTCGCGGCTCGACCCCGCGCTCGTCGCCGACGCATCCTTTGCCATGATCGAAACCAGCCGCCGTCTGGTCGAAATCCAGAGAGAGACGCTTGCCGGCCGGGACCCGAAGTTGGACTGGCATCAGACCATCGACACGCTGCCGCGGCAACCGCTGTTCATCGTCGGCAACGAACTCTTCGACGCCGTGCCGATCCGGCAGTTCGTGCATGTCGGCGAAAGCTGGCGCGAGCGCATGGTCGGCCTCGACGACAATGACGACCTGCGCTTCTTTGCCGGGGCGGGTTCGCTCGACCCCACGCTGCTGCCCGAGGATGCCTCCGACGCGCCCGAAGGCGCGATCGCCGAAGTGGCACCAGCCCGTGTGGCATTGATGTCGGTGATCGCAGGGCACATCGCTGCCCAGGGCGGCGCGGGCCTCTTCATCGACTACGGCCATTTGCGGCCCGGCATCGGCGACACCTTGCAGGCCTTGCGCCGGCATCGGCATGAAGACGTGCTGGCCAATCCAGGTGAAGCCGATCTCACCGCCCATGTCGATTTCGCTCCTCTTGCCGATATGGCGCGCGCTCACGGGCTCGATGCGCAATTGTCGACGCAGGGCGAATTCCTGCTTGGCATGGGCCTGATCGAGCGTGCCGGCACGCTGGGCGCCGATGCCGATGCCAAGACACGTCAAGCCATTTCGGACGCGGTCGAACGCCTGGCCGGTCCCGACGCGATGGGTGAGCTGTTCAAGGTGATGAAGGTCCTGCCGGCGGCGAGAGCCGCATGAGCCTGGCGGGCGGGTTCCGCCGCCTGGCCCCCTTCGTCGTCCGAACTTCGCCTTGACGAAACCGCCCCGCACGGACGACAAACCCAACCATGCTGAGTCAGACCAGACCCGATCCAGTACGCTCGCCGCTCCTTGAAGAGGCGCAAGGCATACGCCACGGCTATTTCACCCGCATCGGCGGCGTCTCCGACGGTATCTATCGGGGACTCAATATCGGCACGGGCTCCAGTGACGATCAAATGCTGGTCGCCGAGAACCGGCGACGCGTTGCCGACTGGATGGGCGTGCCGCCGGATTGTCTGCTGACCGCGCACCAGATCCACTCGCCCGATGTCGTCGTCGCAAGGCAAGCCTTCGCGGGCCCTCGCCCGAAGGCCGATGCCATCGTCACCGACCGTCCGGGCATCGCCATCGGCGCCTCGACCGCCGATTGCGGACCGGTTCTCTTCGCCGATGCCGAGGCCCGCATCATCGGCGCCGCCCATGCCGGCTGGAAGGGCGCCTTCACCGGCGTGCTCGAAAACACCGTCACCGCGATGGAAGGTCTCGGCGCCAGCCGCGAACGCATCGTCGCGGTGCTCGGCCCCTCCATCGGCCCCGACAATTACGAGGTCGGGCCGGAATTCGTCGCCCGCTTCGTCGAGGCCGACGCCGGCAATGCCCGCTATTTCAGGCCATCGAAGACCCCCGGCCACTCGATGTTCGACCTCAACCAATATACGGTCGACCGGCTGCGCAAGGCCGGCGTGACCGCCGAGGGCCTTGGCCGCTGCACCTACGCGGAAGAAGATCTCTTCTATTCCTACCGGCGCACCACACACCGCAAGGAAGCGGATTACGGGCGCCAGGTTTCAGCAATCGTTCTGGAGAAAGAGTAATGGCGCTGCATTTCGAACGTTCAGAATTCGACGCGCGGCGCGACCGGCTGCTGATCGAAATGGCCGAAAAGAAGCTCGACGCCGTGCTCCTGTTCGCGCAGGAGAGCATGTACTGGCTGACCGGCTACGACACGTTCGGCTTCTGCTTCTTCCAGTGCCTTGTGGTGAAGGCCGACGGCTCGATGGTGCTGCTCACCCGTTCCGCCGATCTGAGGCAGGCGCGTCACACCTCGACCATCGACAACATCATGCTATGGACCGATCGTCAGGGCGCCAATCCCGCGATCGACCTGCGCAACCTGCTCAACGACCTCGATCTGCTCGGCGCCCGCATCGGCGTCGAATATGACACCCATGGCCTCACCGCCTACAACGGCCGCCGCCTGGATGAGCAGTTGCAGACCTTCGGCCAGATCGCCGATGCTTCCGGCATCGTCGGCCGGCTGCGCCTGTTCAAAAGCCCGGCCGAGGTCGCCAAGGCGGAAAAGGCCGCCAATCTTTCCGACGACGCGCTGGATGCCGCTTTGCCGCTGATCAAGCAGGGCGGTGACGAAGGGCTCATCCTCGCCGCCATGCAGGGTGCTGTCTTTGCCGGCGGCGGCGACTATCCCGCCAACGAGTATATCATCGGCTCCGGCGCCGATGCCCTGCTCTGCCGCTACAAGGCCGGCCGGCGCAAGCTCACCAAGAACGACCAGCTGACGCTCGAATGGGCGGGCGTTTTCCATCACTACCATGCCCCGATGATGCGCACCGTTTTGACCGGCAAAGTGTCGAAACGCCATCAGGAGCTGTTCGACGCTTCCCGCGCCGCCCTGCTCGCGGTCGAAAAGGCGATGACGCCGGGCAACACCTTCGGCGACGTCTTCGACGCGCATGCCCGCACGCTTGAGGCGCACAATCTCACCAAGCACCGGCTGAACGCCTGCGGCTACTCGGTCGGCGCCCGCTTCACGCCGTCCTGGATGGACATGCCGATGTTCTATCAGGCCAACCCGGAACCGATCGCACCCAATATGACCCTGTTCGCGCATATGATCATCATGGATTCCGAGACCGAGACCGCAATGACGCTTGGCCGCACCTACCTCACCACGGAATCGGCGCCGAGGCCGCTGTCGCGCCATGATCTCGACTTGATCGTACAGTGAATCCATAATGGTTGGTTCACGCGGGGGCGTTCGCCAGTAGGGAGTTTCAGGCAATGAGACGATCGCAGGTGACGACCGTGTCATTGCTTGCGGTGCTGGCGCTTGGCGCCTGCACCAACGCCAAGGACGTTCTGGAACCTTCGGCCATTACTCCGCCGGCAAGTTCGGCCCAGTCTTTGCCCGCCACGCAGGGCACATCGACGGCTGCCGCATCTCCGACCACGACCGCGCCGGCTCCTTCGACCGCCCCTGCGACGGCGGCGGCGTCCGCGACACCCGCCACGCCCACCCAGACCGCCGTCCTGGCCAGGACGCGGCTGCAGGTGGCGCCGATCGTTGGCGCATCCGTGGACGCAGCGGCGCCCTTGACGGCGGAGCTGCAAGCCCGTGCCAAGCAGCGCGGCCTGACGCTTGTCGGCAGCACGGACAAGACGGCGACGCATGTGCTGAAAGGCTATTTTTCGACAATGTCCGAAGGCAAGGACACCACTGTCATTTACGTCTGGGATATTTACGACCCCTCCGGAAATCGCCTGCACCGCATCAATGGCCAGCAGAAGGCGGCTGCGGTCGGCTCCGGCGAGGGCTGGCCCACGGTGGGACCCGCGACCATGCAGGCCATTGCCGACCAGACGATCGACCAGTTCGCCGCCTGGCTCGGCAGCGGCGGCGCCGGTTGACCCAACGATTGCCGCCGAACTGTTGCCGGCCGAACTGTTGCCGGCTTGCGATGTTTTCAACGTTTGTTGCGATCGCCGCAAGGATTCCCCACAACGAGGCTTGCAATACCGGCGCGGGCCGCTAAAAGCCCGCATAAAAGGCTCATGAGAGTCTCTCCGGCCTCTCCATCCTTCGCCAGGAACGGTGCATGAAGCTTTTCGCGGGCAATTCCAACCGGGTGCTGGCCGAAGCGGTCGCTCGCTATCTCAACATCCCGCTGGGTAAGGCCAGCGTCCGGCGCTTCGCCGATCAGGAAATCTTCGTCGAGATCCAGGAAAACGTGCGCGGCGAGGATGTCTTCATCCTGCAGTCGACCTCTTATCCGACCAACGACCATCTGATGGAACTGCTCATCATGATGGACGCCTTCATGCGCTCCTCGGCCCGGCGCATCACGGCGGTCATCCCCTATTTCGGCTATGCAAGGCAGGACCGCCGCGCCTCCGGCCGCACGCCGATCTCGGCCAAGCTGGTCGCCAACATGATCACCCGCGCCGGCGCCGACCGCGTGCTGACGCTTGATCTCCATGCCGGCCAGATCCAGGGTTTCTTCGACATCCCGACCGATAATCTGTTCTCGGTACCGGTGATGGCCCGCGACGTGAAGGCTAAGTACAAGCAGCTCGGCAATGTCGTCGTCGTGTCGCCCGATATCGGCGGCGTAGTGCGGGCGCGTGCGCTGGCCAAGCGCTTCGACGCGCAACTCGCCATTGTCGACAAGCGCCGCGAGCGCCCAGGCGAATCCGAAGTCATGAACATCATCGGCGCCGTCGCCGGCAAGGACTGCCTCTTGATCGACGACATCGTCGATTCCGGCGGCACGCTGTGCAACGCGGCCGACGCGCTGCTCGCCAACGGCGCCACAAGCGTCACCGCCTATATCACTCATGGCGTGCTGTCGGGCGGCGCGGTGGCGCGCATCGCCGGCTCGAAGCTTCAGGAGCTGGTGATCACCGATTCCATCCAGCCAAGCCAGGCCGTGCTCGACGCGCCGAACATTCGCGTCATTTCGATCGCCGATCTGATGGGTGAAGCGATCTCGCGCACCGCGACCGAAGAGTCGGTGTCGAGCCTGTTCGATTAACTATCGGTCCCGGCATAGCGCAGCAGCGTGACACCTTGCGCAAGCCGCTCCGTGCCACGCGGCGTCAACGCCAGCGACAGGCCGGACTGGAAATACGGTTTGCCGCCGCCCAACACGACCGGATGCATATAGAGCCGGTACTCGTCGATCAGCCGTGCGCGCGCAAGATGCCCGGCAAGATCGGCACCGGAGACCGAAATCTCGCCATCCGTTTCCGCCTTGAGCGACCTTGCCACCGCCTCCGCGCCGCCTTTCACCAGACGGGCATTCGGCCCAACCTCTCGAAGCGTGGTTGAAAACACGATCTTCGGCGTTTCCCGCCAGGCGCGGGCAAAATCCCGCTCGACTTCTTCGGCTGCAATCTCCCGTTCGGGACTGTCCCAGAAGCGCATGGTTTCATACATCCTGCGCCCGCAGAGCGCGATCGATGTCCGCCTCATCTCGTCGTTGAAATGCTGATGCAATTCTTCTTCCGGAACCGGCAGGTCAATGTCTCCGCTCGGCCCGGCAATGTAGCCATCCAGCGATGTCAGCATGGCATAGACGATCGTCGCCACCAGGGTTCCTCCGATCTTATCTTTCCGAAAAAGAGCACAACTGATTGCAATTTGCAATCAGTATTCGGAAACTGGAGCCAGACTGAGAGTCGACGCATCGGCTCAATGCCGCCGGCGCGGTTTCACGCGGCGATCGGACCGCCTGTGCGCCGCGGGTTCTCACCGACATCGCGCGCGCCGCGCATATAGCCGCGCGGCGAGGTCCCGAGCATGCGCTTGAACATGGTGATGAAGGCCGGCACGCTGTCATAGCCGAGATCGAGCGCCACCCTTGTGATCGGCTCGCCGTCGGCGAGCCTTGGCAGCGCCGCGAACAAGCATGCCTGCTGGCGCCAGGTCGAGAGCGACAGCCCCGTCTGGCGATGGAAGGCGCGGGTGAAGGAGCGCCGGCTCATGCCGGCGGCATCCGCCCATTCATCGATCGTCGCATGCGGTGAAGGGGCCGCCACGAAACGCCGGCAGAGCGCCGCGAGCTTCGGATCGGACGGGAAAGGCAGGCCGAGCGGCCGTTCCGGCAGGTTCGGGATCTCGTGCAGCAAAAGTCCCATGACGAGTGCTGCGCGCCCTTCGAGCTCGCCGCCCTGCGGCAGTTTCTCCGATTCAACAATCAGGCTGTGCATCAGCTCGGTGATGCCGACCACGCGCAAACCTTCCGGCAGGCCGGCAATGGCATCCGGCATGACATAGACCGAGCGCATCGAAACGTCGCCCAGCATCTCGACGGAATGCTCGGTGCCGGCCGGTATCCACATCGCATGGTCGGGCGGCACCATCCAGCGCCCGTGCTTCGTCGTCACCAGGACCACGCCCACAAGGGCATGCAAAAGCTGGCTGCGGCTGTGGCGGTGCTGCGGCACGTGATAGCCGTCCGGATATTCCGTCGGCAGCGCCACTGCCGGCCCGACGGCCTGTTCCAGCCACTGCCAGCGGCTTTCATGCAGCCGGCCCAGCTCGGCGGGATCGCCCCTGAAGATTTCCAGGTTATTTGGCATCGGATGTGGCCCACTTGCGAAACTATTGGACCAAACCACGAAAGAAATCGCTTGGCAACAGGCCTATAAGGCCGCCTGCGGTTCGCCGCGAGAAGACTTCGGAGCATTGCCTTGACTGATACGACCGCCACCTCCGTCGCCGCACCGGCGCCGGCAAGCAATATCTCGGCGCAAGCGACGGCCTTCACCGTCATTCTTGCGGTGAGCTTCTGCCACTGCGTCAACGACATCATGCAGTCGCTGCTCTCGGCGATCTATCCGCTGCTCAAGGACAATTACGGCCTCGATTTCTGGCAGATCGGCCTTCTGACCTTCACCTTCCAGGTAACGGCCTCGCTGCTGCAGCCGGTGATCGGCATGATCACCGACAAGCGGCCGATGCCCTACTCCTTGCCCTGGGGCATGGCCTCGTCGCTGGTCGGCCTGGTGGTGCTCGCTCACGCCGGCCACTACTGGCTGCTCCTGATCGGCGCCTCGCTGATCGGCATAGGCTCGGCGATCTTCCATCCGGAATCCTCGCGCATCGCCCGCTTTGCCTCGGGCGGTCGCTTTGGCCTGGCGCAGTCGCTGTTCCAGGTGGGCGGCAATTTCGGCCAGTCGATGGGGCCGTTGCTCGCCGCCTTCATCGTCGTGCCGTTCGGCCAGACCAGCATTTCCTGGTTCGCCGTCGGCTCGCTGATCGGCATCATCGTCCTGTGGCAGGTCGGCGGCTGGTACAGCCGGCTGCGCGCCTCGATGGCCACCCGCAAGCAGGTCGCCCATGTGTCGCCCTTCGCCCGCAAGAAGGTCATGTGGGCACTGGCCGTGCTGACGCTGCTGGTGCTGACCAAGAACGCCTATATCGCCTCGCTCTCCAGCTACTACACCTTCTACGCCATGCATAAGTTCGGCGTTTCGGTGCAGATGAGCCAGGTGATGCTGTTCCTGTTCCTTGGCGCCTCGGCGCTGGGCATCCTGCTCGGCGGCCCGTTCGGCGACCGCTACGGCCAGAAGGCGATGATCTGGTTCTCGATCGTCGGCGTGCTGCCCTTCACGCTGGCGCTGCCCTACGCCAACCTGGGGTGGACGATGGTGCTGACCGTGCTGATCGGCCTGATCCTGTCGTCGGCCTTCTCCAACATCGTCGTCTTCGCGCAGGAACTGGTTCCGGGCCGCGTCGGCATGATCGCCGGCATCTTCTTCGGCTTCGCCTTCGGCATGGGCGGCATCGCCGCTGCCGTACTCGGCGTCGTCGCCGACATCAAGGGCATCGACTTCGTCTACCAGATCTGCTCCTACCTGCCCTTCCTCGGCCTGCTGACGGTGTTCCTGCCCAACATGAAGGAAGCAAGGAAGCAGGCGGCGGCCAGATAAAACCGCCGATCGTCAGGACTCGATAAGGGCGTGGCAGCTGCCGCGCCCTTATCGATTCCTCTCCATACGCCGGATGAAAAGCCTGATAGAGCGGTTCACCGTTTCACGGAAACGGCGAACCGCTCTAACTCTTTGTTTTTACGCAAATCCGGGCTGGAAAACCGCTCATACTTTTCCTGGAATCGCTCTAGTGTTCGAAACGCGTGCGCGGGCGACGGTGCCGCAGATAACTCAATGTCTCTGGAGAATGATATGCGCAAGATCGTGTTGGCCGTGTTGGGCGTGCTTCTTGTAACCTTGCCGGCTACGGCACGCATCATTCCTTTTCCGCCGGGTTTCAAGACGCGGTCCGTCGAAACCAACGGCACGAGCCTCTATGTGCGCGTCGGCGGCAAAGGTCCCGCGGTCGTGCTGCTGCACGGCTTTGCCGATACCGGAGACATGTGGGGCGCAGCGGCGGCGGCGCTCGCAAAGGACCATACTGTCATCGTGCCGGACCTTCGCGGCATGGGTCTGTCCGCTCACCCTGAAGCGGGCTACACCAAGAAGAACCAGGCCGTCGACATCGCCGGCGTGTTGGATGCCCTGAAGATCGACAAGGCAGATCTGGTCACGCACGACATCGGCAACATGGTCGGCTATGCGCTTGCTGCGCAATATCCCAAGCGCATCACCAAATGGGTCATCATCGACGCGCCGCTGCCCGGAATCGGTGACTGGGAAAAGATCAAGCAAAGCCCGCTGCTTTGGCACTTCAACTTCCGTGGCCCGGATATGGAGCGGCTGGTCGCAGGGCGCGAGCGCATCTATCTCGACCGCTTCTACAACGAACTGTCGGCCGACCCGAAGAAGATCGATGGGGCCACGCGCAAGCACTATGCCAAACTCTATGCACGCCCGCATGCGATGCATGACGCTTTCGAGCAGTTCAAGGCCTTTGACCAGGACGCGATCGACAACCAGGCGATGCTCGCCGCTGGCGGCAAACTGACCATGCCGGTGCTGGCTGTTGGCGGGGAAAAATCCGCCGGCACCACGCAGGCCGATATCTTGCGGCTTGTTGCGACCGATGTCACAGCCGGCATCGTGCCCAACTCCGGTCATTGGATCATGGAGGAAAACCCCGACGCCACCGTCAAGCTGATCTCTGGTTTTCTCGGCAGATAGGCACTGTCCCGCGGACATGTCGATGAAATTACAAAAGCACCCGCCTGACGGCGGGTGCCTTCTCTATCCAATTGGACGATTCTAGGCCTTGAAGAAGGCCAGGAGGTCGGCGTTGATGACATCCGCATGGGTCGTCGCCATGCCGTGCGGGAAGCCTTTGTAGATCTTCAGTTCGCCCTTCTTGAGCAGCTTGATCGACAGCAGCGCGGAGTCAGCGATCGGCACGATCTGATCGTCGTCGCCATGCATGACCAGCACCGGCACGTCGATCTTCTTCAGGTCATCGGTGAAGTCGGTTTCCGAGAAGGCCTTGATGCAGTCGTAATGCGCCTTGGTGCCCCCCATCATGCCCTGGCGCCACCAGTTGTCGACGACCCCCTGCGATACCACCGCGCCCGGACGATTGAAGCCGTAGAACGGACCGGCCGGAACGTCGCGGAAGAACTGGGCGCGGTTGGCTGCTTGGGCGGAACGGAAGCCATCGAACACCTCGATCGGCAAGCCGCCGGGATTGGCATCGGTCTTGAGCATGATCGGCGGCACGGCGCCGATCAGCACGGCCTTGGCGACGCGACCGCCCGACCCGTACTGCGCGACATAGCGCGCCACCTCGCCGCCGCCGGTCGAATGCCCGACATGGATTGCGTTCTTAAGGTCGAGATGCGCGACGAGCGCCGCCACATCGGCGGCATAGGTGTCCATCTCGTTGCCGGTGTCGGTCTGGGTCGAACGGCCGTGGCCGCGGCGGTCATGCGCGATGACGCGGTAACCCTTGGACAGGAAGAACAGCATCTGGGCGTCCCAGTCGTCGCTGCTCAGCGGCCAGCCATGATGGAAGACGACCGGCTGGCCCGTCCCCCAATCCTTGTAGAAGATCTGCGTTCCGTCCTTGGTGGTGATCGTGCCGCTGCCCGAGCCTGACTTGGTCTGCGAGGTCATCTCAATCTCCTTTTGTTGATACCGCGATAAACACTGTCGCGATAATAACTTTCGTAACGGAGGTGGAAGCCCTTGTCCACGAAAATATGTATCGCGATATCATTTTTCGTGGTACACAATAGATGCTCAGTCGGCAAAAGGAATGCGCCGTGCCTCTCCCGTTGGACAATCAGCTCTGCTTCACGCTCTATGCCACCAGCATGGCGATCAACCGCACTTACAAGCCAATGCTGGACGAGATGGGGATCACCTATCCGCAATATCTCGTGCTCAATGCGCTGGGAGAGGCGGACGGCATGTCGGTGGGCAGCATCGCGCACCGGCTCGCCCTGGAATCGAGCACCATCACACCCCTGGTGAAGCGAATGGAACAGGCTGGCCTGGTCACCCGACAGCGCAGCCAGACCGACGAGCGCCAGGTGCAGGTCGACCTGACCTCCGCCGGACGAGCCCTGCTCGTCCAGTGCAATTGCCTGAACGAGAGCCTGATCGAGCGCTCAGGCATGAAACTGGCTGAACTCGATGCCTTGAACCGGCAAATCCAAAAATTGCGCGATGCGCTGGGCGGTAATCCGGCAGGCGACGCCTGAGGTGTGTTGAGATTCAGGTGAGGCCGGCATGCGAACGGCGATTTCCTGCGCTTCCGGTACTCACGTACCCGAAAGTACGCTTCGTTCAGGTTCTCGGAACTCACCGTTCTCGGCTCGGCCTGACTTGAATATCAACACACCTAGTGCAGGCCGAACTCGCGCAGCAACTCCTCTCGATAGCGCACGAAGCGGCTTTCGCTGCGCTCGCGCGGGCGCGGCAGGTCGATGTCGATCAGCCTTGCCGCGCCGCCTTTCTCTTTCGGCAGGATCAGCACCCGGTCGGCAAGATAGATCGCCTCCTCCAGGTCATGGGTGACCATGACCATGGTGACGTTTTCCTCGCTCCAGATGCGCGCCAGCTCCTCCTGCATGGAAATCTTGGTCATGGCGTCGAGCGCGCAGAGCGGCTCGTCGAGCAACAGGATCCCAGGCTGCACCGTCAGCGCCCGTGCCATGCCGACGCGCTGCGCCATGCCGCCCGAGAGCTGCCTGGGATAGGCATCGGCGAACTCGGCAAGGCCGACCAGCGCGATATAGAAACGCGCGCGCTTCTCGGCTTGTGCCTTCGCCACGCCGCGCACTTCGAGACCGAAGGCAACATTGCCGAGCACGGTGAGCCAAGGCAGCAGCCGCGGCTCCTGGAAGATCACCGCCCGCTCCTCGCCGACGCCCTCGACATCTCTGCCGTCGATCACGACAGCGCCGCCGTCGGCACTCTCCAGCCCGGCAAGGATACGCAGCAGCGTTGTCTTGCCTGAGCCGCTAGAGCGGGATGAGATTTATATGAGTCGTAGGATTCCCAAATCATCGCAGTTCTGATTCAACATTCATGCTGGGAG